>DATBIO010000111.1:0-37945 GCA_036556965.1 Vicinamibacteria bacterium
GGGGCCGTCCGCCGTCTGCCGTCCTGCCGCACGAAACGATTCGCGCCGCGGTCAACGAGGCCCGCCAGCGGAAGAAGCCGGTGTTCGCCCATCCGGGCAGCCGCGACGGCCTCCTGGCCGCCGTGCAGGCCGGCGTAGACGTCATCGCCCACACCACGCCCCAGACCGGTCCGTGGGACGACGCCGTGCTCACGGCAATGCGCGAAGCGAAGGTCAGCCTGATCCCGACGCTGAAGATCTGGAAGTACCAGCTTCGCCACGACCGCGCGTCCCTCGGCGAGCGATCGGCCCAGACGAGTACCGGCCAGTTGGCCGCCTGGCTCGCCACTGGAGGCGTCGTCCTCTTCGGCTCCGACGTCGGCGGAATGGACGACTACGACCCGACCGAGGAGTACGTCCTGATGGCCCAGGCAGGAATGACGTTCGCGCAGATCCTGACCTCTCTCACCGTCGCGCCCGCCGCGAAGTTCGGTGAGCCGGGCCGTCTCGGCCGGATCGCCCCCGGGCTGCGCGCAGACCTCGTCGTGCTCGCGGGCGACCCGTCGCTGGATGTCCGCGCGCTGGCCGCCGTGCGCTACACGATCAGGGACGGGCGCGTCATCTATCCCTAGGTGCCAGGACACCAGTGTGGCTATCAGCTGTTGCGCGTACGCAACAGAGAGCGGAGTCACCCGTGAGAATCGGCGCAAGCGTCGGGTGCGCAATTGCGCTGTCGGTGGGCCTGCACGGCAGCGTGACGCCCATCGCGAGTGACCCGACCGCCACCAGGAGGCCCCCGGCTCATGACCGCTGACCCCGTCGCCGTGGTCGCAGAAATGGTCGCCGCGTACAACGCGAGGGACCTCGACCGGTTCCTCGAGTGCTATTCACCCGATGCCGTCATCGAGGACGGCCGTGGCCGGGTGCTGAGGCAGGGCCGCGACGCGATGCGCAGCTTCTACGGTCAGCTGTTCGCGCAGAGCCCGCAGCTCCACTGCGCGGTACGCCACCGCATCCACGTGGGCTCGTACGTCATCGACGAGGAGGCGATCAGCGGCATCCGCCTCGACGGGTTTCCCACCGAGCTGCACGCAGCGGCGGTGTACCTCTTGGAAGGCGGACTCATCGTACACGCACGCATGCTTGCGTGACCGCCGAGGTATCGGCGGCCGCGCCGCCCAGGATTGCGCGGGCTGAGCCGGCGTCCGACTCTGGTCAGGGCTGCGCGCGAGCGGACGCGGCCAACCTCCCGAGCGACTCGCGGGCGCGGCCCGCGATCGAGTCGAGGGACACGCTGACGGCGGCGCGGCGCGCCATCTCGTAGGCGAGGGCCGCGCTCCAGGCATCGTTCAGGGCCTCGTACATCCGGCCCAGCGCCATCCCGGTACGCGCCTTCCCGACCGGTGAGTCGAAGCGCTCGGCTAGCAGCAGCGCCTGCAAGAGCAGGGGGCGGGCTTCCGGCCCCCGGCCGGCGTCGACCAGGGCCGCGCCCAGCGCCTCCGCCGCGAACAGGCTCGCGTCGAGCGCATCCGCCTCCTGGCGGTGACGCAGGGATCGCTCCAGGCAGGGGATCGCCGCCGCCCCGTTGCCCGCGAAGGTGTGCACGAAGCCGACGTGGCGCTCGTAGTCGCCGCGGAACTCCGCGCGGCTGCCGGCCCCGTCGTCGAGGCGCAGCGAGCGGTCGAACAGCTCGCGGGCGGGTCCCAGCTCGCGTCGCATGAGGTGGATCAAGCCCAGCTGGTGCACGGCGTCCGCGGCTCCGTGGCCGTCCGCCGCCTGCTCGAACAGGCGCAGCGCCTCCTGCGCGTGGCGGGTCGCGGCCGACCGATGGGCCTCCGCCCCGTCCGCGCGGTAGTAGTGCATGGCCTTGACCAGCTCGATGGCGCCCTTCAGGGACGCCGGCGCACCGGGGCCCGCCAGCGCCTCCGCCTTCTCCACGTGGTCGAGGACCGCCGCCACCGGCCGGCGATTCTGGTGGAGCCCGTGCCGGTCGTGGATGCGCGCGAGCTCCAGGTGCAGCCGGACGCGATCCGCGGCGGACGCACGCTCGGACGCTAGGCCCCGCTCGGCCGTGGACTGCGCCTCCACCAGCTCTCCCCGCAGCCGCAGCTTCCGTACGCGATCGAGGAGCGCCCCGGGGTCGTCGCCGCCGGCCGGACCCGCCAGGAGGCCGATCCAGGCGACCGCAGCAATACCCACGCCGTTCCTCCAGAGCCCCCGGAAATCATGACACCACACGCATGGCCGTGCCGCCCTTCCACTCCGGGCGGGCCGCGGATGGGCCCTCGTGCCAGTGTGACAGTTGCAGACCGTCACGGCGACCCTCCGCTCGCACCGCTGGCCGGAGAACACTCTGCGTGGTGCTGCCGGGTGCCGCGCCGCTACCAAGGCATTCACCCCGGAAACCGGATGGATTGGTGTAGAAGGCTGAACGTGCGCGTCTCAAGCTTGACGGTGATGCTGGTGGCCTCGATGCTCGCGCCGCGCGAGGCGTGGCCGCAGGAAGACCGCGGTACGGTCTCCCCGGTCATCGCGGGAACCAGGGTCCGGCTGTCGTCGGCGACTGCGCTTCGGGGCCAGGTTCACGGCACGGTGATGGACATGGACGAGGAGTCGCTGTTGCTCAGCACGGACGACCACCGGCCGCTCGGCGTGTCCCGAGAGGCGATCAGCGGGCTCGAGGTCAGCAACGGCCGCCGCGGGAATGCGACCAAGGGGGCGCTGATCGGCGCCGCCAGCGGGGCCGCCCTCTTCGCGATCATGCCCGCCGAGGGGTACTGTACTGGCCTTCCGCCGAGGGAAACCTGCTACTCGCAAGGCCAGTTCATCGGACCAGGCGCCCTGTCGGGAGCCGTCTGGGGCGGGCTGATCGGGCATCTCGTCAAGCGCGACCGATGGGTTACGGTTCCGCTGGCCGCGGCACGGGTGAGCGTCGCTCCGACCAACGGTGAGGGTGTCAAGATGTCCTTCGCGGTGGCCTGGTAACACCTCATGGAGGCGCCGGTGGCGGGTCTCGGTGTTCGGCCGATCCCGACCAATGAAAGAATGAGCTCACGCAAGCATCTGGGGCGGCTCGCCGGCGCGTTGTACCTGCTGATGTCGGTGGCGGCCGTGGTCAGCCTCGGCAACGTCCCCTCGTGGTTCATGTCGGGCGGCGACGCCGCGGCCACCGCGCAGAACATCGCGGCTTCCCCGCTGCTCTACCGCCTGGGCCTGGTGTGCGACCTCGCGGCGCAGGTCTTGTTCGTGCCGCTGGTCCTGGTCCTGTACCAGCTGCTCGCCGACGTGGACAAGAGGCACGCGGCGGTCATGGTGGCGTTGGTCCTCGTCCAGGTGCCGATGGCCTTCGCCAACCTGATCCTGGGACTTGCGCCTCTCGTCCTGCTGAGCGGAGACGCCTACTTGTCGGTGTTCGACAAGGCCCAGCTGGAGGCCCTCGCCCTGGGCTTCCTGAACCTGCGCGGCCACGGCGTGCGGGCGGTCATGGTCTTCTGGGGGCTGTGGCTGCTGCCCTTCGGGGTCCTCGTCTTCCGCTCGGGCTTTGTTCCCCGTTTCCTCGGAGTGCTCCTCGTCCTCGGCTGCGTCGGCTACCTCGCGGTGAGCCTCACCTCCCTGCTCTTTCCCGCGTACGAGCAGCGGATACTGCCGCTGACCGGTCTGGCCGTGGGCGAGATCCTGGTGACGCTCTGGCTGGTCATCAAGGGGGCACGGACGGAGCCGCTCGCACCGACCGGCCGGCTGGGTGGCGGCATCGGTTGACCGGCCCGCGCCGGCGCCACTAGAGTCCGCGCGGCGTGTACGACTGGCTCCTGCCTCGCGTCGTCTTTCCGGCGTACGAGGCCCTCCGCGGCCCGTCCTTCTGGGCCGAGTACCACCGGCTGCGCGACCTCGAATGGCGCACGCCCGAGGAGGTCGGGGAGAGCAGCGACGCGCGGCTGCGACGCATCGTCCGGCACGCGGCGCGAAACGTGCCCCATCATCGCGAGGCCTTCCGAGCCGCCGGCCTCGACGCGGAGGAGATACGCACCGCGGCCGATCTCGTCCGCCTGCCCACGACCACGCGCTCTTCGCTGCAGCGCGGCGACCCGGCGGCCGTCACCGCCGAGGAGCTGGTGGCCCGGCGCGGCCTGCCCAGCCGGACCTCGGGCTCCACGGGAGTCTGCCTGGAGTTCTACGGCGACACGGCCTGCCGCGCGCAGGCCATCGGCTCGTACCTCTTCTTCCTCTCCTGGGTGGGATGCGCGCCGTGGAACCCGCGCGTGGTGGTCAGCGCCCCCGCCTACGCGGCGCGCGGCCAGCACGCGCGGCGCGCGGGATGGCGCGCGCAGGCGCGTCGTCTGCTCATCGGCCAGGAGAACCACTACCTTGCCGGCGCCGACCTGTGCGTGAACGACCTGCAGTCGCTGGTCGGGCGGCTGCGGCGCGGCTACTTCATCCACGGCTACCCGTCGTACGTCATCCGTCTCGCCGCCGAGATGCTCGAGCACGAGCTGGAGCTCCCCCACTATCCGGCGGCGGTGGTGTCGATCAGCGAGACGCTGACCGGCGCCAACCGTACGGCCATCGAGCGGGCCTTCCGCTGTCCCGTGGTGAACCACTACTCGAGCGTGGAGGTGCAGCACGTCGCCCAGTCGTGCCCCGACAGCCCGTCCCGCCTGCACGTGAACAGCGAGCGGGCCGTGGTGAGGGTCGTGGACGAGGAGGGCCGCGACGCCGCCCCCGGCACCCGCGGGCGCGTGCTGATCACCGACCTCGCCAACCAGGTCATGCCGTTCATCAACTACGACGTCGGGGACACCGCCATCGCCGGTGAGCCCTGCTCCTGCGGGCGCGGCTTCCCCGTGCTCTCCGGGCTCGAGGGCCGTTCCATGGAGGTGATCGTCACCACCCAGGGACGGGCGGTGGCCGCCGGCGCCGTGGAGCGGCTGCTCACGTTCGGCTGCGGGATCACGTCCCGCGCCTGGGAGTACCAGGCGGTGCAGACGGCGCCGGACGCGGTGGCCCTGCGGGTGGTCCCGAACCCGCGTTACGACGACGCGTTCGCGGTGGACCTCCGGCGCCAGATGGGTGAGCTCCTGGGGTCCGGGATGCACGTCACCGTCGAGACCGTGGACCGCATCGCCCTCGAGCCCTCCGGCAAGCGGCTCGTGATCAAGCCGCTGCCGCGCGAGAAGGCGTCGGTCCCCGCTTCGAGCGAGGCCTCCTAGGGCAGACTGCTTCCACGACCACTACCTTCGAGCCGCCGAGCACCGACACGTTCTTCGCGTCAGCTCCGCCCCGCGACATGTATGCACGCAAAGAACACGATGGGCGGTTTCTTCGAGACCGGGATCTTGACTTGCAAGCACCCCACTTCGGCCCCAACTCGGAGTCCGCAACTCTTGTGATGTCGACCGCCTGCGCACCGCGGGCTCGGGTGTCGATGCGTGACCAACTTGACGCCGGTGAGCGCCCCCCTCGTTGGACCTCTTCCTTTCTTGCTGGGCGCCGTCTTTGCCTTGGCCACGAGCCACCTCCAAACGGGCCGTGCGAGCCGATAGCCCTCCGCGGGAGAGCCCGCAAATGCGCGGCCGTGGTCGCAGTGTACCCACGTTCGGCGGCGGCGAGCTCGGGTCGCCCCCGTCGAGGGCATGCGCGCGCAGCGAGGCCCGTGCGAACAGCGGGCTCCTCTCGACGGTCTGCGAGCGTCCGGCGACGCGCGCGAGGCGCCCTAGCGGAACCGCCGCATGGCGGTGGGCGACGGCACCACCAGGCTGGCCAGGAAGGCCTGGTTGCTCGGCGTCTTGTGCAGCTTGTCGATGAGGAACTGCGCCGCCTCCACCGTGGAGAGGTCGGCCAGGGCCCGCCGCAGCAGGTGGCGCTTGGTCAGCTCCTCGGGCGAGCACAGCAGCTCCTCGCGCCGGGTGCCGGACTTGAGGACGTCCACCGCCGGGAAGATGCGGCGCTCGGAGATGGCGCGGTCGAGGATCAGCTCCATGTTCCCCGTGCCCTTGAACTCCTGGAAGATGACCTCGTCCATGCGGCTGCCCGTCTCCACGAGGGCGGTGGCCAGGATGGTGAGGCTCCCGCTGTTCTCGCAGTTGCGGGCGGCGCCGAAGAACTGGCGCGGGAACTGCAGCGCGCGGTTGTCCACGCCGCCGCTCATGGTGCGGCCGCCGGGGCCCATCTCGCGGTTGGAGGCGCGGCCCAGGCGCGTGAGGCTGTCCAGGAGGATGACCACGTGCTTGCCCGACTCCACCAGGCGCTTGGCCCGCTCCATGGCCAGGCGGGCCAGGCGGATGTGGGCGTCGGCGGCGGAGTCGGCGGACGAGGCGAGCACCTCGGCCGGCACCGCGCGGCGGAAGTGGGTCACCTCCTCCGGCCGCTCGTCGATGAGGAGCAGGATGAGGTGGACCTCGGGGTGGTTCTTGGCGATGGCCTGTCCCAGGTGCTCGAGCAGCGTGGTCTTGCCCGCCTTGGGCGGGGAGACGATGAGCCCGCGCTGCCCGCGCCCGATGGGCGCGATGAGGTCGATGACGCGCAGGCTGGTCTCGGCCTGGTCGGCCGCCAGCTTGAACGCCTGGTTGGGGTTGACCGAGATCAGGTCCTGGAAGTGGGGCAGCGCCCGGTACTGCTCGGGGGCAAGCCCGCTCGCCTTGGTGATCTCGACCAGGGTCCGGCGTCCGCCGCCACTCTCACGGGCCAGCCCTTCCAGCTCCGTACCGTCGCGCAGGCCGAAATCACGCGCGACCTGCGGCGGGATGATGACGTCATCCCGTTGCGGTAGGTAGTTGTGGGCGACCTGCCTCAGGTACCCCCCGGCGCCCTCCTGGACCTCTGCCACGCCGGCCACCTCCGTCGTGGGGCCGGTCGTCGGGATTGGGGCGTGCCTTGGGTCCCTTGGACCTCGCGGGCCCTGGTGATGCGGATGGGGCCCGTTGGGGTTCCTGTGAGGGTGGCGATGGCGCCGGTGTCGCGAGTGCCTCATTGGGCACCCGCTTCACGCGGATGCGTCATCGTCTCCTCCGGGACCGACTATAGCACGGGGGGCAAGCCCCGGCCAAGGCCCGGGACCTATTCCCCCGGCAGCATCGGGCGGAAGGTCACCACGTAGCGCTTGTCCTCGTGACAGACGGAGGCCGGCTCCGCCCCCGTCGGCCAGCCCTCCACCGCCGACGCGGGCACCACGCGCGGCGCGAACACGGAAGCCGAGGGCGGCTCGGGCAGGCGCCAGGTCCGGCAGCCGCCGGGCAGGGCCGCCTCGCGGGCGCGCAGCGCGTACTGCGCCGGCCGGTAGGGACGCAGGGTCCCGTGGTCGAAGCGCGCGAGGTCGCGCAGCAGCGAGGCGAGCGGGCGCAGGGCGGGCGCGGCCTGGTCCAGGGCGCCGGTGATGGTCATGTCGATGGGCCGCCCGCGGCGCAGGAGCAGGCGGTAGCGCTCCGTCCCCGACCCCAGCTCCACGCGGCCGGCCAGGGCGGGGAGCTTGCGCACGGAGTCGAGGCGCTGGAGGAGGGCCTTCAGCTCGCCCTTCTCGAGCTGGCCCTGGGCGACGGCGCTGGCACCGCCCACGAAGACCTGCCCGTCCTCCAGGAGGACGAAGCGCGGGGGGGCCGCCTCCGCCACCTCGTGCGGGCGGGAGGCGACGAAGGTCTCCAGCACCGCCACCGCCGGCTCCCCCTCCGCCCCCGCCGCGGGGACGGCGAGGACGAGCGCCAGCGCGGCCGGCCCGGTCCTCACGCGGGGTCGCTCACCACGCGGTTGCGGCCGCCCTGCTTGGCCCGGTAGAGGTTCGCGTCCGCGGCCTTGATCAGCGGCTCCTCCTCGCCGGCGTCCTCCGGGAACGCCGCCACCCCGCCGCTGATGGTGACACGCCCCCCCGGCTGCCGCTCGCCGCCGGGGAAGCGCTCCTGCTCCACCTTCTCGCGCACGATGGACGCGAAGTGCGCGGCCTCGTCGCGGGCCGCCCCGTAGAGCAGGGCCACGAACTCCTCCCCGCCGTAGCGCGCGATGACGTCGCCGCGGCGGCCGATCTCGCGCACCAGCTCGGCCACGCGCGTGAGCACGACGTTGCCCTCCTGGTGGCCGTTCTGGTCGTTGTAGTGCTTGAAGTGGTCGATGTCGAACATGACCAGGGCCACCGGGTCCCCCGTCTCGCGCGCGCGCTCCAGCTCCAGGCCCAGGCGCTCGCGGAAGAAGCCGAAGTTGTAGAGGCGCGTGAGGGGGTCCGTGATGGCGCGCTGGTGGGTGCGCGTGACCTGGCGGGTCAGGCTGCGCACCCGCTCCACCTGCGTCCAGTACATGTCCTCCAGGATGTCGGGGCGGGCGCGGAGCAGGGCGCGGAAGTCGGAGGAGGGGACGCGCATCACGCGGCAGTACGTGCGGGCGCGGATGGAGGCCGAGCGCGGCGCTCCCCCCGCCGCCATCTCCCCCACCACCCCGCCGGGCTGGACGATGCGCAGGAGCACCTCTTCTCCCTGCGCCGCCTCGTTGACGACCTCCAGCTCGCCGTCCAGGAGCAGCATCACCGAGTCGCCGGGATCGCCTTCCTTCCACAGCAGCGCCCCCTCGGGGACCTCCAGTTCGTGGCCCAGCCGGGCCAGCTCGGGGTAGAGGACGTGGGGCCGGTCGGTCACGCTGTGGCCATCTTAGCGGGGCGAGGCCCGGCCGGACGGGGCGTACAGCGCAATCACGCGCTCCAGGGCGCGGCGGCAGGGGGCGCAGAAGCCCACCTCGTCCCGGGTGAACATGATGCAGTCGGCCTGGGGCCGGTAGTAGCCGCGGGCCTCGTACATCGCCCCCTCGAAGGCCCCCACCGGGCCCGCCGCCGGCCCCAGCAGGCGCGTCATCTCCTCCTTCTCGCGGCGGAAGAGGGCCTCCATCTCCGCTTCCGGCCGCTTCTCCGCCCGGATCCGGCGCCGCTCGGCCTGCAGCTCCGCCTGGCGCTTCTCGAAGGCCTCCTTGGGCCACGGCGTGGGCAGGGCCACCCCGGGGGTGAGCAGGTCCTTCCACTTGGCCGCCTGCGCGTCGGCGGTCACGTTGGCCTCCCAGGGCTCGGGCCGCGCGGCGGGCGCGGCCGCGTAGGCCACCGAGGACGTGTAGTACTCGTCGGCCAGGCCCGCGAAGTGGTGGGCGAACTCGTGCACGAGCACGTACGGCGTGAAGGCGTTGTCCGCGGAGACGGTGGCGTAGGCGTTGTGGATGCCGCCGCCCCCGTACTTGCCGTCGTTGGCCACGATGAGCGTGAACTCGTAGGGGGCGGCGGCGGCGGCCTCACGCACGCTCTTGTTGTCGAAGCTCAGCACGTAGCGCTCCGAGCCGAAGGCGTCGTAGCGCGCGCCCAGGGGCGAGCGCCGCCAGACGCCGTCCGAGGGGCGCGACACGCCGCTGCGCGCGGCCGGGGTGTCCACCGCCCACACGTTGAAGTCGCGGCGGCGGTCCTGGAAGGGCGGGACGGCGAACAGCGTCTCGGCCAGGCGCCGCGCGTCGCGGTGCCACTTCTCCATCTCCGCCGCGGTGTAGCCGTCGCCGAGGAGGACGACGTCCACCTTCTCCGCGGGCGGGCCGCTCTCGATCACGGGCCAGGCCCGCCACGGCGGAGCGCCGCTGCGGTCCACCGTGGGCGCGGCGGGGTCCACCTCCACGGACCATGCCTCGCGGAAGGCGCCGTCCGCCCCGCGCTTGCTGATCACCACCGTGGCCTTGCCGCGCGGCTCGGGGAAGCGGACCGACTCGTGGAGCGTGCGCGCCACCGTCCGGGCCTCCTCCGTGGTCTCCCACTCCCCGAACACGCTGGCGAAGCCGCGGGAGTAGAGCACGGTGCCCGTGCCCGCCTCCCTCACCTCGAAGCGGTACTTCCCGGAGCCGCTGGTGTCGAGGACCTGGCTGGGCGGTCCCGGCCACGGGCCCTCCGCCACCACCTCGTCGAGCGAGAAGCGCTCCTCGGCGGCGGTGCCCGTGTGGAAGTAGTCGAGGCGCAGGGTTCCCAGGGCGGCCGCGAGCAGGGCGAGGAGCATGGAAGGGAGCCTCCGCGCGAAGCCTATCGCGGGCGCCGCGGGTGGTGATAGCCTCGATGACCGGACACGGAGGGCTTCCCTTGCTGCACCGACGCGCGGCCGCGCTCCTGCTCGTCCTGGGCTTCGCGCCCCTGCCCGCGCTGGAGGGCGCGGTCAATCCCGTCCGCGCCCGCCGGGGCATGGTGGTGGCGCAGAGCGGGCTGGCCGCGGAGGTCGGCGTGGCCGCCCTGCGCGAGGGGGGCACGGCCGTGGACGCGGCGGTGGCCACCGCCTTCGCCCTGGCCGTCACCCATCCCGCCGCGGGCAACGTCGGCGGGGGCGGATTCCTCCTCTACCGGCCGCCCGCGGGGGAGGCCGTGGCCTACGACTTCCGGGAGATGGCGCCGGCGGGGGCGCGGCCCGACATGTGGCTCGTGGACGGCCGCTACGACGAGAAGCGGCACCACGAGAGCCACCTGGCGGTGGGCGTACCCGGCACCGTGGCCGGGCTGCACCTGGCCTGGAAGGAGCATGGCCGGCTGCCCTGGAAGCGGCTGGTGGAGCCCGCGGTGCGCCTGGCCCGCGAGGGCTTCGTGGTCACGGACGGCCTGGCCCGGGAACTGGCCTCGGTCCTCCCGGAGATGAAGCCGTACCCCGCCTCCCTGGCCGCGTTCAGCAACGGCGGCGTGCCCTACGAGGCGGGCGACGTGCTGAAGCAGCCCGACCTCGCGCGCACGCTCGCGCGCATCGCCGAGCAGGGCCCCGCCGGCTTCTACGCGGGGGAGACGGCGGACCTCATCGAGAAGGAGATGAGGCGGGGGGGCGGGCTCATCACCCGCGCCGACCTCGCCGCCTACGCGCCGCGCAAGCGCGCGCCCCTGCGCGGGACGTACCGCGGCTACGAGGTCGTCAGCATGCCGCCTCCCAGCTCGGGCGGCATCGCCCTCATCCAGATGCTGAACATGCTGGAGCCCGAGGACCTCCGCGCCCACGGCTTCGGCTCCGCGGCCGCCACGCACCTGCTGGCGGAGGCCATGCGCCGCGCCTTCGCCGACCGCGCCCGCTTCGTGGGCGATCCCGACTTCAACCCGGGGCTGCCCGTGGCGCGCCTCGTCTCCAAGGAGTACGCGGCGGAGCTGCGCCGGACCATCCGCCCGGACCGCGCCTCCGTGTCGACGCCCCACAGCTTCGAGTGGCCGCACGAGAGCGCGGAGACCACGCACCTGTCGGTGGTGGACGAGGCGCGCGGCGCGGTGTCGCTGACCTACACCCTGGAGGACGGCTACGGCTCGAAGATCGTGGTGCCGGGCGGCGGCTTCCTCCTCAACAACGAGATGGGCGACTTCAACGCGGGCCCCGGCCTCACCGACCCCAACGGCCTCATCGGCACCGAGCCCAACCTGGCCGCTCCCCGCAAGCGCATGCTCTCGAGCATGACCCCCACCATCCTGACCCGCGACGGGGCGCCCTTCCTGGTCGTCGGCTCGCCGGGCGGGCGCACCATCATCAACACCGTGCTCGAGGTCGTGCTCAACGTCGTGGACTTCGGCATGAACGTGCAGCAGGCCATCGACGCCCCGCGCTTCCACCACCAGTGGCTGCCCGACCGCATCCGCTTCGAGCCGTTCGGCCTCTCCCCCGACACCCAGGCCCTGCTCCGCCAGCGCGGGCACGCCCTGGAGGAGGGCGCGAGCCAGGGCGCGGCGGAGGGCATCCTGGTCAACGCCGCCGAGGGCCTGCTGGAGGGCGGCTGCGACCGCCGCGCGCCCGACGGGGCCGCGACCGGCCACTAAGTCGGCCTGCCGCTGCGCGCCCGGTCCCTTCTCGCCAACGCGGCCCTGGCCCTTGCCTCCACCGCCCTCGTGCTGGGGGTGGCCGAGGTGGCGGCGCGCGCCCTGCGCTCGTCGCGGGGCGCGGGCAAGGAGGCCGACGAGCAGTCGCTCTACACGTCCTACGACCCGCTCCTCGGCTGGAGCAAGCGGCCGGGGGCGCGCGCCGCCTACCGGCGCCGCGAGTACACGGTGGAGGTCGCCATCAACGGCCGCGGCCTGCGCGACCCCGCGCGCCCCTACCACGCGCCCGCGGGCACGGTGCGCCTGCTCGCCCTGGGCGACTCGTTCCTGGAGGGCTACACGGTGCCGCTCCCCCAGACGGCGACCCAGGTGCTGGAGGCCGAGCTGCGCGCGGAGGGCTGCCGGGCCGAGGTGCTGAACGGGGCCACCGCCGCCTACAGCACGGACCAGGAGTACCTGTTCTTCCGCAGCGAGGGCGCGCGCTACCGCCCGCGCGTGGTCGTGCTCTTCTTCTACTACAACGACCTCGTGTACAACGACCGGCAGGACTACTTCGGCCTCCCCAAGCCCGCCCTGACCATGGTGGGCTCGTCGGTGAAGCTCCACCGCTACCCCGTGCGGCGGCGCGCGGGCGCGCCCGCCGCCCCCGCCGACCGGGAGGAGCCGGAAGGGGGCGGCTCCGCCCTGCGCGAGCTGGTGCGGGAGCGCCTCTGGCACGGCGCCCCCTGGCTCCACGACGCGCTCGCCCGCCTCGGGCTCTGGCCGTCCATGCCGCGCCTGCCCGTGCGGCTGGAGCTGCGCGTCTTCGAGCGGCGGCGCATCCCGCAGATCGAGCAGGCGTGGGCGAAGACGGGCGCGCTCCTCCTCGCCCTGCAGGCGGCCGCGGAGGCGGAGGGCGCGCGCCTGCTCGTGGCCTACGTGCCGAGCCGCATGGAGGTGGACGAGCGGACGTGGACCCTGAGCCGGCGCCTCTACGGCATGGACGCCGCGAAGTGGGACCGCCGGGCGGTGGCGCGCCGCCTCGCCGTCCTCGGCCGGCAGGCCGGCTTCCCGGTGGCCGACCTCACCGCGGCCCTGCGCCGCGCGGACGAGCCCGCCTACTTCGTGTATGACGGTCACTGGACGGCGGCGGGCCACCGCGCCGCCGCGCGCGCCGTGCGGCAGCGCCTGCGCGAGCTGCGGTGGCTGCAGGAGTGTGGAGGATGAGCGAGCCGGTGCGGGAGCGGACCGTGCGCTGGGAGGACCCCATGGCGGGGGCCGCCGCCGGGCGCGCCATGGCGGGGATCGACTACCTGCGGGCCATCCGCGAGGGGCGGATCCCGCCCCCCCCCATCGCGGTGCTGCTGGGCTTCCGCCTGGCCGAGGTCGAGGAGGGCGCCGCCCGCTTCGAGGTGGAGCCGGGCGAGCACCACTACAACCCCATCGGCGTCGTGCACGGGGGCCTCCTGGCCACGGTGCTGGACTCCGCGCTGGGCTGCGCCGTGCACAGCCTCCTCCCCGCGGGGCAGGGCTACACCACCATCGACCTCACCGTGCACTTCGTGCGGCCGGTGAAGCGCGACACCAGCCTGCTCCATGCCACGGCCCGTGCCCTGCACCGCGGCGCCCAGCTCGCCACCGCCCAGGGCGAGGTCAAGGACGGGGCCGGCCGCCTGTACGCGCACGCCACCTCCGCCTGCCTGGTGCTGCGTGGCTGAAGGCGCGCCGTGAAGGGCTCCGTCGTCTACCTCTTCGCCTTCGACGTGGCCAACGAGGTGCGGACGCTCGCGGTGCCGGAGGTGCTCTCCGCGCGCCCCACCCCCTTCCGGATGCGGCCCGCCAGCGCCCTCCCCCGGGACGTGCAGGTCTACCAGCCCCTGCTCATCGCCCTCCCTCCCGGAGAGCGCGCGACCAGCGTGGGACCGCTGGTCGTCCACACCACGGTCAAGGTCTTCGAGGTGGGCGTGGTCTCCATCGCCTTCCGCGTCTCCGTGAGCGTGGAGGCCCTGGCCGACCTGCGGCCGTACCACGCGCTGGAGGTGGAGGACCGGCCCCTGAGCGCGCTGGCCGAGGAGCTCTGCGACCGCGTGGTGGCGGAGCTCCGCCCCTACCTGGTCAAGCCCA
Source organism: Vicinamibacteria bacterium (assembly GCA_036556965.1). GTDB lineage: Bacteria > Acidobacteriota > Vicinamibacteria > Fen-336 > Fen-336 > DATBIO01. The sequence goes on from DATBIO010000111.1 coordinate 13,847, forward strand.
CGGGCACGCGGCCGACGCCGGAGGCCTACACCGTCTTCTGCCTCCAGGATCCGGTGCCCGCGGGCGAGGACGTGGAGCCCTGGGCGCAGGCGCAGCGCCCGGCCATCGCCGCCCTCCTGGCCGAGGAGGAGGAGGGGCGGCTCTCCGCCGCGCAGGTGGCGGAGACCACGCGCCTCTGGCTCTCCTACGCGCGCGACGACCTCGCCGTCATCGACTGGGACGCCGCCCTGGCCGTGGACGGCAGCGGAGACTTCGACGACGTCCTCTACGTGATGGAGCTGGCCAACCTCCAGCTCGAGCAGTTCCGCATCCTCGACGACCGCCTCGACGCCTTCGCCCTGCAGGCCTACGACGACCTGGAGCGCCACTACGCCGCGGGGCGCCGCCTGCGCGTGCCCGGCCGGATGCTGGCCGACCTGCGCACCATCCGCGTGGACATCACCAAGATGTCCGAGGAGGTGGCCAACATCACCAAGTTCGTGGGCGACTGGTACCTGGCGCGCGTCTACATCGCCTGCGAGGAGCGCTTCCACCTCGGCCACTGGCAGAAGAGCGTGGCGGCCAAGCTCCAGGAGCTGGACGACCTCTACTCGCTGGTGCGCTCCGAGATCGAGGCGCGCCGCATGCTCCTGCTCGAGGCCACCATCGTGGCCCTCTTCGTCCTGGACGTCGTGCTGATCGTGCTGGGCTGAGGCGGACGGTCTCCGCGGGGGCGGCGGAAGACGACGCAGTAGCCGTCGCTCTCCCCGGGCCAGTCGGGGTAGCGGCCGACGATCTCGAAGCCGGCCGCCGTCATCTCCCTCTCCAGCTCCCCCTTCTCGATGCCGTGGCCGCCGCGGTCGGGGACGCCCTCCAGCCGTCGCCAGCCGCTCTGCGGCGGCACCTCCACCACCGCCAGGCGCCCGCCGGGGCGCAGCGCGTGCAACAGGCTGCGCCGCATGGCGGGCGGCTCCGTGAAGTGGTGGTAGACGAGGCGGAGGAAGATGGCGTCGCAGCAGCCCGCGGGCAGTCCCGTCTCCCTCTGGTCGCCGACCACGGTGGTGACGTTGCCGTGGCCGGCTTCCGCCACGCGGCGCCGCGTCTTCTCCAGGGCCTCGGTATCGACCTCGGTGGCCCACACGTGCCCGCCCGCGCCCACCTCGCGGGCCAGCATCACCGTGTACTCGCCGTCGCCCGCCCCCACGTCGGCCACCCGCATGCCGGGGGCCAGGGCCAGGGCCTCGGCCATGAGCCGGCCCTCGTCGGTGCCGACGGAGACGGCGGCCGCCGCGGTGAGGGCGGCGGCGAGGATGCGGGGCAGCAACGCGACGGGCATGGGCACGGACTCCTGGTGGCCTTCCACCGCTGCCCCCGCTTCTTATCTTAGCGCCCGCGCGTCGCGCGCGCCGTCCAGCGCCCTGGACCCTCAGGCGTAGCGCAGCGGCTCGTAGGCCAGGCCGAGGTTCACGATCTTCTGGATCAGCTCGCCGTAGCCCATGCCCGCCTTGCGCGCGGACTGCGAGAAGTCCTCGTCGCGCGAGAGCTGGGGGTTGGGGTTGGCCTCGATCACGAAGACGCGGCCCGTGGGCTCCAGGCGCAGGTCGATGCGCGCGAACCCGTTCAGCTTCAGGTGGCGGTAGACGCGCTTGCACACGGTCTGGATGCGGCGCGTCAGCTCGGGCGGGAGGTCCTCCGCGGGCCCGCTCGTGATGCCGTGCTTCTTCTGGTACTCCATGCTGAACTTCAGGCGCTCGGTGGCGATGTTGCGCGTCTCCTCCGGCATGTTGGCGAACTTCAGCTCCCACACCGGGAGCGTCTGCAGGCGGTCGTTGCCCAGCACGCCCACGTACAGCTCGCGTCCCTCCACGTAGCGCTCCACCAGCGCGTCCGTGCCCACGCTGTCGTGGATGAAGGCCACGCGCTCCGCCAGCTTGGCGTCCGTCTCCACCACCGAGGCCTGGGAGATGCCGATGGAGGAGTCCATGGTCAGGGACTTCACGATGAGGGGGAAGGCCAGGCGGCGCGGCCGGCGCACCTTGCGCCCCTTGGGCACGATGGCGAAGGCGGGCACGGGGAGGCGGTGGTAGGTCAGCAGCTGCTTGGCGATGGCCTTGTCCCGCGCCAGCAGGAGCCCGCGCGAGTTGCAGCCCGTGTAGCGGACGTCGAGCAGCTCGAGGTAGGCCACCACGTTCTGGTCGAAGGAGGGCTGGTTGGCGAACCCCTCGAGCAGGTTGAAGACCACGTGCGGCTTGTGCTCGAAGACGCCGGAGCGGATGGGGCTGAGGTCGTCGTGGACGCCCACGGCCAGCGTCTCGTGGCCGAGGTCGCGCAGGGTGCGCAGCACGTCCCACTCCGTCTTCCAGGGCGCGGCCTCCAGCTCCTCGCCCTTGAGGGTGACCGGCTCGGAGGGGATGAGGTCGGGGTGCATGAGGACCAGCACCCGCTGCTTCTGCGCGGCCACCGCCTTGCGTTTCTTCAAATAGCGTCCTCGCTCCGGCCCGGACGTCCAGCCAGCGCCTCGCCCGGAGCAGGTCCGGTCGAGGCGACAAAGGAGAGCCTCCGCTCCGGAAAACGCCGAATAGCGTCCTCGCTCCGGCCCGGACGTCCAGCCACGAGCAGCGTCACACGAACCGCATCATAGAGGCACGCGGTGGCGGCCGCTGTGCAGGTAGTTCATGGTCTGCACCGTCAGCAGCACGGTGAACTCCACCCGGGTCTGCTCGTCGTCGCCGCGCAGGCGCAGCTTCAGCTCCTGGCAGCGCTTGCGCATGTCCTTCAGCACCTGGTCGATCGTGTACTGGTACACGCCCGTCCAGCGACGCACGCGGCGGCGGGCCTCCGGGCCCACCCTCTTGATGAAGCTCGCGGCGGTGGGGCGGTCGCCGAGCTGCGGGTCGTCGGAGAAGAGCCGCTGCAGGTCGCGGTCGTAGAACGCGGGGTGGTCCACCCCGTAGTGGGCCCGCTTCCGGTCGTAGTGCTCGCGCAGCGTCTCGCGCAGCGTGGGCAGGGCCTCCGGCGTGCGCGGGTTGTGCACGGGCGGGGGCTGGGGCCCGATCTGCGCCATGAGCCCGTCCACGTACTCGAGCTTGCGCAGCGCGGGCCAGCCCTGGTAGCGCTCGCGCCAGTCGGAGGTCGGGGCCAGCCACACGGCGAAGGTCTCCGCGAAGTCCTCGTCGGGGTGGCTCTGGGCGTACCAGTCGTCGAGGTGGATGACGAAGCTCTTGCTGTACGGGCGCGGCGCGTAGAAGTCGGGATAGGGCTGGCGCGTGCTGCCGAACAGCGCGCGGCGGCCCTTGCGCCGGCGCAGGCGGTAGCCGTTCTCCAGCGCGTGCCCCGTCTCGTGGCGCAGGATGCGCAGGCACCACTCCGGGTCGCCGCCCTCCACCTCCAGCATCTGCGCCTGCTCCAGCCGCATCAGGCGCGGGTGGGCCAGGTAGAAGGGCACGGCGATGCCGGGCACCCCGTCCGGGCAGAACCACTCGTTGGACAGCCACACGTGGGGGCGGAAGGTAATGCCGCGTGCGTCCAGCTCGCGGTGGAGCTCGGCCAGCCGGGTCTCCAGGCCGCTGCCCTCGACATGGAGGCCCAGGTCGCAGAGGCGGACGTCCAGGAGCCGTTCGTCGTCCCAGTCCGTCCAGGGCAGGGAGGCGGACGGGGCGGCCGCGGCCTCCGCCGGCTCCAGGGGCGCCGGCGTCGCGCGGAACCGCGGGGCCGGTCGGGGGACGCGTACCGTCATGGCGGGGGCGCCACCCTACGCCCGGTGCCCACGGCCGTCAATTCCGGGCCAGGCCCACCACGTTGGGCAGCGGCCACTCCACCAGGGGCGCCGCCGCGCCCAGCAGCGACGACTCCGGCTCGCCGCTCACGGACACCTCCTCGCCCCCCGCGCGCACGTAGAGCTGGGCCTGCGGGCCCCCCTCGGTGTACAGCGCGCGCCGGAGGCCCAGGGGCAGGCCGCGCAGCGCCTCGATGAGGTCGTGGGTGGAGAGCCGCTCCTGGCCGTGGATGAGGAGGAGCCGTCCCTCGGCGTCGAGCCCGATGGCAGACGTGCTGGCGCGCGCGGGCTGCGGCTCCCACACGTTCTCGCCCTTGCAGGAGAGCATGCGTATGCCCTGGACCAGCGTGCCGTAGCGGCCGGACAGGGCGCGGAAGTCGTCGCACTCGCGGTCGATGATCCGCACCGCGGGCGTGCCCGCGCGGAGCGGCTCGAAGGCGAGCACCGCCCGGTCGCGCCCCAGCCGCGGGTTGTTCACGTGCGCCGCGCTGCGCATGAGGCCGACGCTGGTGCGCCCGTCCTCGGCGTACATGCCGGCGTTGATGACGGCGGCCAGGCCGTGGGTCCGCGCCCACTCGCGGGGCGTGCGCGGCTCCCCTTCCGCGGAGGCCATGCAGAGGCGGGGGGCGAAACGGCGCGGGTCCGCGCGCACCACGCGGACGCCGCCGCGGAAGCTGGCCAGCTCGAGACCCGGCTCCAGCGCGCGCCACGTCGCCTCCGCGGGCGGGCGCGCGGCGGCCGCGCCCGAGGCGGGAGGCGAGCCTCCGCAGGACGGGGCGGCGGCGCCCAGCAGCAGGAGGCCGAGGCGCGCGCGCATGCCCATGCCCGCAGTATCGCCGCCGCCCGGCGCGCCATCGGCGCGGCGTCCCAGAATCCGGACGCGGGACCGGTCAGCCGATGGCACGTGACCGCGCGCGCCACAGGTGGCGGACGCGCGCGGCTGCTACCCCCCCTCAGGGCGCGGAATAGCGCCCGGGTGTCAGGTTGGGCAACGCCCCGCAGACGAAGCCGGCCGGGGCGAGCGGGATGCATTGCGGCGTCGGAGTACCACAGCAGTCCACCGTAAAACACACCGTTCCCGCCGGACACCCCGCGCTGCTCGTACAAGCGATACCCGTACAGCTCGGCTGGATGCAGACGTTCGTTCCTTCGGTCGTGGACTGGCACGCACAGCCGTTCGCGCAACCGGACACGATGCACTGGACGTCCACGTCCGTACACGCCACCGCCGAGGCCTGCGCATGGACGGGAGGGGCCAGGATCGACGAGATGGCGGGCAGGACGATGGCCCCGCCACCGGCGGCCACGCCGAGCCGGCGCAGCATCCGCCGGCGCGAGACGCCTCGCGCCTCCGGGAGCTGGAGGGGGCCATCGAGGAGCCGGGCCCGGTCCAGCTCCTCGAGGGCCAGCCAGACCATGTCCTCGCCGGCGTCCCGACCCAGCTCGCTGCGCAGACGCGCCACCAGCTCGCGCATCGAGGTGCGGCCGTCGAGGTGGCGCCAGACGAGGGCCGCCGTCCTGTTCAGGCAGTGCCCCCGATGCTGGTGCTCGTCGTAGACGACGACCTCGTCGCCCATGTCCGTCGCGAAGACGCCGTCCCGACGGGCACGCGGCAGCGCCGGCCCGGAGCCGTTACCGTGCCCACCATGCTGTCTACGAGCGGCCATCCTGTACCTCCTTCAACAATCTCTGTACGGCATCTTCGGCGTCACCGCGTATTCCCTTCACGACGGACGCGCCCGTGACCACCCTCCGCAGCGTCAGCAGCGCGGCCTCCGGGCGACGGCGCACGGGGAGCGTGTTCTCCAGCAGGGCCAGCAGCGCTTCGCCGGGCGACAGCGAGCGCGCGCGCCAGCGCGCACCCCGCTTGTACCGCGTGAGCGCCACGAGCCCGACCGGCAGCGGCCGCTTCCCCGCCCGCACGATTGCGACCTTGCGGTCCGGCCGCCCGGAGTCGGCGCGCAGCGCCAATGGCCGCGCGTAGGGATGCACCCGGCCCTTGTCGTCGAACACGGCGTACTCGTCCGAGTAGTAGGTGGCGCCGGCGTCCACCAGCGCGGACACGAGGGTCGACTTGCCGGCGTGCGACGGCCCGGGCAGGACGATGGCCCGGCCCCGGAAGCCGACCACGCCCGCGTGCACGAACAGCCGTGACCTGGCCATCTCCGCCACGTGCAGCTTGAGGTTCGATTCCAGCGTCTCGAACAGCTCGTCCACGTCGTGCGTGCGCGCGATGCGCTGTGCTCCCAGGTACAGCAGGCTGAACCGGCGCACCCGAGGACCGGAGGTGCCGACCACGACCGAGTAGAGGCAGTCGACCTCGGGATTGGCCACGGGCTTCCAGCCCGGGGGGAGGCAGTCCAACACCCGCGGCAGGGCGTCCTTCTCGTTGACGCGAACTCCCAGCCGATGACCGTACGAGCTGAAAGCCAACCCTGCCGCCCACCCGAGGCGGTCGATCTTGGCCGTTCAGGTGGAGCCGAAGCGCAACCGGGGGAGCTGCATCTTCCTCCCGCGACGTGGACCCCCCGGTGCATGATCGGGGGACCACAAACAGCCCTTCTGGATGAATTTGCCCAGAACTCTACGAAGCGACGCCGACACTGTCAAGAACAGCGGTGCCGCGTGTGAGCCATGGCCGCGCGCCTTCCGTACAATCCCGTCGTGGAAGCGGACGAGGCCCTCGCCCAGGACGTGGACACGCTGGGCCGCCTGCTCGGGGACGTGCTGCGCGAGCAGGCGGGCGACGAGGGGTTCGCGCTGGTGGAGGAGTTCCGCGCCGCCACCAAGGGCTTCCGCAGCCAGGGCGGCGGCTGGCCCGCCGACTTCGGCGAGGCGGGCCGCGCCCTGCGCGCGCGCGCGCGCGCCCTGCCCCTGCCCCAGGCGCGCCTGCTGGTGCGGGCCTTCACCGCCTACTTCCACCTGGTCAACATGGCGGAGGAGCGGCACCGCCTGCGCGTCCTGCGCGAGCGCGCGGAGGGCGCCACGGAGACGGTGGCGGAGGCCTTCGGGGTCCTGGCCCGGAGCGGGGTGCCCGCGGACCGCGTGGGGGCCTACCTGGCCCAGGCCACGGTCGAGCCCGTGTTCACCGCCCACCCCACGGAGGCGCGGCGGCGCACCGTCCTGCACCGGCTGCGCCGCCTCTCGACGCTGGCCGAGCCGCTGGACGATCCCGGCCTGACCGCGGCCGAGCGCGACGCGGTCCACCGCCGGCTGCGCGAGGAGATCACCGCCCTGTGGCGCACGGACGAGGTGCGCCACCGCCCGCCCACCGTGCTCGACGAGGTCAAGGGCACGCTGTTCTTCGTGGAGGAGTCGCTCTGGCAGGCGGTGCCCGCGCTCTACCGTGACGTGGAGGACGCGCTGGAGCGCGCCTGGCCCGGGCGGGAGTGGGACCTCGGCGCCCTGTTGCGCTTCGGCTCCTGGGTGGGCGGCGACCGCGACGGCCACCCGCACGTGACCGCCGCCGTCACCGAGCGCACGCTCCGCCTCCACCGCCACACCGCCCTGCGCCTGCTGGACGACGAGCTGGCCGGCCTCCAGCGCCACCTCGGCCTGCGCGCCCTGGTGGAGGACCTCACCCCCGCCTTGCGCGCGTCCCTGGAGCGCGACGGGGAAGCGCTGCCCGAGCTGGCCGCCTCCCTGGAGGCCGTCTTCCACGCCGAGGCGTACCGTCGCAAGGCCGGCTTCATGCGCGCCCGCCTGCGCGCCGCCTTGCGCCTCAACGCCGCCGCCTACGCGCGGGAGCCCGACCCCGCCGCCGCGGCCTGGGAGGAGGGACCGGGCGTGGAGCCGCCCCGGCCCGACGACGCGCGCGTGGCCTACGTGGCCTCGAGCGAGCTGCTGGCCGACCTCGACCTGCTCGCCGAGGGCCTGCGCGCCGCGGGCGCGGGCCGCCTGGCCGAGGGCGTCCTGAAGGACGCCCGCCGCCGGGCGGAGGTGTTCGGCTTCCACCTCGCCCGCCTCGACCTGCGCCAGCACAGCCACGTCCACGCCGTGGCCATGGACGAGGTGCTGCGCGCGGCGGGGCGCGAGCGCGCCTACCTGTCCCTGGACGAGCCCGCGCGCACGGCGGTGCTGACGCGCGTCCTCCTCGATCCCGCCCCCCCCGCCGTGGACCGCGGCGCCCTCTCCCCGGAGACGGCGGAGGTCCTCGCCGTCTTCGACACCGTGCGGAGGCTGCGCGGGGAGCTGGGGCCGGAGGTGTTCGCCACCTTCATCGTGTCCATGACCGCGGGGGCCAGCGACGTGCTCGCTCCCCTCGTCTTCGCGCGGGTGGCGGGGCTGGTCAGCCTGCACGACGGCGCCCCTCCCGCGAGCCCCCTGCCCGTGGCGCCGCTGCTCGAGACCATCGCCGACCTGCGCGGGTGCGCAGGCCTCCTGCGCGCCCTCTTCGCCAACCCCGCCTTCGCGCGCCACCTCGAGGTGCGCGAGCGCCGGCTCCAGGTCATGCTCGGCTACTCGGACAGCAACAAGGACGGCGGGTTCGTGACCGCCAACTGGGAGCTGTACCGGGCGCAGGAGGCGCTCGCCGCCCTGTGCGCGGAGTCCCAGGTCCGCCTGCGGCTGTTCCACGGCCGGGGGGGCGCCATCGGCCGCGGCGGAGGGCCCGCCGGCCGCGCCATCCTGGCCCAGCCTCCCGGCACGCTGGAGGGGGGCATGCGCATGACCGAGCAGGGGGAGGCCGCCTTCGCGCGCTACGGCCACCCCGGCATCGCGCGCCGCCACCTGGAGCAGACGCTCCACGCCGTGCTGCGGGGAGCGCTGGGCGAGGGCGCTCCCCCCGCCCGGCCCGCCTGGCGCCGCCTGATGGACGAGGCGTCGGAGACCGCCCTCCGTGCCTACCGTGCCCTCGTGTACGAGGACCCCGGTTTCCTCGAGTACTTCCACCGGGCCACGCCCATCGACGTGGTGACCACGCTGCGCATCGGCTCGCGGCCGGCCCGCCGCAAGGCGGGAGGCTCCATCGAGGACCTGCGCGCCATCCCCTGGGTCTTCAGCTGGACGCAGAGCCGCCACGGCCTGCCCGGGTGGTACGGGCTGGGGGCGGCCCTGGGCGGCCTGGCCGAGGACGACCTGCGCATCCTCTACGAGTCGTGGCCCTTCTTCCGCTCCCTCCTCGACAACGCGCAGCTCAGCCTCGGGCGGGCGGACCGCGCGGTGGCGCGGCTCTACGCGGACCTCGCTCCCGGCCAGGCGGCCGTCTTCGCCCGCCTCATGGAGGAGTGGGAGAGGGTGGAGCGCGTGCTCCAGCGCGCCACCGGCCGCTGGGCGCCGCTGGGCAGCGCGCGCGTGCTCCAGCGCTCCATCCGCCTGCGCAACCCCTACGTGGACCCCCTCAGCATCGTGCAGGTGACGCTGCTGGAGCGGCTGCGGGCCCTTCCCGACGAGGGCCCCGCGCGGCCGGAGGTGGCGGCCGTGCTCGCCCTCACCGTCAACGGGATCGCGGCCGGGCTCCAGAGCACGGGCTGAGCGGCTCTATCGCCCCGCGCCTTCGCATAGACTGCCTCCCGTGCTGCGCCGCACGCTCGACCCGCGCGAGGAAGCGCTGCTGCGCGACGAGCGCGCCCTCCTCGCCGAGCTGGGCGCGGTGCTGGCGCGGCTGGACGTGGAGCCGGCCGACCAGGAGACCTTCGCGCGCTCGGTGCGCCAGCTCGACGAGCTCTTCCTGCTCGTGGTGGTGGGCGAGTTCAACGCCGGCAAGAGCGCCTTCATCAACGCGCTGCTGGGCCAGGACGTCCAGGCGGAGGGCGTGACCCCCACCACCACCCGGATCGGCCTCCTCCGCCACGGGCCCGCCCTCGCCCGGCACACGGAAGCGGCGGGGCTGGAGGTGGTGGCCGCGCCCGTGGAGCTCCTGCGCGAGGTGAACATCGTGGACACGCCGGGCACCAACGCCGTGCTCCGCGAGCACGAGGCGCTGACCCGCGAGTTCGTCCCCCGCTCCGACCTCGTGCTCTTCGTGACCTCGGCCGACCGGCCCTTCACGGAGAGCGAGCGGGCCTTCCTGGAGTCCATCCGCGAGTGGGGCAAGAAGGTGGTGGTGGTCCTGAACAAGCGCGACATCCTGCGCACGGCGGAGGACCTCGACCACGTGCTGCGGTTCATCGCGGAGAACGCGCGGACGCTGCTCGGCTTCGGCCCCGAGGTCTTCCCCGTCTCCGCGCGCGCGGCCCAGGCGGCCAAGGCGGGCGGCGACGCGGCGGCGCTGGAGAGCAGCGGCTTCGCCGCCCTGGAGCGCTACGTCGCCACCACCCTCGACGAGAAGGAGCGGCTGCGCCTGAAGCTGCTCAACCCGCTGGGCGTGGCCGACCGCCTGCTGGCCCGCCACCTCGGGCGGGCGGAGGAGCGCCTGGAGCTGCTGCGGGAGGACTTCGCCACCATCGAGGCCATCGAGCGGCAGCTCGCCCTCTACAAGGAGGACCTCGGCCGCGACTTCCGCTTCCGCCTGGCCGACGTGGAGAAGGTGCTCCTGGAGTTCGAGCGGCGGGGCATGGAGTTCTTCGACTCCACCCTCCGCATCGGGCGCGTGTTCGACCTCGTCAACCAGGCCAAGCTCAAGCGGGCCTTCGAGAAGGAGGTGCTGGCGGACCTCCCGCGCGCGGTGGAGAAGCGCGTGGACGAGGTCATCGAGTGGATGGTGAAGAGCGACCTGCGCCAGTGGCAGGGCATCGCCGAGCACCTGGAGCGGCGGCGCGCGCAGCACCACGACCGCATCGTGGGCGCCCTGGCCGGCGCCTTCGAGCAGGACCGCGAGCGGCTGCTCGAGTCGGCGCGGCGCGAGGCGCAGCGGGCCCTGGAGAGCTACGACCAGGAGCGCGAGGCCAGCCGGCTGGCCGAGGGGGTCCAGGCGGCGGTGGCGGGCACGGCCGCCCTGCAGGTGGGCGCGCTGGGCCTCGGCACCATCGTCACCGTCCTGGCCGGGACCACCATGGCCGACGTGACGGGAATCCTGGCCGCGGGCGCGCTCTCCGCCCTGGGCCTGCTCGTGCTCCCCGCCAAGCGCACGGCGGCCAAGAACGAGCTGCGGGGCAAGGTGGAGACCATGCGGGCGCGCCTCATGGAGGCGCTGACCACGCAGTTCGCGTTCGAGCTCGACAAGAGCCTGCGGCGCATCGAGGAGGCGATGTCTCCCTACACCCGCTTCGTGCGCGCGGAGCGCGAGAAGCTGACCGCCGTGCGCACCGACCTGAAGCGGATCGCGGACGGGCTGGCCCGCCTCCGCGACGCGGCCAAAGCCCTCTAGACGGTCAGGGCCAGGCTTCGCCGGTCCGGCTCCGGGCGTAGCGCTCGCGGGAGGCCGGCCGCGTCTCGAAGTACGCGGGCTCGCGCCGCTCCGCCTCGGCGTAGGCGGCGACCGCCTCCGGATGCCGTCCCAGCACGGCCAGGGCGTCCCCCAGCCCCCCGTGCGCGGCGGCCACGGCGGGGTCCAGGGCGATCGCCTCCTGGAAGACGGCGGCCGCTTCCGAGGGCCGGTCGAGACCGAAGAGGAGCGCGCCGCCGAGCAGCACCCGCGGCTCCGCGTCGTCGGGCCGCAGGCGGCCCCAGGCGCGGTACGACTCCACCGCCTCCTCCCAGCGCTCCAGCGCCCCCAGCTCGGCGGCGAGCAGGCGGTGCAGCGTGGCCGCGGAGGCCGGCGACGGGCTGCGGGCCAGCGCCTCGCGGCAGGCGAGCACCGCCGCCTCCCTGGACGATTCGAGGCAGGCGCGCGCGGCCGCGCGCGGGGTGGCGGGGGGCGCGGCCCAGAGCACGGCGAGGAGCAGGATCAAAACGCTTCCTTGTTCACGACGTACGGCATCTTCTTCGGGTCGCCGCCGTAGGCGCCCTCCAGCACGTCGATCACCGCCTGCACGGTGCGCCCGGCCATGCCCACGTCCGGGTCGGGCGACAGGCGCGTGGCCCGCGCCGCGGAGGCGAAGTGGTGGAAGAGCCGCAGCTTCAGCTTCAGGGCCTCGTCGCGCAGCGGGCTGTCCGCGGGCAGCGGCTCCTTCTCGAAGACGTCGAGGGCGGCGCCCGCGATCCACCCCTCGCGCAGGGCCCTGGCCAGGGCGTTCTCGTCCACCACCGGCCCCCGCGACGTGTTCACGAGGTAGGCGGTGGGCTTCATGAGGCGCAGGCGCGCCTCGTCCATGAGGTGGAAGGTCGGCCACTCCGACTCGCCCGGGCGCGTCAGGTTCACGTGCAGGGAGACGAAGTCGGCCTGGCGCAGCGCCTCCTCGAAGGGCACGTAGGCAATGCGCTGGGCGCGCGCGACCAGGCCCTCGCGGTGGCGCAGCTCCAGCACGCGCCGCACGGACTCCACCCACCTGTCGTCCTGGTAGGCGGGGTCGTAGCAGAGGACGTCCATGTCGAAGCCGATCGCCTTCTTGACGAGGCTCTTGCCGATGCGGCCGGTGCCGACCACGGCCACCGTCCGCCCCGTGACCTCGTCCCCCAGCCACGGGTGGTAGGGGTGCCAGGTGGACCAGGTCTGCTCGCGCACCATCTGCTCGGAGGGCCAGGTCTTGCGCGCCGCGCAGCCCATGATCAGGAAGGCGAACTCCGCGGTGGCGTCGGTGAGCACGTCCGCGGTGTTGCTGAAGGGGATGCGGTGCCGGTTGGCGGCGGCGCGGTCGATGTTGTCGAAGCCCACCGCCATCTGGGCCACGACCTTGAGCCCCGCCGGCTTGCCCGCCGCGAACACCTCCTCGTCGATGCGGTCGCGCAGGGTGGTGACGAGGGCGTCGATCCCGCCCTTCACCTTCTCCAGCACCAGGCTCGGGGGCGGCGGCTCCACCTGGTCGTAGACCTCGAGCCGCCAGCCCTTGTCGCGCAGGCGCTGCAGCGCTTCCTGGCCGATGTCGCAGGTGGCGTAGATGCGGTAGGTCATGGAGCCCGGAGTATAGCGTCGGAGCTCAGCGCCGCCCGTCGGGGTAGCCGATGCCGCCGTAGACCGTCCAGTGCGACCCGCTGCGCCCGAGGCCGATCGACATGGGGCCGATGGGCGTCGGGTGCGCCAGCGTCGCGCCCACCCCGCCCCGGAGGTCGGAGAGGGAGACGTCGCCGCGGAGGCTCCAGACGTTGCCGCCGCCCGCCGCCACCGCGAAGCGGAGGTCCCCCGCCACCCGCAGCACGACGGCCAGCGATCCCGCCAGGGCCTGGCGCTCCCACAGCTCGCCGCGGTGCAGGCCGGGCACGAGGTCGGGACCGCCCAGGCGGAACCACTCGTAGACGGGCGCCTCGTCGCCGCTGAGGCCGCCCAGGAGGCGCGCCTCCAGCACGGCCCGCTCGTGCACGGCGACGGCGGCGCGGACCCGCGCCTCCGCCTGCCCGTACGAGTGCGTGGCGCCCAGGCCGGTCAGGCTCTGCGCCGCGGTGACGTCCACGGCCACCCCGCGCGTGGGGAACGAGAGATCGTCGAGGAAGTCGGCGGTCAGGCGGCCCTTCAGCAGCCGCACCTCGTCCGCGGACGCGAAGAGCTCGGGGGCGGCGCGGGGGAGGACCTCCACCGTGCCGTAGGCCATGCTGCCGCGCAGCAGCACGGAGTGGCCGGCGGCGTGCTGCAGCCCGCCCTCCACCTCCCGGCGGTCGAACTCGGCCCGGGTCACCAGCTCGTGGTCGCGGAAGAAGCGCGGCCGCTCCTCCGCCAGCGCCGCCTGCATGAAGGCGCCCAGCCGCCAACCGAAGAGGCGGTCGGCGGAGAGGCTCACGTGGAGGCCGAGGTCGCTGTCGCTGGCCTCGCCCAGGAGGCGGAAGTCCTCGCCCCCGCCGAACACGTTGCGGTGGCGGAGGGCGAGGCGGCCGATGGCCTTGTCCGCCTCGTTGAACCCGCCGCCGGGCTCCAGGGCCAGGTGCGGCCTCTCGCGCACGTTCACCGTGGCCACGACGCCCTCCGGGGCGCGATCGACCTCAAGCCAGGAGGACTCGAACAGGCGCGTGGCGTGGACGGCGTCCATCCCGCGCAGCGCCTGGTCCAGGTCGAAGGGCCGGCCCGCCTGCAGCCCGACCACGCGCCGCAGGAAGAGCTCCCGCACCGCCTGCTGCCCCTCCACGCGCACCGCGGCCAGGGTGGGGGCGGGCCGCGGAGCGACGGCCTCGCGCGGCGCGGCGGCGGACCCAGCCGTGCGCGCCCCGAGCAGGGCCTGGATCTCGGGCAGCCGGCGCATGGCTTCCTCGCGCCCGGCCGCGATCAGGCGGTCGACGGCATCGTAGTCCCCGGCCTCGAAGGTCTCCACGGGAGGGCGGATGGTGACGTCGGCGGCGGCCGCGAACTGCTCGTTGCGGCGGCGGCGCAGCATGTCCGCCACCTGGCCGGCCACGCCCAGCGCCGTGGCGTACTTCTCGGGGGGCAGGGGCGGCTCGGTGGTGTCCACCGCCACGACGACCTCGGCCCCCATGGCGCGCGCCACGTCCACGGGCAGGTTGTCCACGAGGCCGCCGTCCACCAGGAGCTGGTCTCCCCAGGGCACGGGCAGCCATTGCACGGGGAAGGCCATGCTGGCGCGCACCGCGCGCGGGAGGCTCCCGCCGGACAGCACCACGCGCTCGCCCGTGTGCAGGTCCATGGCCACCACCCGGAACGGCCTCGGCAGCCGGTCGAAGTCGCCGTCGGCGGCCAGGTCGGGGGCGGCGAAGTAGCGGCTCAGGAAGCGGTTCAGCCGGTGGTCGGACTCCGTGGCCTGGGGCAGCTTGATGGCTCCGCCCGAGAGCGGGAGCCGCACCGCCGCGCGCACCTCGTCCACGCGCTCCGAGATGGGCACCAGCGTCCGCTGGGGCCGGCCGCTGAAGAGGGCGCGCCACTCGATGGAGCGGGCCACGGCGTCGATCTCCGCGGGCGGATAGCCGCTCGCGTAGAGCGCGCCGATGACCGCGCCCATGCTGGTGCCGGCCACGAGGTCCACGGGGATGCCGGCCTCGCTCAGCGCGGTGAGCACGCCGATCTGGGCCAGGCCGCGCGCGGAGCCCCCGCTGAGGGCCAGCCCGACGCGCGGGTGCCGGGGCGCCTCGGCCTCCTCGTCCTGGGCGAAGGCGGGCGCGCGAAGGGCCAGGGCCACGGCGAGGACGGAGGTGGCGAGGAGCGGAAGCGCGCGTTGCTTCATGTGGCGGCGGACCGCGAGGCAGGGCAGCAACGAGGCACCCAGTATAGATGGCGCGGCCCCGCCGCCGGTCGAGGAGGAGCGGCTATCGCGCGATCAGCCCGCGGATCCTCCGCAGCGCCTCGAGCAGGTTCTCCATGCTGTTGGCGTAGCTGAAGCGCAGGTGGCCCTCGCCGAACTCGCCGAAGGCGGTGCCGCTGAGGCAGGCCACCCCCGCCTCGTCCAGCAGCTTGTCGGCCAGGGCCTTCGACGAGTAGCCCGTGCGCGTGATGTTGGGGAAGACGTAGAAGGCCCCCTTGGGCCGCACACAGGTGAAGCCGGGGATCTCGCGCAGCTCGTCCACCATCACGTCGCGCCGCCGGTGGAACTCGGCGTTCATGGCCTCCACCGACGACTGGTCGCCGCGGATGGCCTTCACCGCCGCCATCTGGCTGAAGGTGGCGGTGCAGGAGGTGGCGTTGGTCTGCAGCTTGGCCACGACCTGGGCCATGGGGGCGGGCATGATCCCGTAGCCCAGCCGCCAGCCCGTCATGGCGTAGGTCTTGGAGAAGCCGTCGAGGACGATGGCCAGCGGCTCCATGCCCGGCATGGCGGCGATGGAGGTGTGCTCGCCGTCGTAGAGGATGCGGGCGTAGATCTCGTCGGACAGCACGGGCACGTTGTGCTTGGCCGCGGCGTGGGCGATGGCGCGCAGCCCGCTCTCCGGGATGGTGCCCCCCGTCGGGTTGTGCGGGTAGTTCAGGATGATGAGCCGCGTCTTGGGCCCCACGCGGCTCACCAGCTGGTCCACGTCCAGCTCGAAGCCCTTCTCCTCGAGCAGGCGCACGGGTACGGGCACGCCGCCGATGTAGCGGATCATCGACTCGTAGATGGGGAACCCGGGGTTCGGGTAGAGCACCTCGTCCCCCTCGTCCACCAGGGCGAGGATCACGAAGAACATGACGGGCTTGCCCCCGGGGGTGACCACCACCATCTCCGGCGTGGCCCGCGCCCCCCGCCGCCGCGTGGAGTCCTCGGCGATGGCCTCGCGCAGCTCGGGCAGGCCCGCGGAAGGGCCGTAGTGCGTGGCCCCCCCGTGCAGGGCCTCCACCGCCGCCTCCGTGATGTGGCGCGGGGTGTCGAAATCGGGCTCGCCGATCTCGAGGTGCACCACGTCGCGCCCCTGCGCCTCCAGCGCGCGCGCGCGCACCAGGACCTCGAACGCGGTCTCCGTGCCCAGCCGCGCCATCCGCTGCGACAACCTCATGCCACGCCTCCTCGATGCCCGGCGGCCGCCTAGAGGGAGGAAAGCTTCTTGCGCGCCTCGTTGTAGGCGAGCGCGCGGTCCAGCCCGAACTGGGTCGACTCCACCACGGCCTGGTAGGACTTGCGTGCGCTGAGCGTGTCGCCGGCCTTCTCGTAGGCGCGGGCCAGCAGGAGCTGGATGAAGGGGTCGTCCTGGTCCGCCTGCTTCAGGTGCTCCACCGCGGCCTTGGCGTCCCCCGCCTCCAGCTTCATGTAGCCGGCGAGGTAGTGCCAGGCGGGCACGAACTCCTTTCCGTCCTCGCCGCCCTCGTCGATCATCTTCTTGACCGCCTCCGCTTCCTTCCACGCCTCGTCGGCCTTTCCCATGCGGGCCAGGGTGCGGCCGATGCCGTGGTGGAGCCGGCCCAGCCAGATCGCCTTCTGCCTCTCGTCGAGGCCGCTCCCGGGCACGGACTCGTAGCCCTTCCTGTAGGCGGCCAGGGCGGCGTCGTAGCGGCCGTTCTCGAGGTTGATGCGCGCCATGGCGTTCCAGATGAAGACCTCGGGCTGCTGGGCCGCCTGCGGCGACTTCTGGTACTCGGCCAGGAAGGCCTGCATGGCGCCCAGGGCCGCATCCACTTCGCCCTCGTAGAGATACGTCATGGTGAGGCCGAAGAACACCTGCCCGGGCACGGTGCCGGAGGCGCGCCGGGCCAGGGCGGCGCGGTACAGCTCGCGCGCCGCCGCGTAGTTGCCGGCCAGGCCCTCCAGGTTCGCCATCAGGGCGTGGACGCGCGCGGTGCCGGCGTCCAGGGCCATGGCCCTCTGGAAGGCGGCGCGCGCCGCGGCCGCCTTCCCCTGCGCCAGGTTGATCTGGCCGAGCATCATCTGGACCATGCGCTCGTCCGGGTACTCGCGGGCCAGCGCCTCGAAGATGACCAGGGCCTCCGCGGCCTTCTGGGCGCGGTTGAGGAGCGCGGCCTCGATGTAGCGCCTCTCCCCCGCGGAGGCGCCCCTGGCCAGCTCCGTGGCCTTGTCGAAGTGCGGCTTGGACTGGGCCCCGGGCCCGGTCACGCCCACCAGGTAGTGGCCGAAGGCGAACTGCGGGTCGGCCTCCACCGCCTTGCGGGCCGCCGCCTGGAGGTCGGGGCCGAACTGCATGTTCTCGATGCGGCGGACCACCTCGACGGCGGCCGCGCGCGCCTCCGGGGAGGCGGTGGTGAGGGCGATGGTCCGCGCCGCTTCCGCGGCGGCGGCGGAGGCGGACACGGCGAGGCAGGCGGCCAGGGCGAGGCCGGCACGGGTCAGGGCAGGCATGGGCAATCGGCTCCTTGTCGGCTGGGCACGTCTTCTTGAAACCGCGATCATACCGCGACCGGCGGGGCCATCCCCCGCGGCCCAGCGCCCCGCGGGGGCAAAGCGCCTGGATATATGATGCGCGCGCCCTTCGCCATAACCTCTCCCGTGCACGGGCTCCTCTTCACGCAGCTGCGCAAGTTCGTGGTGGCCCGCCAGGGAGCGGAGGCCTGGCCGGCCCTGCTGCAGCGGGCGGGGCTGGCGGGGCGCATCTTCCTCCCCGTGCGGCCCTACCCCGACTCCGAGATGAGCGGGCTGCTCGTGCAGGCGGCCTCGGGCATGGGGCTGCGGCTCTCGGACCTGCTCGAGGCGCTGGGCGACCACATGGCGCCGGAGCTGATCGAGCTCTCCCGCACCCTCCTCCGCCCGGAGTGGCGCACGCTGGAGGTGATCGAGGAGGCCGAGCGCACCATCCACCGCATCGTGCAGATCACCGACCCCAAGGCCGCGCGCGTGCACCTGCGCGCGGAGCGGCGGGGTCCCGACGAGCTGGTCCTGCGCTACTCCTCGCCGCGGCGGCTGTGCGCCCTGGCCCGCGGCATCATGGCGGGACTGGCCCGCCACTTCGGCGAGCGCGTCGCCCTCACGGAGACGAGCTGCATGCAGCACGGCGGACCGGAGTGCGTCTTCAGCGTCAGGCGCGGAGGCTGACCAGCGCCGCCTCCGCCGCGCGCCGGGCGTCCGCCACGGTGTCGGGGATGCCGGTGCCGCGCAGCCCCGACCCCGTCACCACGAGGCCGGGGACGCCGGCCAGCGACCGCTCGAGGGCGGCCACGCGGCCCTGGTGCCCGACCTCCATCTGCGGCATGGCCGAGGGCCAGCGGTTCACGCGGGTGAGCACGGGCCGGCCGCGCAGGCCCAGGAGCGGGCCCAGCTCGGCGGCGGCCAGCGCGGCCAGGGCGCCGTCGTCCAGGTCCAGCGCGCCGGGGTCGGCCATGCCCCCCACGAAGGCACGCAGCAGCACGTGGCCCGCGGGCGCGCGCCCCGGCAGCTTGGTGGAGAGGAACGTGGCGGCGGTGAGGCGTCCTTCCCCCGCCGCCGACACGAAGCCGTAGCCGTCGAGGGCGTGTCCCACCTGGTCGCGCGCGTAGCCCAGCAGCACGGTGGCGGTGGAGGCGAAGCGCAGCGCGCCCAGGACGGCGGCCCCCTCCGGGCAGGCGCCCGCGAGCACGGGCGCGGCGCGCGGGGCGGGCACGGCGAGCACGACGGCTCCGGCGCGCACGGGCGCGCCGCCGTCGACCTCGAGCAGGAACCCCTCCGCGCCGCGGCTCACCGCCTTCACCAGCGCGCCCGCGCGCAGGGCGGCGGAAGGAAGGGACGCCACCACGGCCTCCACCAGCGTGCCCAGACCCCGTCGCAGGGAGCAGAACGACGAGGTGACGGCGCCACGCGACAGCCCGCGGGTGAGGCTGCCGTGCGTCCTCTCCAGCTCGACCAGCCGCGGGAAGTTCGCGCGCGCGGACAGGGCCGAGGCCTCCCCGCCGTGGATGCCGGCCAGGAGCGGCTGGCCGACGCGCTCCAGCGCCTCGCCCCCCAGTCGCCGCCGGACGAAGGCGGCCAGCGACTCGTCCTCCGCGCCGGCCGCGCGCGCGGGAACGAACCTCTCCAGGGCCAGGCGGGCCTTCCCGGGCCAGGAGAAGAGCGGGGAGCGCAGGAGCGGCGCGAGGCGGGTGGGCACTCCCAGCACCATGCCCTCCGGCAGGGGGTGCAGCCGGCCGCGCCAGCGCAGCCAGACCGTGCGGTGGGTGGCGCTGGTGGGAACGAGCTCCCCCGCCAGTCCCACCTCGGCACAGAGGGCGACGCCCTCCGGCTTGCTGGCGAGGATGGCGTCGGGGCCCCCTTCCAGCAGGAAGCCTTCCGCCTCCTCCGTGCGGATCAGGCCGCCGAAGCGCGGCCCCCCCTCCAGGACCAGGAAGGAGGCGCCCCGCGCGTGCAGGACGCGCGCCGCGGCCAGGCCGGCGATGCCGCCGCCGACCACGGCCACGTCAACGGTCCGGCTCACGAAGCGCGGACGAGGTCGCCCAGGGCGCGGATGAACGCGGGCGCGGTGTTCAGCGACTCCGTGCGCCCCATCTCCAGGCCGCGCTCGGAGGCAAAGGAGCGCGCCTTGACGTCGAGGTCGAAGAGGATCTCGGTGTGGTCGCAGACGAACCCGATGGGCACCACCAGCGCCGACCGTGCCCCCTGCCGCGCCAGGTCCTCGAGCACCGCCTCCAGCTCCGGCCCCAGCCAGGGCTCCGGGGTGCGGCCGGCGCTCTGGTAGGCGATCCGGTATCCGGAGACGGCGGCGCGGCGGGCGACGCCCGCCGCCGTGTCCTCCACGTGCTCCGGGTAGGGGTCGCCCTCCTCCGCCACCCGCACGGGCAGGCTGTGGGCCGTGAAGACCACGGCCTCCCAGTCCCGGCGCGCGCGTGCCTCGCGCACCCGCGCGGCGAAGGCCTCCTGCAGGCCGGGATGGTCGTGCCACGAGCGGATGAAGCGGATGCGCACGCCCTCGGGCCGACCCGCCTCGACCGCGCGTCCGTACTTCTCCACGCTGAGGGTGGAGTACTGGGGGGCCATGGGCACGGCCAGCAGGTCCGTCACCCCCGCCGCCTGCGCCTCGCGCAGGGCCTCGGCGATGAAGGGCCTCCAGTTCCGCATGCCCACGAAGACGGGCTGTCCCACCTCGCGGGCCAGGGCGGCGGCCTGGGCGCGCGTGATGTCGGTGAGGGGAGACCTGCCGCCGATGGCCGCGTAGTTGTGGCGCATCTCCTCCACCAGCGCGGGCGACGGCTCCCGGCCGTCGCGGACCAGGCGCAGGTACTCGGGCATGTCCTCCAGGGTGTCCGGCGTCCCGTGGGCGAGGAGGAGGACGCCGCGGCTCATTGGCGCGCGGTGGCGGCGTGGACGCGCTCGACCACGGCGCGGACGCTCTCGACGGGCGTGGGCGGGAGCACGCCGTGGCCGAGGTTGAAGACGTGCCCCGGCCGGTTGCCCGCGCGCCGCAGCACGTCGTCCACCCGGCGCAGCAGGCGCGCGGTCGGGGCCAGCAGGGCGGTGGGGTCGAGGTTGCCCTGGACGGCCGTGTCCTGGCCGAGGAGCGCCCACGCCTCGTCCAGGGGCTGGCGCCAGTCCAACCCGATCACGTCGCCCCCCGCGCGCCGGAGGCTGGTCAGGAGATG
Organism: Vicinamibacteria bacterium; assembly: GCA_036556965.1. Taxonomy (GTDB): domain Bacteria; phylum Acidobacteriota; class Vicinamibacteria; order Fen-336; family Fen-336; genus DATBIO01. The sequence goes on from DATBIO010000111.1 coordinate 34,420, forward strand.
GGAGGCGCCGGTGGCGAAATGGATGAGGGGCACGCCGAGCGGACGCAGGCGTGCGAAGAGGCCGGCCACGTGCGGCCGCACCAGCTCCTCGTAGTCCGCGGCGTCGAGGGCGCCCACCCAGGAGTCGAAGACCTGGAGGGCCTCCGCGCCCGCCTCCACCTGGGCGCGCAGGTGCTCCGCGCAGACGTCGGCCAGCAGCGCGCACAGCCGGTGCCAGGTCGCGGTGTCCCCGTACATCATGGCCTTGGTGCGCGCGAAGCTCGCGGAGTGCCCGCCCTCGATGGCGTAGGAGGCCAGGGTGAAGGGCGCGCCCGCGAAGCCGATGAGGGGAAGGCCGGCCAGCTCGCCGCGCAGGGTGCGCACGGCCTCCATCACGTAGCCGAGGGCCTCCCGCGGCTCGAAGGGCCGCAGGGCGGCCACGTCCGCCGCGTCGCGCAGCGGGTTCTCCACCACCGGCCCCTCGCCGGAGTGGAAGTCGAAGCGCAGGCCGAGCGGGCCCAGGGGCAGGAGGAGGTCGCTGAACAGGATGGCGGCGTCCACCTCCAGGGCGCGCACGGGCTGAAGGGTCACCTCCACCGCCAGCTCGGGCGTGCGGCAGAGCTCGAGGAGGCCGTGCTTCTCGCGCAGGGCGCGGTACTCGGGCATGTAGCGCCCGGCCTGGCGCATGAACCACACGGGCGTGCGGTCCACCGGCTCGCGACGGCAGGCACGCAGGAAGCGGTCGCGCACGGAGCGATCATAGTCCGGAGCCCTCGCCACCTCATCACCGGCCGGCGCGTAGAATGCCGCGCCCCGACCGTGTCCTCGCCCCCCGACCCCGCGCCCGCAGTGCCCCCCGACGACCCCCGCGCGGGCACGCGCGCCCTGCTCGTGCTCACCGCGTTCACCGCCGCCTTGCTCTTCCTCACCCACCACGCCCTCGTGCGCAGCCGCGCCTTCCTCGAGCTCTGCCGCCAGCACGCCTACTCCTGGTCCAACCGGCCGCTCTTCGCCGAGGCCACGCTGCGTCTGCTCGACCCCGGCCAGGCGGAGGTGATCGTGGTGGGCAGCAGCGTGGTGGAGAGCCACTTCGACGACGCGATGCTCGCGTCGGCCCTGGGGCTGGCTCCGGACCAGGTGGTCGGCCTCGCCCTCGCCGCCGCGCAGACCATCGAGCCCGCGATGATGCTGCCCCAGCTGGAGAGCCGGCGGCCGCGGCTGGTCGTCTACCCCGCCACCGTCTGGATCCTCTTCGACCGGCCCGACTTCGAGGCCCTGCGCGTCTACGACCCCCGCGTGGCCTGGTCCCTCTTCCGCTGGCCGGAGCTGCGGGCCGGGCACGAGGCCCACGCGTCGAAGGTCCTGGGCTCCCTCCACTTCGGCATCCGCCACCGCGGGGCCCTGCGCAGCGTGATCGGCGAGGTGGTGGCGGAGAAGGCGGGCTGGTCGGAGGGCCCGCCCCCCCCGGTGCCTGCGGAGGCGGACGCCGTCGGCCGCCGCCTGTTCGCGCGCATCCGGGCGCGCCCGGACCAGTTCACGTGCCCGAACGTGCAGGTGCGCGCGCTCACGCTGATGGCGCGCCGCCTGGCCGCAGCCGGCATCCTCCTCGTCATCGTGGCCACCCCCGTCAACAACGAGTGGGACGCGCGCCCGGCGCTGCGCGACCGCCTGGAGGCGTGCCTGGCGGACGTGGCCCGGGACACGGGCGCCCTCCTGGTCCAGCGCCGCGAGCTCCCCCCGTTCGGGCCCGCCGACTTCGTGGACTCGCAGCACCTCTCCGTGGCGGGCAAGCGGCGCTTCACGGACGGCCTGGGGCGCCTGCTGTCCGTGCGCCTGGGCCTGGGCGGCGTCCGGGGACCCGATGCTGTTCAGTAGCGCCGAGTTCCTCTTCTTCTTCGCCGCCGTGCTCGCGCTGCACCGCGTGCTGCGGTGGCGGCGCGCCCTCATCCTGGTGGCCAGCTACGGGTTCTACGCCTCCTGGAACCCCCCGTTCGTGCTCCTGCTCGCCTACACCACCCTCCTGGACTACGTGGTGGGGCGCCGCCTCGAGGTCACGGAGGGGCGAGGGGCGCGCCGGGCCCTCCTGGGGGCCAGCCTGCTCGGCAACCTGGGCGTGCTCGCCTACTTCAAGTACGTCAACTTCCTGCTCGACGTGCTGGCGCAGGCGGGCCTGGCGGAGGCGGCCACCCTGCGGCCCTTCCGCGTCTCCGCCTCCATTCCCCTCGGCATCTCGTTCTACACGTTCCAGAGCCTCAGCTACGCGGTGGACGTGTACCGGCGCCAGATCCCCGCCTGCCGCAGCGCGGCCGACTTCTTCCTCTTCGTCTCCTTCTTCCCGCACCTGGTGGCCGGGCCCATCCTGCGCGCGGACGAGCTGCTGCCGCAGATCCGGAGCAACCGGCCCGCGGACGCGCGCCAGGTGCTCACCGGAGTGGAGCTGGTGCTCCTCGGCCTCTTCCAGAAGGTGGTGGTCGCGGACAACCTCTCGCTGCTGGTGGACCCCGTCTTCGAGGCGCCCGAGCGGTACGCGGGTCCCACCCTCCTCCTCGCCGCCTTCGCCTTCGTGGGCCAGATCTACTGCGACTTCGCGGGGTACTCCACCATGGCCCGCGGCCTGGCTTCGTTGCTCGGCTACGCGCTCCCCGTGAACTTCGCCTATCCGCTGCTGGCCTCCGACCCCGTCGAGTACCGCCGGCGCTGGCACATCACGATGGGGCGCTGGTTCCGCGACTACGTCTACCGGCCCCTCGGCGGCGACAAGGGCTCCCGCCTGCGCACCGCCTTCAACACCTTCGTGACCTGGAGCCTCTTCGGCCTCTGGCACGGCGCGAACTGGACCTTCCTCTTCTGGGGCATGTACCAGGGCGCCATCCTCGCCGGCTACCGGCTCCTCCGGTCGCTGGGCCGTCTCCCGAGGCCGGGCCCCGCCACCACCGCCGCGGGCTACGTGGTCATGCCCCTCATCCTCTGCCTGTCGAGCGTCTTCTTCCGCTCGGCGGACATGGCCACCGCGCACCGCATGCTGGGCCGGATCGCCACCGGCGCATCCGGCGAGGGCGCGGCCATGGGCTGGGTCGTCTTCCTCGCCGTGCTGTACGCCGCGCACTGGGCGTCCTACCTCTGGTACCGGGAGGGCGCCCTCTTCCGGGCGGGCTGGCCCGCCCGGCTGGCCTGGGTGGGGGCCATGCTGGCCGTGCTCGTGATCGGCGCGGGCTCCGGGCAGCCCTTCTACTACTTCCAGTTCTAGCCGCCCGCGTTGACAGGGCGCGCGGCGCGCGTCACAGTCCCACCAGACGTCGGGGTGCTCCCGGTCGGGAGCTGCCGGCGGGGCGACGTCGTCCCGGCGGCAAGGGAAGCAGGTCGAAGGCCTGCGCGGTCGCGCCACTGTAGCCGGCGAGCCCGCCTCCACAGGCGCCTGAAGCAGGCGCCGCCACTCGAGGGCGACCTCGGGGAAGGTCGGAGGACGAGGCGAGGACCCGGGAGCCAGGAGACCTGCCCCGGCACGTATGACGGTCCTGAGGCTTCTCGCGTGAAGGAGCTGCGGATG
>DATBIO010000112.1:0-20744 GCA_036556965.1 Vicinamibacteria bacterium
TCTACCGCTCCGGTCCCCAGCTCGCGGTGGCGGCCCGGCTGGGGCACGCGAAGGCCGCGCAGGTCTCCGGCACCGTCCAGAACTACCATCTCGACTGGTATCCGTTCCCCGGCGGGGCCGTCCGCCTGGGCGGGAGCTACACCCAGGACATCGATGCCATCGGCCAGCGGCAGGTGCGCCGGCTCTCGCTCGTGCCGTCGTGGACGCTCAACCGCCGCGTGATCGTGAACCTCAACTATGCCACCGTCGACCAGGAGGGGGACGCCGTCGCGGGGACGCGGTCCTTCTACACGACGGTGACCCTGATCCTGTGAGGTGGCGGTGATGGGAGGCTGGCGCATGCGACACGTGAGGGCGGCGGCGATCGGCGTCCTGCTGCTGCCCGCCTGCCGGACCGCGGGGGGGGCGCGGTACGTCCATCCCAACGTCGACCTCGCCGCCCTCCGGACGGTGGCCGTGCTGCCCTTCGAGAACCTCACCCAGGACCGCGCGGCGGGGGACAAGGTGCAGAAGGTCTTCATCACCGAGCTCCTGTCCCTGGAGGCCTTCCAGGTGGTGGAGCCGGGAACCGTGGTCAAGGCGCTGCGCGCGGACCGCATCGAGTCGGTGGCCGCCCTCGGCCCCGCCGAGATCAAGCACCTGGGCGAGGCGCTCAAGGCGGACGGGCTCTTCATGGGCTCGGTGGTGGACTTCGCGGAGACCCGCTCCGGCACCGCGCCGGCCCCGGAAGTCACCATCGAGCTGCGCCTCGTGGAGACGCAGTCGGGCGTGACCGTGTGGTCCAGCAACCGCACGCGCAGCGGGGCCAGCGCGTCCGCCCGCCTCTTCGGCATCGGCGGCGAGTCGCTCACGCAGGCGGCGCGCGAGGTCATCCGCGAGCAGCTGGGAACGCTGGTGAACTAGATGAAGGCGCCCGTCCTGGCCGCCGTCCTCGCCGCCTGCGCCGGCTCCGCCACGGCGGCCCTCGCCGACGCGCCCGGGTCCCGGCTGGTCGTCCTCCCCTTCCAGAACATGAGCGGAGTGGACGCCGCGCGGGCGGACCTGCTGCCGCTGGTGCTGGCGCAGCTCTCCCGGCAGGGATACGAGGCCGTGGCGGGGGAGGTGGTGGAGGAGGTCCTGGAGCGTGACCGCATGCGCCACCTCGACTCGCTGACGTCGGCCGACCGCGGCCGGCTGCTCGGGGAGCTGTCCGCCGCGGGGCTGCTGTCCGCCGCCGTGTACACCTACCAGGAGGGGCGCAACCCGATCGTGGGCCTGTCCGCCCGCCTGGTCGGCGCGGACGGCGCGGTGGTCTGGTGGGAGGCCCTCGGGCTCAGCGGCAACGACACGGAGGGCCTCTTCGCCTTCGGCCGCGAGGCCTCGCGGCAAGCGCTCCTCCGGAAGGCGGTGGCGAGGCTGTTCCGGAGCCTCCCCCGGGCCGGACAGCCGGCGCCGGCCCGCCCCGCCCCCGCGCTGCGCGTCTGCCTGCTGCCGCTCGACAACTTCACGCGCGCGCGGGAAGGGCCGCGGGTGGTGGGCCAGCTCCTCTGGCGCCGCCTGGCGGACGGACAGGTCTTCGACGTGGTCGAGCCGGCGGACCTGCGGGCGGCGGCGGTGGCCGAGCGCGCGCGCGGCCTGACCCGGCTGGATCCCGAGCTCCTCCGCCGCGTGGGAAAGCGCGTGGGCACGACCCTCTTCCTGTACGGCGCCCTCTACGCCTACCGCGAGGCGTCCTCCCAGGGCGCCGCCGTCACGCCCGAGGTGTCCGTGGCCCTGACCCTGGTGGACGTGGGCGAGGCCCGCGTCCTCCGGAGCTGGCACCAGGAGCGGACCGGCCAGGACTACGAGTCCCTCTTCCAGCGCGGCGCCGTCGGCAGCGCCACCGGTCTCGCGGACCGCGTGGCCGCCGAGCTGGCCGCCGCCGCCCGAGGACACGCGCCATGACCCTGCTTGCCGCCATCGTCGCCAACGGCGTCCTCTCCAGCGTGCTCCTGGCGGGGGCGGGGGGGCCCCTGGCCCGCGTCAACGGCGAGCCGGTCACCGCCGACGACGTGCGCCGCGAGTTCACGCGGCGCCACGGCGGGCACGCGCGGTTCCTGGCGGGAGCGGTGGAGGCGCGGAAGTTCCTGGACGTGGTGATCGACCAGCGCCTGCTCGTCCAGGAGGCCTACCGCCTCGAGCTCGAGGCCCAGCCCGACATCGCCAAGGCCACCCGGGAGTTCCGCGAGCGGAAGATGGTGGAGCGCCTGATCGCGACGGAGATCGACGAGAAGGCGCGGCCCACGCCCGACGAGGTCAAGGCGGCGTGGGAGAGCAGGACGACGGAGGTCTACCAGGTCCGCCAGATCGTGGTGGACAGCGCCGAGAAGGCGGAGAGCGTCCGCACGAGGCTGGCCGCGGGAGAGGACTTCGAGGCCCTGGCCCGCGAGGTGTCGATCGGCCGCTCGCGCCTCTTCGGCGGGCGCCTGCCCACGGTGGGCTGGGGAGCCATGGAGCCCGCCTGGGAGGAGGCGGTCTTCGCCCTCTCGCCGGGAGAGTCGAGCCCCGTCATCCGCAGCGCCGAGGGGTGGGAGGTCGTCCGGCTCGAGTCGAAGAAGACGGTCGAGCGTCCCGAGCTCGCCAAGGCCAGCAGCCGCATCGAGGGCATCCTGCGCAAGCGCGCGCTCGACCGGCGCCAGCGCGAGCTGTCCGAGCTCCTCTGGGCACGCTACGGCGCCCGCCTCGGCCTCCCGGAGGAGGGCCTGGCCGCGTACGAGGCCGTGGCCGCCAGTACGCCCGAGCGCGCGCTGGCGGCCTGGGAGGGGGGCGCGGTGCTCGCCCGCGAGCTGGCGGCCTCCGTGGACCCCAAGACGCTGGCCGCCACGCCCGCCGCCCGGCGGTCCGAGGTGCTCGCGGAGCGCCTCCGCAAGCTCGTCGACGAGCGGCTGGCCCTGCGCGAGGCGGAAGCCCGCGCCTACGCCGAGGAGCCCGGGGTGGCGGCGGCCGTGCGCGCCTTCCAGGAGAACCTCATGCAGGGGGCGCTCTACGACAGGTTCGTGCTCAAGGACGTGGCGGTGAGCGAGGAGGAGCTGCGCGCCTACTACGAGGAGCACCGCGCGGAGCTGGTCGCGCCCGAGAAGCGCCGGGTGGCGCACGTCGTCACGGCCACCGCGGCGGAGGCGCTGGCGGCCAAGGAGAGGCTGGAGGCGGGCGAGGCCTTTGCCGAGGTGGCCAAGGCGGTCTCCACCGACAAGGCCTCCGCGGCCACGGGGGGTGACCTGGGCTGGATCGCCGCCACCGACGTCCCGCCGGAGTTCCGGCCCGTCCTTTCCATGAAGGAGGGCGAGGTCTCGGCGCCGCTGCCCTCGAAGTTCGGCCACCACCTGGTCACGGTCCTGGGCATCGAGCCCGCGCGGCCGCGGGCCTTCGAGGAGGCGCGCGGGGACATCCAGAAGACCCTGCTGGAGCGCGGGCGGCGGGAGGCGCGCGCGGCGTGGGTCCGGCAGCTCCGGGCGGCGGCCAAGGTGTCGGTGGACGAGAAGCGCGTGAAGGAGTTCGCCCGCCAGAACGCCGAGGCTCCGGTGCTGGAGGGCCCCCGGGGCCAGCAGGCTCCCCACCCGAGCCACTAGGCCCCGCGTGCGCGCGATGGTCCTCGAGGGCGCGGGCACTCCGCTCCGCCTGCGCGAGCGGCCCCGCCCCGTCCCGGGAAAGGGCCAGGTGCTGCTGCGCGTCCGTGCCTGCGCGGTCTGCCGGACGGACCTGCACGTGGTGGACGGGGAGCTGCCCGACCCGCGGCTCCCCCTCGTGCCCGGGCACCAGATCGTCGGCTCGGTGGTGGAGGCGGGGGAAGCAGCGGCCCGCCATGCCCCCGGCACCCGCGTGGGCGTCCCCTGGCTGGGGTGGACCTGCGGGGCGTGCCGGTACTGCGCCTCGGGCCGCGAGAACCTCTGCGCGCGGGCGCTGTTCACCGGCTATCGCCTCGACGGCGGCTACGCGGAGTTCGCGGTGGCCGACGAGCGCTACTGCTTCCCGATCCCGGACGGCTACCCGGACCTCCAGGCCGCCCCCCTCCTCTGCGCGGGTCTCATCGGCTACCGCGCGCTGCGCCTGGCCGGAGACGGCGAGCGGCTCGGCCTCTACGGCTTCGGGGCCGCCGCCCACATCGTGGCCCAGGTGGCGCGGTCGCAGGGACGGCGGGTCCTTGCCTTCACCCGCGACGGGGACCGCGCGACCCAGGAGTTCGCGCGGGGGCTGGGCGCGGACTGGGCGGGCGACGCGGGCGCTCCGGCGCCGGAGCCTCTCGACGCCGCCATCATCTTCGCTCCCGCGGGGGAGCTGGTCCCCGTCGCCCTGCGCGCCGTGGACAAGGGAGGGGTGGTCGTCTGCGCCGGCATCCACATGAGCGACGTGCCCTCGTTCCCGTACCGCATCCTCTGGGAGGAGCGCGTGCTCCGATCCGTGGCGAACCTGACCCGCCGCGACGCCCAGGAGTTCCTCGAGCTGGCGCCGCGGGTCCCCGTGCGCACGGAGGTGCGCGCCTACCCGCTGCCGTCGGCCAACGAGGCACTGGCCGACCTGCGCGGGGGCCGCGTCCGCGGCGCGGCCGTGCTCGTGGCCGGCGACTGAGCGCGCGCCGGCGCGGCGCCTTCAGGCCGCCCGGGGCGCCGGGTGCGCGGCCGCGTGCCGCGCCTGCCGCTCGGCGTCGCAGCGCACCATGGCCAGCATCACCCGCCGCAGGAGGACGATGCCGGGCGAGAACGCCGTCCAGTAGCGTCGGAACCGCCGGCGGGAGGCCGCGTCCGTGGTGGCGACCCGCGTCTCGGTGCGGAAGGAGGAGGCGCCCGCGTCCACGGGCTCCACCGCGACGGTCCAGACGATCTTGGCGTATCCGGGCTCGCGGAAGGCCGCGAACTCCGAAGGCATCAGGGCCCGGAAGCGGACGTCCGCCTCCCAGGGGCGGGTGACCGCTCCGAACACGACCTGCCGGCCGGGCACCTCGGCCAGCACGCCCCACCCCAGCTCCAGGGCCTGCGCCATGAGGGGCCGCGACGACGCCTCGCGCGGCGGGCTGCTCCCCATCAGCAGCTCGCGCGCCTGGAACACGCCCCGCACCACGGCGGAGCGCCGGAGGTCGAGGCGCCGCGCCGCCTCCCAGGCCAGGGCCGCGGGCGCGTCCACGTGCGTCTGGTGGCGCTCGGCGACCTCGAAGGCGGGCAGGAAGCGGTCGAGCAGCTCGTCGCGCGGACCGGCGGCGGCGCGGGGCCGCCCGTATCGCCGCCAGGTACGAGCCGCGTGGACGATGAAGGGTGTCGCGGCCAGGGCGCCACCGGCCAGCCAGGCCGTCCGCCGCCGCGCGCCGCGAACGTGCCGCGTCTTGATCTTCATGTCCGTCCTCCTTCGGCCTCGGCTCGGGATGAGGCCGTCCTCGTTCCGGGAATCCGCCAGGGGCGCCCTCCCGGCGCGCGCGGCGCCGTTCCACGCGTCCCGCCTCAGCTCGCGCGCTTGTGCTCGAACGTGCGCTCCGTGCATTCCGACTCGCGGCCCCGCACCACGCGGCGGCCGATCAGCGGGCCCCTCGTCTCCGTCACCACCGTGCGCTGGCCCTCCATCTCGCCCGGCCGCTTGAAATAGATGACCACCCAGTCGCGGACCGTCCCCAGGTCGTGTGCCCGCGCCGTGTTGGAGTAGAGGGCCGTCAGCTCCCACGCTCCGCGCTCGGCGTGGAGCACGGGCAGCCAGGCCACCGCGGCGAGGTTGAAGCGGCGGGGGGCGATCTTGGGCAGGGTGCCGGCGGCGGCGAGGCGGCGGTACTCCGCGTCCACGTCGAGCAGGACCTCGACCGGGGGCTCGGGCGCCCCCGCGCGCAGGGGCCGCGGACGCGCGAGCAGGGCGGCCAGGCCGTTGCGGATGATGGACGAGCGCCGCGGGCCCAGGCCCGGTACCGCGTCCAGCCTGCCGTCGTGCGCGGCCACCTCGAGCGCCTCCAGGGTGTCGACCTGGAGGTGATCGTGGAGGCGGCGGGCCAGCGTCGGTCCCACGCCGGGCACGGCCTGGAAGAGCTGCGCCGGCTCGAGCGCTCCCCGCAGCCGCTGCAGCGTGCTCCAGCGGCCCGTGCGCAGCAGCTCCTCGAGGCCGGCGCCGATGCCGGCGCCCACCCCGGGCAGGGCCTCCAGGCCGGCCCGGCCCGCGCGCTGCAGGATCGCGAAGAGGTCCTCCGGGGTGGCGGCCACCGTCTCCGCCGCGCGCCGGTAGGCCTGCACCCGGAAGGGGCTGGCCGCCTGCTGCTCGAGCAGGTCCGCGCACTCGCGCAGCTTGTCGGCCACCTGCTGGTTGGAGGCGGGGCTCACGGCTACGCCGCCTCCGCGGCGTCGTGCTTCTTCGGCTCCCGGACCTCGGTCATGGTGGCCTCGGTGAGGAGGAGGGTGCCGGCCACCGACACCGCGTTCTCCAGGGCCACCCGGACGACCTTGGCGGGGTCCACGATGCCGGCCTCCACGAGGTCCACGAACTGGCCGCGGGCGGCGTCGAAGCCGAGGTTGCCCGAGCCCTCGCGCATGCGGTTCACCACCACGCCGCCGTCCACGGCCGAGTTCTCGGCGATCTGGCGGGTGGGGGCCTCCAGGGCGCGGCGCAGGATCTGGAGCCCCGTGCGCTCGTCGCCCTCGCACCGGCTCTCCTCCGTCTCGACGGCGGCGGCGGCGCGGAGGAGGGCGAGGCCGCCTCCGGGCACGATGCCCTCCGCCACCGCGGCCTTGGTGGCGCTGATGGCGTCGTCGAAGGCCTCCTTCCGGCTCTTCATCTCGGCCTCGGAGGGCGCGCCCACGCGGATGACGGCGACGCCCCCCGCGAGCCGGGCCAGCCGCTCCTCGAGCTTCTCCCGGTCGTAGTCGGAGGTGGCCTTCTCGATCTGCTGGCGGAGCTGCGCCTGGCGGGCCAGGATGGCCGCCTTGTCGCCGCCCCCGCCGATGAGGGTCGTCTTCTCGCGCTCGACCAGAACCCGGCGCACCCGCCCGAGCTGCTCGAGCTTGAGGGCCTCCAGCTTGACCCCCAGCTCCTCCGCCGCCACCTCCCCCCCGGTGAGAACCGCCATGTCCTGGAGGAGGTCCTTGCGGCGATCGCCGTAGCCCGGCGCCTTGACCGCGGCGCAGCGGAGGCTGCCGCGGATCTTGTTCACGACGAGGGTGGCCAGGGCCTCGCCTTCAACGTCCTCCGCCACCACCAGGAGCGGGCTTCCCGTCTGGACCACCTGCTCCAGCAGGGGGAGGAGGTCCTTCAGCGACGAGAGCTTCCGGTCGGTGAGGAGCACGCGCACGTCGTCCAGGACCGCCTGCATCTTCTCGGCGTCGGTCACGAAGTACGGCGAGACGTAGCCGCGGTCGAACTGCATTCCCTCCACCACCTCGACCTGCGTGGCCGTGGTCTTCGACTCCTCGACGGTGATGGCGCCCTCGCTCCCCACGCGCTCCATCGCGTCCGCGACCTGCTCGCCGATCACGGGGTCGTTGTGGGCGGAGATGGTGGCGACCTGGGCCTTCTCCCGGCGCGTCTGCACGGGACGGGAGAGGTCCTTCACCGCGGCGATGGCCGCGCGCATCCCGCGCTCCAGGCCCCGCCGGAGGTCCACCGCGCTCGCCCCCGCCACCACGTTGCGCACCCCGTCCGCGAAGATGGTCTGCGCCAGGAGGGTGGCCGTGCTGGTGCCGTCGCCCACCTCGTCCCCCGTGCGCTCGGCGGCCTGCCGGATCACGCGCGCGCCCAGGTTCTCCACCGCGTCCTCCAGCTCGAACTCCCTGGCGATGGTGACGCCGTCGTTGCAGACGAGGGGAGGCCCGTACGACTTCTCCACGAGCACGCACTTCGACTTGGGCCCCAGGGTGACGCGCACCGCGTCGGCCAGGGCGGCCGCGCCGCGCAAGACGCGTTCACGGGCGTCCGACCGGAACATCACCTGCTTGTGCGTCATGGCGCCTCCTCGGTGCCGCGCGCGCCGAAGGGCCTGGAGGGCAGGCCTGCCCTCTCGGCGGCCGCGGCCCCAACGGGTGAAGATCGAAACGCCGGCAGGGACGACGGGGAGGTGCCGGTGCCGGCCGGGAAGAAGGGGATCACGCGCACCCTCCTTTTCCATCCGGGGCGCGCGCGGCGCACGGGCCACCCGCCTGGACCGCGTGGCGGGCGGAGCGCCGGGCGCGCCCCCCTTCATCACTGAATATGGCCCGGGCCGGCGCCGGCCGGCCATGGATCAGATGGCCCAGGCCTCAGGCGGCGGTCCGGGGGCGCACGCGGACGCCGTCGCGCACGCGGTCGCTGGGATGGAGCACCACGCTCTCCCCCTCTTCCAGCCCCTCCTGGACCACGGCCTCGGCGTCGTTGCGGGGACCGATGGAGACGGCGCGCCGCCGGACGCGGCCGTCCCGGGCCACGAAGACGCTCCACCGGCCGCCGTCGCGGAAGAGCGCCCCCACCGGCACCTTCAGGACGTCGCCCGCGCTCCACACCGTCACCCGGGCCTCGACGCGGTAGCGGTCGCCGAGGAGGGGGCACGGCTCGAGCAGCTCGCCCACGACGTTCACGCGCTGCTCCTCGACGCCCAGGGCGGAGACCCTGGTGAAGGCGGCGGGCTCGATCCCGCTCACCCGGCCCGGGCGGCGGACGCCGGTGCCGTCCTCCACCCAGAGCTCGGCGCCGGGCTGCACGTTCACCGCGTCCGTGGAGAGCAGCTCGATCACCACCTCCAGGGAGGCGAGGTCGCCCAGCTCCAGGAGGGGGGCGCCGGCGGCGACCTCGCGCTCGCTCTCCTCGAAGACGCGCAGCACGCGGCCGGTGGCGGGGGCGCGCACCTCGACCAGCGCCGCGCGGTCCAGGGGGCGGGTGTCCGCCGCCACCAGGGCGGCGCGTGCCTCCCTCACCTCGGAGGCGGCGGCGCGGGCGGCGAACTCGGCGGCCTCGACGCGGCTGCGCTGGGTGGCCTCCGCCAGCTCCAGGCGCTCGCACTCCTCCGGGGAGCAGAGGCCCTGCGCGGCCAGGAGGTCGCGGCGTGCGTGCTCCCGCCGGGCCTGCTCCAGCGCCGCCCGATGCTCGGCCAGGGCCGCCGCCGCCGCGCGCTGCGCGGCCTCGGAGGAAGCCACGTGCGCCAGCGCCTGCGAACGGGCGCGCGCGTCGAGGGGCAGGGGCGACAGCCGCGCCACGAGCATCCCCTGCTTCACCAGGTCGCCCGGCCGCCAGCCGATGCGCGCCAGGCGCCCGGTCACGGGAGCGGAGACGACGAAGCGCGCGCGCACGCGCGTGCGCCCCTCCTCGTCCACCGTGACGCGCAGGGGGCCTCGGGCCACGCGACCCAGCTCGACGGCGGCGGGGCGGGGCCGGAAGAGGAAGACCCCGCCCGCCAGCAGGCCGGCGGCGAGGACGAGGGTGACGACGCGGGATCGGTCGACACGCATGTCATTCCCTCGTCTTGAGCACCTGCACGAGGTCCAGGCGGTCCAGGCGCCCGCCGATCAGCACCGCGGAGACCGCCGCCGATCCCAGCGCCGCCAGCAGCGCGAAACCGACGCTGGGACCGGTGACCACCAGGGGCAGGCGCAGGAGCTCGGTGCGGTAACCCCAGGAGATGAGCCCGCACAGCCCGTAGCCGAGCGCGAAGCCCACGGGCAGGGCCAGCAGCGTGAGCACGAGCTGCTCGCCCAGGAGCAGGCGCGCGACCTCGCCGCGCGTGAAGCCCAGCACGCGCAGGCTGGCCAGCTCGCGGCCCCGTTCGGAGAGCGCGATGCGCGCGCTGTTGTAGACGGTGCCCAGGGCCAGCACCGCGGCCAGGAGCACGAGGACGGTGGTGAACACCCCGAAGGTCGTGCCGATCGTCTCCTCGAAGCTGCGCAGGGTCGCGGTGCGGATGGCGACTCCCGACACCGCCGGCGTGCGCTTGAGGGCCGCGTAGAGCTCCCCGGCGCCGTCCGCGTCCACGGCCAGGTGCGCGCCCGACACCGTTCTCCCCAGGCCAAAGGCGCGGTCGAGGGCCGCCCCGTCCATGTAGGCCTGCATGCCCATGAGCTCGTCCACGGTGGCCGCCACCGGGAGGTCGCGGGCGAGGCGCCGCCCGTCCAGCTGCTCCACGCGCAGGCGGTCGCCGGGGACGACGGCGAGGGCCCGCGCGAGCTGGGTGGTCACCAGCAGTCCCTCGGCGGGGACGGGCGCGAGGCGCCGGCGCCGGTCCATGACCCGGCGCAGCTCGGCGCCGGGCTCGAGCCCCGTGAGGACCGTGCGCTGGCTGCGGTGGCCCACGCGCAGGCGCACGGGCACGGCGCGGAACGGCTCCACGCGGGTCACCGCGGGCAGGCGGAAGAGCGCGTGGCGCACGCCCGCGCCACGCGGGTTGGTGAACACCACCGTCGCGTCCTCGCGCTGGACGCCGTCACGGAGCTGCACGTCGAGGATCACGACCACCGCGTCGAGGAGATAGCGGCCGGTCACCACCACCGCCACGGCCAGGCCGATCGAGACCACGGAGAGGGCGGCGCGCAGCGGCCGCCGTCCCAGGCCGCGCACGATCATGCGCGTGGACAGGGACAGCCGCCGCCCGGCTCCCGTCCTCTCGAGTCCCGCCACGCGGAACCGGGCCGGTGCCTCCGGCCGCATGGCCTCCGCGGGCGCCATGCGCACCGCCGCCCTCACCCCCTGCAGGGCGCCCAGGAGCCCGGCCGCCGCGCTCACCCCCACCGCCATGGCGAGGAGGGCCGGGCTGGCGGGACCCGTCATGACGGGGAAGCGGAAGTAGTCCGCGTACATCCGGGTCATGGCCGCGGAGAGGTAGAGTCCCAGCCCCGCCCCCGCGAGGGCGCCCAGGCCCACCACCGCCATCACGAGCTTCAGGTAGTGCAGGCCCACGGCGCGGTCGGAGAAGCCGAAGGCCTTGAGGAGGGCGATCTGCTCGCGCTGCGTCAGGACGAGGCGCGCGGCCACCACGTTGAGCAGGAAGCCGGCCACGGCCAGGAAGATGGCGGGCACCAGCCGGCCCCACGCGCTCAGCTCCTCCAGCTCGTTGTCCAGGAAGGCATGCGAGACCTGGTCCTCCCGGCCGTGCGCGCCGAGGCCGCCGTAGGGCTCCAGGAGGCGGTCCAGGCCCGGGACCACGGAGGAGGCGTCCGTCCCCGGCTCCAGCGCCAGCGCCACGTCGTTGAAGGCGCCGTCCATCTGGAAGGCGCGCGCGAGGGCCTCGCGGGGGGTCCAGAGCACCCCGAAGCGCCGGTTGTCGGGCAGGATGGCGGCGGCGCCGCGGATCTCGTACACGTACTCGGGCGAGAGGCCGATGCCGGACACGCGCGCGCGCTGCCAGCGCCCGTTCACCACCAGCGAAAGGGCGTCCCCGGGGACGAGGCCGTTCGCCTCGGCGAAGCTCTCGCTGGCCAGCACCTCGCCGTCCGCCTCCGGCAGCCGGCCGCGGCGCAGGTGGACCCCGTTCAGCGGCCGCGGCCCCTCGGGCAGCGACACCAGCCGCGCGGTGGCGGGCTCCGCCAGGCCGGGCACGTCCGCCGTGACCTCGACCACGACGCGCGTGGCCACCTCGCGCACGCCGGGCAGGGCGCGGATGCGCGGGAGCAGCGACAGCGGCGCGCGCGTCAGGCCGGCGAACACCTCGGCGAACCGGTAGGCCTGGTAGTACGCGCGCTGCGAGCTCCGCAGCGAGTCGTAGGCCCCGCGCGCGGTCACGAAGCTGGCCACTCCGCACGCCACCACCAGCACCACCGCCCCGGCCTGGCCGCGCAGGTGCCAGAGGTCGCGGCGCAGCTTGCGGTCGAGGAGGGAGCGGCGCGCCCTCACCAGTCCACCTCCGCCACCGCGGCGCGCCGCGGGTTGCGGGTGATGCTCACGATGGTCCCGCTGTGCATGCGGGCCACGCGGTCGGCCATGGCGGCAATGGCGGCGTTGTGGGTGATGACGGCGGTGGTGGTGCCCAGCTCGAGGTTCAGGCGCGCGAGGACCTCGAGGACGAGCTTCCCCGTGGCCACGTCCAGGGCGCCCGTCGGCTCGTCGCAGAGGAGCACGTCCGGCCCCTTGGCCACCGCGCGCGCGATGGCCACCCGCTGCTGCTCGCCGCCCGAGAGCTGGGCGGGGAAGTGGTGGAGCCTCTCCTCGAGCCCGACCATGCGCAGGCACTCCGCGGGATCGAGCGGGTGCGCCGCGATCTCCGTCACCAGGGCCACGTTCTCCAGCGCGGTGAGGCTGGGGATGAGGTTGTAGAACTGGAAGACGAAGCCGACGTGCTCGCGCCGGAAGCGCGTGCGCTCCCGGTCGCCGGCGGCGGTGAGGTCGTGGTCGAAGAAGTGGACGGTGCCGCCCGAGGGCGCGTCCAGGCCCCCGAGGATGTTGAGGAGGGTGGACTTCCCGCTTCCCGAGGGCCCCAGCAGCACGAAGAGCTCCCCGCGGAAGAGGTCGAGGTCCACGCCGCGCAGGGCGTCCACCCCGACGTCGCCCATGCGGTAGCTCTTGGTCAGGCCGCGCGCGCGCAGCACGACCTCCCGCTCCCGCGCGTCGGGGCCCGGGCCAGGCATCAAGTGCAGCGCCGGTACCAAGGGTTCCTTTCGGCGGGCGGAAAGGCTGCGCCCAGCCCGGGATCGAGCAACCGTGGTGCCAGGAGGGTGTTGGACGCAAGCCGCCTTGACACTGGTACTTACCGGCCGCAGAAGGGGGCCCTGGCCCGCCGGCGTTGCGCCCCCTCCCTGCCTCCCCGCAAACGCTTCGCGGGCCCTCCGATGATGCGTGCGCCTCAGGGCGCAGCCACCCCGGGCGGCCCAGCTTGGATCCTGGCGAGGACCACTCGCCAGGGAGGACAAGGTCATGCTTTGCCGAGACGTGATGAAGACGGGACTCGTCTCCTGCGCGCCGACGGACACCGTCGCTCGCTGCGCGGAGCTGATGAAGGAGCGCAGGATCGGGTTCGTGCCCGTCCTCGACGCCGACCGCAGGGTGCTCGGAGTGGTCACCGACCGCGACCTCGTGCTCCGCGTCCTGGCCCCGGGGGCGGCGCCGTCCGTGCCCGTGAGCGAGGTGATGACGAAGGAGGTCGTGAGCTGCCGCTCCGGCGACACCCTCGGGGCGGCGGAGGAGAAGATGGCGCTGCGCCGCAAGTCGCGCGTGGTCGTGATCGACGCCGAGGGTCGCTGCATCGGCGTGATCAGCCTCTCGGACATCGCGCAGGCGGAGAACCGCGCGCGCACGGGCAAGCTGCTGTTCGCGGTGACCCGGCGGGAGGTGACGGGTCCGGTCGCCCTCTGACCTCGGGCTCCAGGGACGCGGGTGCGCCTGGCGGGGGCCGCGGCGGCGCGGCCCCACGCCTCCCGGCGGTATGATCCGGCGGGCCGCCAGCCGGTCGGCCGTCCGGCACGGCACGCGGCGGGGGAGGAGACAGATGGCGCGAGGGATGTGGGCGTTGGGCGGGGCGCTGGCCCTCTTCGCGGCCGCGCCGGTGACGGGGGCGCCGCAGACCACGGCGGAGAGCTTCGCCGGCGGCCCCACCGGCGACGCGATCTTCAGGACCTACTGCGGCAGCTGCCACGGCAAGACGGCCAAGGGCGACGGCCCGCTGGCCTCTTCGCTGCGGACCACGCCGCCGGACCTCACCCGCCTCGCGAAGCGGAACAAGGGCGTCTTCGACGCCGAGGTGGTCTACCGCATGATCGACGGCCGCCAGCCCGTGAAGGGCCACGGCGGGGGCGACATGCCGGTGTGGGGCGACGCGTTCGTGCGCGCGGGCGCGGGGCAGGACGAGGCGGCGGTCAAGGCGCGCATCGACTCCATCGTGGACTTCCTGCGCTCGGTCCAGGCCAAGTAGCCCTCCTCGCCGCGGCGGGAGGCGCGGCGCCCGCCGCGGGCGATCTGGTGCAAACGTACGGTTCGGTCCGCCATCGGGCTCAGGGCAGGGCGGGGCGGCCGCGTGCATCCTCTGACCGAGGACCGCCCGCTCTGGTCCCGGCCCCATGCCTTCCCCCCGCTACGACACGTCGCCCGCGCGCTACGTCGCGCGCATCGACCGCGCCACGGGACGCGAGCTTCCGGGCGCGATCCACGCCGACGAGCTGCTCGTCCACGCGCACCGCGACCGCCACCTGGTGCCCATGGCGGCGGAGGTGCTGGCCAGCCGGCTGGTCAGCCTCACGGGCAGCGAGCGGCTGGTCCGGAGCGCCCTGCGTGGCCTGAAGCGCGCCTGGGGGGCGGTGGCGGCGGCGGGGGAGGCGGTGACGCACGACCCGGCCGTGGGCCGGGCGACGCGCCGCCTTCTCGGTTTCGAGCACCGTGACTGGTTCTTCCGCTTCCGCGGGCCCGCGCCCCTTCCCGAGGCGCAGCGCAAGGTGGTGCTGCGCGCCCTCCGCCAGGACGCGCGCGCCGCCCTGGGCGCCACCGGCCGGCCGCCGCGGCTGCGCGTCCTGCTCACGGGGGCCACCGGCTTCCTGGGCAAGGAGATCCTGGCGCAGGCCGCGCAGGACCCCCACATCGCGGAGGTCGTCTGCCCCATCCGGTCGCGGTGGCAGCGGGATCCCGTCACCGGGCGACGGCGCCTGGAGAGCGCCGCCCGCCGCGGGTCGGCCCTGGTGCGGCGCCTCCGCCTCGGGCCCGCCGCCGCGCGGAAGTTCCACTTCGTGGAGGGGGACATCGAGAAGCGGGGGCTCGGCCTCCGGCCGCAGGACCGGCGCCGGCTGCTCCCCCGACTGACCCACGTCGTGCACTGCGCGGCCAGCGTGTCCTTCGACGAGGACTACGAGGGCTCCTTCCGCGCCAACGTGGCGGGGTCGCGCAACGCGCTCGGCTTCTCCCTCGACGCCCAGAACGCGCCGCGGTCCGCCTTCGTGGCCCACGTCGCCATCGAGACCTCCTACGTCCACGGCCGGCTGGGGGGGCGGCCCGCCCGCGAGGGCACGCTCGAGTTCCCGCGCCGGTTCTACAACAACTTCTACGAGGTGACCAAGGCCATGGCCGCGGTGGAGACGGAGCGCGCGCTGTGGGAGCGCGGCCTGCGCGTGATCCAGATCCTCCCCTCCATCGTCATCGGCGAAGCGCGCACCGGCGTCAACCGCGGCGACACCAAGGTGGTGAACGCCCCCATCAACGCCTTCGGGCGCGCGAAGGCCGCCCTGGACGACCGCCCCCACGGCTGGCGGTGGTGGCTGCGCGCCCACCTGACCGCCCTGGTGGCCACCACCTTCCCCGCCGACGCCTCCGCGGAGCTCAACCTCGTGCCCGTGGACCGGGTGGCGGCCGGCGTGCTCGCGGCCCTGGGCGCCGCCGACGCGGTCGGGCGCCGCATCCACCTGGCCAGCGAGCGGCGGATCAGCGCGCGCGAGATGGCGCGCGTCATCGAGGAGGAGCTGGGCCTCCGCGTGCGCATGCTCGACCCCACCATCGCGCGGACGGTGGCCCTGCCCCTGGCGCGCGCCCTCCTCGGCCTCCTGGGCGAGGGGAAGCTCGGCCGATCGCTGGCGCGCCTGGGCGGGATCTTCGGCGGCTACAGCGAATGGGGACAGCCCGTGCACGCCGTGGGGGAGGACGTGCGCGCGCTGGCCCTGCCCGTCCACCGGCCCGACCCCCTGCGCGCCCTCCGGATGATGTGCCGCTACGACCGCTACGTGCTGCGCTTCGGCGCCGTGCGGGACGCGGCGGAGGTCGCCCGGCGCGAGGCCCTGTGGGAGACGGCCATCGACGACATCGAGTTCGGGACGGGCCGAAGGGCGGCGTCGCTCGGGGCGGAGGAGTTCCGCCGCTGCCTGGAACGGCGGGTGGACTTCGATCGCCTCCCCTCGGGCACGGGCTCGCAGAAGGAGCGCGCGGCATGAGCGCGCCGGCGCGGGGCAAGGGACGGATCGCCCTCACCGGCGCATCCTCCTTCATCGGCTCGCGCCTGCTCCGGCGCCTGGCCGAGAGCCGCGGACCGGACCGCGTGGTGGTGGTCGACGTGGCCCGCCCGCCGGCCGGGCTGCACGGCGTGCGGCACCGGCTGGTGGACCTCACCCTGCCCGCCGCCGACGCCCGGCTGGTCGAGGTGCTGGGGGAGGAGGAGGTGGACACGCTGGTGCACGCCGCCTTCTACACGGACCCCCGGCGGGACGCGGCCTACACGCACGAGCTGGAGTCGATCGGCACCCTCCACGTCCTCGCCGCCTGCGCCGCCGCCGGCGTCGCCCACGTGGTGCAGCGGTCCTTCACCGCGGTGTACGGCGCGCGCGGCCAGAACCCCAGCTTCCTGACGGAGGAGCACGCGCCGCGCCCGAACGAGCGCTTCTGGTGGATCCGCGACAAGCACGAGGCGGAGCAGCACGCGCTCGCCTTCGCGCGGCGGTATCCCGGGATGAAGGTGACCGTCCTGCGCCTGGCCCCGCTCCTCGGGCCCGGGATGTTCACCTTCTACACCCGCCTGTTCGCCAAGCGCGTGGTGTCCGTGGTCATGGGCTACGACCCCCTGCTGCAGCTCCTGCACCCCGACGACGCCCTGGCCGCCTTCGACGCGGCGCTGGAGCGCCGGCCGGGCGGCCTGTTCAACGTCGTTCCCCGCGACTCCATCAGCCTGCTGACCCTCCTCCACCTGGCCGAGAAGGTCACGGTGCCCGTGCCCCACCCGTTGGCCTACGGCCTCGCCGACCTCTTGTGGGCGGCGGGCCTGGGGGAGGCGCCGGGAGGGTTCATCGACTACATCCGCTTCGCCTGCGTGGCGGACGGGGGCAAGGCGAAGCGCGCGCTCGGCTTCGAGGCGCGCCACGGCAGCCGGGACGCCCTCCGCGACTACCTGGAATACCGCTACCCCCAGCGGCTCGTGGCGAGGTGGGGCGGCGCGGGGAGGGCGGCGTGAGCGCCGTGAGGGGCGTGGCGAAGAGGAGCCGGACGCCGCGCCCGCGGCGGGCCGTCCGCTCCCGCGGCGACGGAGCGGGGGAGGTGCGGGCGCGGCTGCGGAGGGCGGAGCAGGCCCTGGCCGAGGCACAGCAGGAGCTGGCCCGCCGGCCACCGGCGCCGCCGCGCGACGGGCTGCTCGTGGGGCTGGCGCGCCTGGCGCAATCGGGGCTGCGGTCGGTGGGCTGGCAGGCCCTGGGCCGGCTCCAGGCTGCCCTCTACTTCTCCTGGCACTCCGAGCAGGTGGACGAGTTCGGCTTCGATTCCGCGTTCAGCGACGCCCTGAAGCCGTTCCTCGACTTCCTGTACTCGGCCTGGTGGCGGGTAGACGTGGCGGGCATGGAGCACGTGCCCGACGACGGGCCGGGGCTGATCGTGGCGAACCACTCCGGGGTCCTCCCGTACGACGGGGCCATGGTCAAGCTGGCCATCCGCAACCAGCATGCGCGGCGCCGCGAGTGCCGGATGCTGATGCTGGACATGTTCGCCCTGCTGCCGTTCCTGGCCCCCGCCCTCACCAAGCACGGCGAGGTCCGCGCCAGCCCGGACAACGCGGAACGGCTGCTCCGTGGCGGCTCCCTGGTGGGCGTGTTCCCGGAGGGCGTCAAGGGCGTGGGCAAGTACTTCCGCGACCGCTACCGGCTGGCCCGCTTCGGCCGCGGCGGCTTCGTGCGCGTCGCCCTCCGCACGGGGGCTCCCATCATCCCCTGCGCGGTGGTGGGCGCGGAGGAGATCCATCCCATCGTGGGGCGTGCGGACTGGATCGGCCGGCGCCTGGGCTTCCCGTACTTTCCCCTGACGCCCACCTTCCCGTGGCTGGGACCGCTGGGCCTGGTCCCCCTGCCCACGAAATGGTCCATCGACTTCGGCCAGCCGATCCTGCCGTCCGAGTACGGACCGGAGGGGGCGGACGACCCGATCCTGGTCAACCGCCTGTCGGAGGAGGTCCGCGCGCGTGTGCAGGAGATGATCGACGGGCGCATCGCCCGGCGCCGCTCCCTCTGGTTCGGCTAGCGAAGGGGGGACGCCCGCACCATCCGCCTGAAACGCCTGATCCATTGATACCGACCGAACCCACCACCTAGATTTGCCTCCATGGACGTGCCACCATGACCGCCGCCGAGGAGCCGGAGACGCAGTACCTGTCACGGGCGGGAGTCGCGCGGCTGCTCGGCGTCTCACCGAACACGGTGAGCCGCTGGGCGCGGGAGGGCCGGCTCGAGTGCCAGAAGACGCTGGGCGGACACCGCCGGTTCGACCGCAAGGCCATCGAAGAGCTGAGCCGGCGCATGCGCGCCGAGGGCGGTTACCCCGGTTGACGGGCGCCCGGCCGACCCTGGCCGCCGGCGTGTTCCTCCTGCTCCTGGCGCGGCCCGGCGCGCCCCGGGCCGCGCCCGCCGACTCCGACTGCCTGGCCTGCCACACGCCGGACCTGGCCCGCGCCGATGGACGGCCCCTGGGTCAGGACCTGGGCGGCTTCGCCGGCTCCGTGCACGGCCAGGCCGGGCTCTCCTGCGTGGACTGCCATGCCGACCTGGCCGCGGTCGAGGAGTTCCCCCACGCCGAGGATCTCGCGCCCGCGCAGTGCGCTTCGTGCCACGCCGAGGCGGTGGAGATGCACGCCGCCAGCGTCCACGCCCGGCCGGGGGCGTCCGGAGCCGCCTGCGCCGACTGCCACGGCGCGCACGAGATCCTGCCCGCCAAGGACGCCGCCTCGCGCACGTACCACCTGACGCTGCCGCAGACCTGCGGCCGATGCCACGCGGACGAGACGAAGATGGGGACCCGGGCCGCCGTTCCCGCCCTCTTCGCCGACAGCATCCACGGCCAGGCGCTCTCGCGGCGGGGGCTGGTGGTGGCCCCGAACTGCGCCACCTGCCACGGCAGCCACGCGGTGCACCGCGCCGCCGACGCCGAGAGCCCCGTGCACCACGCGCGGGTCGCCGCCACCTGCGGCAACTGCCACCAGGGCATCCGCACGGAGTACGACGGGAGCGTGCACGCGGCCGCCGTGCGTGACGGCAAGCCGGGCGCGGCGTGCAGCGACTGCCACAGCGCCCACGGCATCAAGGAGACCCTGCCCGCCTGGCGGCTCGAGGTCGCCCGGGAATGCGGCTCGTGCCACGAGGAGTCCATCCGCACGTATCGCGACGGCTTCCACGGACAGGCGAGCACGCTCGGCTACACGCGCGTGGCCACCTGCGCCGACTGCCACGGCGCCCACGGCATCCTGCCCGACGAGGACCCGCGCTCGCGGGTCGCCGCCGCGAACCGTGTCGCCACCTGCGCCCGCTGCCACCCCGGGGCCAACGCCCGCTTCGCCGCCTTCGACCCCCACGCCGACCCCCACGACCAGACGCGGAGCCGGCCCGTGTACTACACCGCGCTGTTCATGAAGGTGCTCCTGGCGGGAGTCTTCGCGTTCTTCGGCATCCACACCGCGCTGTGGTTCCCGCGCTCGTGGAAGGAGCGCCGGCGCCACCGGGGCGGGCCGGACGCCGGCCGCGAAGAGACCCGGGCGGAGGACGACAAGGCATGACCGAGCCCAGCGCTCCCGACGCCACCTACGTCCGGCGCTTCAGTCCCGTGGACGTCGGACTGCACGCCGCCCTCATGACGAGCTTCCTCGGGCTGTCCCTGACCGGCCTTCCCCTGCTCCTCTCCGAGCGCCCCCGGGCGGCGGTCCTGGCGCGCCTCATGGGCGGATACGGGGTCACGGGGACCCTCCACCGCGGCTTCGCCCTCCTCATGCTGGCCACCTTCGGCGCGCACGTGGCGCGCGTGCTCTACCGCGTCTACGTGCGCAAGGAGACGGGGCTGCTGTGGGGGCCCGACTCGCTGGTGCCCCAGCCGCGCGACGTGACCGAGATGCTCGGGCATTTCCGGTGGTTCCTCGGCCTGGGCCCGCGCCCGCGCTTCGGACGCTTCACGTACTGGGAGAAGTTCGACTACTGGGCCGTGTTCTGGGGCATGGGCATCATCGGGGGCTCCGGCCTCCTCCTCTGGTTCCCGCGCTTCTTCTCGCAGGTCCTGCCGGGGTGGCTCTTCAACGTGGCCTTCGTGATCCACGGCGAAGAGGCGCTGCTGGCCATGGTGTTCATCTTCACCGTCCACTTCTTCAACGGCCACCTGCGGCCGGAGAAGTTCCCGATGGACACCGTCATCTTCACGGGGCGCCTCCCCCTGGCCGAGCTGCGGGACGAGCGCCCGGCCGAGTACGAGCGGATGCTCCGGCGGGGGGAGCTCCCCGCTGCCGTGGCGCCGGCGCCCACCCGCCAGGAACGCCGGCGGGGCCACGTGGTGGGCACCATCGCCGTCGTCCTGGGCCTGACCATGGTCGTGGCCACCCTGGTGGCCCTGGCCCGTTCCTGAGCGGACGCCGCCTCCCCGCCCCGGCCCCGCCTCGGGAATCCGGCCCCCCGCCCCTCCGGAATCTCACCTCGCGTCCTCGGGCGCCTGCCCGATGGTGGCGGGAGCGTGGCGCGCCGACATTCCAGGTGACGGAAGGAGGACGCCATGAAGTGGAGCATGGGAGGGATGAAGGCGGCGCCGGGCTTCTACTGGAACACCGCGCGCTGGGAGGTCGTCACCATGGACGGCGAGAGCGAGCGGCTCCCGGGCGGGGAAGAGGCCACCTACGTGCGGATCCCCACCGTGGCCATGCTCCTGGTGGGGCCGGTGATGGGCGGGCTCTTCGCGGTGTTCCTTCCCCTCGTCGGGTTCCTGATGGTCCTGCGCGAGCTGGGACGCAAGGGAGTCCGCGCGGCGCGCGCCCTGGTGCGCGGCCGCCGGGAAGAGACCGTGCCGGTGGCGGTGCCCCCGCCGGTGGCCACGGAGAAGGCGGCCACCGAGGAGGCGGCTACCGAGGAGTGGCGGCGCGCGGCCTGAACCGGCGCCCGGCGCCTCCCGGCGCCGGGCTC
>DATBIO010000113.1:0-4710 GCA_036556965.1 Vicinamibacteria bacterium
GTGAAGCCCCAGAACATGCTGATCCTGCCCGAGACGGGCGAGCTGAAGATCATGGACTTCGGCATCGCGCGCGTCTCCGACATGAAGGGCCGCGGCATGACCACGGTGGGCATGGTGATGGGCACGCCGGACTACATGCCGCCCGAGCAGGCCCAGGGCCGCCCCGCCGACTTCCGCTCCGACATCTACTCGCTGGGGATCGTGCTCTACGAGATCTTCAGCGGTGCCCTGCCCTTCCCGGAGGACACGCCGGTGGCCACCATCATCGCGCAGGTGCAGAAGACGCCGGCCCGGCCGCGCTCCGTCAACCCGGCGGTTCCGGCCGACCTCGAGGCGGTGATCCTGCGCTGCATCGAGAAGGACCCCGCCAAGCGGTACCAGACGGTGGGCGCCCTCAAGGACGCCCTCTCCGCCGTCTCCGCCCGCCTCGAAGCCAGCGCGGCCTGACCGCTCGCTTCGGCCGAGGCCGGTGTCGGGCTGCGCTTACCGCGTGGCCGGCGGCGGAGCCGGGAGAGACGGCGGCGGCGCCGCGCCTTCTTCCGACATCGTCCGGCCCCCGCCGAGGTCGGTGGGGATGACGACCTCGTCCGGCTCCACCAGCCGGCCTTCGTCGAGCACGGTGGCCCGCGTGGTGAGGACGGCCCCGCCGGCGTGCGGCTCCCACCAGCCGTCGAAGGCGCGGGCGGTGGCGCCGAAGGCGTGCCGTCCGGCCTCCAGGCGGAACCAGGCCTCCTGGCCCGGGCCGATGCGGTCCCAGGCGGCCCTCTCGGCGGCCGCGGCCCCGAAGAAGGCGACCCCGCTGCGCCCCCGCAGCACGAGCTCGAGCGGCGCGGGCGTGTCCAGGCAGACCACCGTCGCCTGGCCCGGCCGCCCGCTCCGCACGGACAGCGGCAGCCCCGGCTGCAGAGGCGTCGGCGGGGACCCGCCCGCGCACCATCTCTCCACGCTCGCGCCGGGGACGAAGCGCCGGGCCTCGGTGAGGAACCGCTCGAACTGCGCGGGCGTCACCTGGAAGAGCAGGTACGTGTGACGGTAGTGCTCGCGCGGCGTGAGGTGCGCGCGGACCCAGCGGTGGCGCGGGAAGAGGCCGGCCCCGCTGGCCAGGTTGAAGTTCACCACGTTGTCGCCGGGCAGGACGTGCACGGGCTCCACGTGCGCGCCCGCCGCCGCCCGGGCCCGGATCCACGGCGTGGCCTGGGCGTCGTTCTGGCCGAAGTCCACGTTGGAGTCGGCGATGAGCGTGAACACCCGCTCCTTGGGGCGGACGGCCGCGTTGGTGAAGGCCAGCGTGTTGCCGAGGTAGGGCACCTGCTCCAGGACGGCCGTGGCCGCCACCGCCCACGCCGCCCACGCGCGCGGGCGCCAGGCCCCCAGGCCCGCCGCGGCCAGCACGCCCAGGAGGGGAATGCACATCAGGACGAAGCGATAGCCGATCTGCATACGGTAGACGAACGAGAAATACGCGGCGGTGAGGACGAGGTTGGCGAGGAGGAAGCGCAGGCCGGGGGACGAGAGGAGGAGCCCTCGGCGCGCGGCCACGCCCAGTCCGGCGGCCTGGGCCGCGAGGACGAGCAGGGGCGTCTTCACCAGCCAGAGGAAGGCGAAGTAGTACCAGACCCCGCTGGGGTGCAGCTCGCTCAGCACCACCACGGGAAAGGACTTGGCCCGCTCGGAGCCGAGGCAGACGTCCACCCCGGTCAAGAAGTCCACGGGCAGCGGCAGCCACAGGTCCGGCAGCCGCCCGGCCATGGCCACGAAGGCGCCGGACTTCCACGCCACGTCGCGCAGGCGGAAGCCGACGTCCACGAAGAGGTACGAGGCGCAGACGGCGAGCGCGCAGACGGCGAGGGCCAGGGCCGCGCCCCCGAGCAGGCGGAGGACCTCCGCCCGGCGCGGCCGCTCCGCGCGCGCCAGCGGCAGCAGCAGCACGGCGGGGAGCAGAAGGAACGCCGTGAACTTGGCGGCGAAGGCGAGCCCCAGGGCGACGCCGAGCAGCGCCGCGCGCCCCGGCGCGGGACGGCGCGCGAAGCGCAGGGCGGCGAGCAGGGTGAGCACGGTGGCGCAGGCGTAGGCCACGTCCACGGTGGCCAGCGAGCCGTGGGCCACGAGGTTGGGGTCGAGGGCGGCGAGCAGGAGCGCCCACCATCCGGCGGCCTCCCCCGCCGCCGCGCGGCCCAGGGCCAGCGTGCCCGCGAGCAGGAGGGCCAGCCAGCCCACGGTGGGGAGCCGGCAGGCGAAGCGCAGCGTCGTCTCGTCGCGCGTGAAGCGCTTGGCCAGCTTGCGCGCGGCCACGTTGGCCATCACCACCGGCGTCTTCGAGTTGAAGTGGATGTCGCTCCGTCGCTCGGTCACGCGGCTGTCCAGGAGCCGGCGCGACCAGGCCAGGTGAATGGGCTCGTCGGTGGTGGTGTCCTGCCGCCAGGCCGCCCAGAGGGCGCTGGCCAGGGCGAAGGCGGCGGCGGCGGCGGCCAGCGCCTTCAGCGTGCGCGTGCTCGGCGTGGGATCAGACGAGGGTGGTGGCCAGCTGCTGGGACAGCGTGTCGAGCGAACGGTGCAGCTCGCGGGGCAGGCGGTCTCCGAAGCGGTCGAAGAAGGCACGGATCTCCGGCACCTCGGCCGCCCACTGGTCGCGGTCCACGGCCAGCAGGGTGTCCATCTCCTTCGCTCCGACGCGCAGGCCCTCCAGGTTGAGGGCGTCGCGCGCGGGCACGCCGCCGATGGGAGTGTCCACGGCCTCCGCGCGGCCCCGCACGCGGTCGATCATCCACAGCAGGACGCGCAGGTTCTCGCCGAAGCCGGGCCAGAGGAACCGGCCCCCGGCGTCGGTGCGGAACCAGTTCACGTGGAAGATGGCGGGCGGCCGGGCCACGCTCCGTCCCATCCGGTACCAGCTGGCAAAGTAGTCGGCCATGTTGTAGCCGCAGAACGGCAGCATGGCCATGGGGTCGCGTCGCACCACGCCCACCTGGCCGGTGGCGGCGGCGGTGGTCTCCGAGCCCATGGTGGCGCCCACGAAGACGCCGTGCTCCCAGCCGCGGCTCTCGAACACGAGCGGCGTCAGGCGGGCGCGCCGGCCCCCGAACACGATGGCCGACAGGGGCACGCCCTGCGGGTCCTCCCACCGCGGCGACATGCTCGGGCACTGCCGCGCGGCCACGGTGAAGCGCGAGTTCGGGTGCGCGGCCTTTCCCTTTCCGTCCCACGGCCGGCCCTGCCAGTCCAGGAGGTCGCGCGGCGGGTTCCGGTCCTTGCCCTCCCACCACGGCACGCCGCCGGGCGTCACCGCCACGTTGGTGAAGATGGTGTCGTGGCCGATGGTGGCCATGGCGTTGGGGTTGGTCTCCGGGCCCGTGCCCGGCACCACCCCGAAGAACCCCGCCTCGGGGTTGACCGCCCACAGCCGGCCGTCCGGCCCCGGCCGCAGCCAGGCGATGTCGTCCCCCACCGTGCGGACCCGGTAGCCCTGCGCCTCCAGCGGCGAGACGAGCATGGCCAGGTTGGTCTTGCCGCAGGCGGACGGGAAGGCGGCCGCCACGTAGTGGACCTCGCCGTCGGGCAGAGCCAGCTCCAGGATGAGCATGTGCTCCGCCATCCAGCCCTCCTCGCGGGCCATGGTGCCGGCGATGCGCAGCGCGAAGCACTTCTTGCCGAGCAGCGCGTTCCCGCCGTAGCCGGAGCCCACGCTCCAGATCAGGCGCTCGTCCGGGAAGTGCACGATGAAGCGGCGGTCGGGCGAGAGGTCGCCGGTGGAGTGGAGGCCGGGCACGAAGTCGTCGCCGTCTCCGAGCTGGTCGAGGGCCACCTGGCCCATGCGCGTCATGATCCGCATGTTGGCCACGACGTAGGGGCTGTCCGTGACCTCCACCCCGATCTTGCTGAAGGGCGAGCCGGGCGGGCCCATCACGTAGGGAACGACGTACATCGTGCGGCCCTTCATGACGCCTTCGAACAGGGGGCCCACCCGGGCGCGCGCGTCCGCGGGCGCCATCCAGTTGTTGGTGGGGCCGGCCTCGGCCTGCTCCCCGGTGGCGATGAAGGTGAGGTGCTCGGTGCGGGCCACGTCGGAGGGGTGGCTCCGGTGCAGCGTGCTGCCGGGGGCGGCTTGCGGGTCCAGGCGCAGGAGGGTGCCGTCGGCCAGCATCCCCTCCATCAGGCGCTCGTTCTCGGCCTCGGAGCCGTCGCACCACACCACGCGGTCCGGGCGCGTGGTCCTGGCGACCTGCTCGACCCACGTCTCGACAGCCCGCATGCGCCGATGCTCCTCGCCTGAAAGCGTCGATTCTAGGCGGCGCCTCGAAGCAGGGTCAAACCCGGGCGGTGCGCGCTCCCCGGCGTCTGGAAACGAGACGCGAAACGTGTCTATAGTCCGCCACCACCCTCCGGAGGACATCGTCATGAAGAGCGCGCTCATCGCCGCCTGCGCGGCGGCGCTGCCCGTCCTCGCCGCCGCCCAGGGGTCGCCCGCGGTACGCGTGGCCACCGCCGAGGCGGTGCAGGTCGGCGAGTGGGACCGCCGCATCGCGCAGATGACGGCCCAGGGGGAGCTGGCCGTCCGCTGGGAGCGCGAGGACACGCTCCTCCCCGGTCGAACCCACCAGCGGCTGGCCCAGGTCCACCACGGGGTGCCGGTGTACGGCGGTGAGCTGGTCCGCCAGCGGGAGGGCGGGCGGACGCTGACCGTCTTCGGCACGTGGTACCCGGGCATCGCGG
>DATBIO010000114.1:0-8378 GCA_036556965.1 Vicinamibacteria bacterium
TCGCGCCGGGCTTCTACACCGTGATGGTCCGTGGCACGGGCGAGAAGGGCGCCGTGGACCTGCTCCTGCGCCGCGACGGCAAGACCGCGGCCACGGTGCCCGGCGTGGTCATGAAGCGCGAGACGGGCGGCACCCTCTGCGACATGCGTGATGCCGCGGATGCCGCGGACCGCGCGTCGGAGGGGACGGGCGAGCGCCGGCTCGACGAGCTCGGCTTCGAGGAGGGGAGCTCCTTCGCCGTGCGCGACGACGGCCCGCGCCCGCGCCTGGTCCTGGAGACGAAGGCCGGCGTGTTCTCCGTCGAGGGGGACCTGGCCCCCCGCTAGCTAGACGGCCGCTGCCGCGGTCAGCTAGTCCTCGTCCCCCGCTTCCTCGTTCTCCTTGTACATGTACTTGATGGTGTCCTTGAGGAGCAGGATGTTGGGGGCGTCGGCGCGGTGCACCTTGAGGGCGTGCTTGTCGTACCACTCGATGACGCCGCGCACCTCCTCACCGTCCCTGAGCACGATGACCATGCGCGTCTTGTTGGTCATCTGCTTCAGGTAGTAGAAGGCCTCGGCGTAGGTCTGCTCGGGCGGGATGGGCTTGCGCCCCCGGTAGACGCGCGAGGGCGCCTGCATGTGGTCCTTGATCTCGCTGAGGTCGGGACGGATCAGCTTTCTCATGGCGGGTGCTCGTCCACACCCTTCTAGCACAGGGCTCCAGTCGATCCAAGGCATTGACCACTTGCCGGGCCCGCGCCCGGCTCAGGCGGCGCGCGCGACGAGGCGGTCGAGGAGGGCGTCGAGCAGGAGCAGCCAGTTCGCGTTGGTGCGCAGGTCCTCGCGCAGGATGAAGACGTCGGTGGCCAGGTCGCCCGCCCCGCGGCCGAGGGGGCCCGCCGCCAGCGGGGCCAGCCGCGCCGCCACGTCCGCGTTGAGGAGCGCGCGCGGCGCCGCCCCCGCGGCCAGGGCCGCCACGTCCCGCAGGAGGGAGCGCAGCACGGTGAGGAGCAGGGCCGGGTCGCCCGTGTCCTTGAGCCCGTCCGCGGCCTCGATGCGGTCGATGGCGGTCAGGCGCGCCGCCGACTCCAGCAGCGCGAGCAGCTCCTCGCGCCGCTCCTGGAAGGAGTCGGACTCGAAGGCGAGCGCCGCGCCCAGGCTCCCGCCGCACAGCGCCGCGCGGAGATGGGCATCCTCCGCGGAGAGGGAGTGGCGCTCGCGCAGCGCCTCCTCCAGCAGCCTCGCGGGCAGCGGCCCCAGCCGCAGCGTCTGGCAGCGGGAGCGGATGGTGGGGAGCAGGCCCTGGGGGGCGTCGGTGACGAGGAGCAGGTGCGAGGTGGGCGGCGGCTCCTCGAGGCTCTTGAGGAGCGCGTTCTGCGCCTGGTCGTTCATGGCGTGGGCGTCGTCCAGCACGTAGGCGCGCGCGCGCCCCTCGAAGGGGCGCCCGGCCACCTCCCGCACCAGGGCGCGCACCGCGTCCACCTTGATGAAGGCGCCGTCGGGGACGACGAGGGCCGTGTCCGGGTGGAGCCCGCGCCGCACGCGGCCGCAGGTCGCGCACTCGTCGCAGGGCTCGCCCGGCCCCCGCGCGCAGAGGAGCCCGCGCGCGGTGGCCTGGGCCAGGAGCTTCTTGCCCACGCCGGCCGGACCCGTGAGCAGGAGGGCGGGCGGGAGCCGGCCTCCGGCCAGGGCCGCGGCCAGCAGGCCCTTCACGCGCTCGTGCCCGATGACCTCAGGGAAGGGCATGGAGAGCCAGGGGCAGCCGCTCTTCGATGGCGGCCCTGACCGCGCGGAAGACGGCGTCCGCGTCGCCGCAGCCGTCCACCACCAGCCACCGCTGCGGGTCCGCCGCGATGAGCGAGCGGTACCCCTCGCGCACGCGCTCGTGGAACGCACGCTCCTCCGACTCCAGGCGGTCGGGGCGGCCGCGCGCGCGGGCCCGGGCCAGCCCCTCGTCCACCGGCACGTCCAGGTAGACGGTCAGGTCGGGGACGAGGCCGCCCGTGGCCAGCTCGAAGACGGCGCGCAGCAGGTCCAGGGAGAGGCCCCGTCCGTAGCCCTGGTAGGCGTACGACGAGTCCACGTAGCGGTCCGAGATCACGAGCCGTCCCGCGGCCAGGGCGGGCCGCACGACCTCGGCCACGTGCTGGGCGCGGTCCGCGAAGTAGAGGAGGACCTCCGCCGCGGGCGCCATGTCGTGGTGCGTGTGCTCGAGCAGGAGAGAGCGCACGTCG
The DNA here is from genome assembly GCA_036556965.1 of Vicinamibacteria bacterium. Lineage (GTDB taxonomy): Bacteria > Acidobacteriota > Vicinamibacteria > Fen-336 > Fen-336 > DATBIO01. Next base: position 2,216 of record DATBIO010000114.1, read on the forward strand.
CGTCCGAGCGCGGTGCCCCCGGGCTCCTGCGTGAAGACGACGGCGGGGCCCAGCGCCTCCGCCAGGCGCCGGGCCTGGGTGCTCTTGCCGCACCCCTCCAGGCCCTCGAAGGTCAGGAAAGCCACCGCCCGATTCTATCGGGCGGCCCCGCTCCGCGCGCGGCCTTGACGCGGCCCGCACCCGCCCCTACTGTCGCGGCCATGCTGCTGCCCCTGCTCGTCGTCCTCTCCGCGGCCGAGGTGCGGACGGAGCGGCTCTCCTGGAGCCTGGCCGCCGACGGGGAGGCGCCGGTGCGCCGCCTCGTCGTCCGCAACGACTACGGCGACATCCGCGCGCGCTTCGCCGAGGACCGCACCCTGGAGGCCTGGGCCGTGGTGCAGCGGCTCGACCCGGCGCCTCCCGGCGTCGGCTTCACCGTGGAGCGGCGGGGATCCACCGTCGCCCTCACCGTGGCCTACCCCCCCGGCCGCGTGCGCGACGCCGATCCGAACCCGCCCAAGCACAGCTACGACCGCCTGGACGTGACCGTCTTCGTGCCCGAGGGCGTCGCCCTCGAGGCGCAGACGCTGCGCGGCATGGTGGAGGCGCGCGGGCTGAAGAGCGACCTGCGGGCGGCCACCCTCGACGGCGAGGTGCTCGTGGCCACCACGGGCACCCTGCACGCCCGCACGGAGAGCGGCAGCATCACCGCCACCCGGCCCGCGGCCACGGACGGCCGCCTCGACGTGGTGGAATCGGCCTCCGGGGCCATCACCGTCCGCCTGCCCGAATCCCCCGCCGTCGAGCTGCGGGTGGAGACGGGCGGCGAGATCGTGTCGAACCTGGAGCTCAGGCCGCGGCGCCAGGGAGCGGGCACGGTCCTCGCCGGCAGCGTGGGGCGGCCCGGCCGCCTCATCGTGGTGAGGAGCGAGAGCGGCCGCGTGGAGATCCGCCGCGACCTTCCCTGACCCCCGGGGCGGGAACCCCCGGGGGGCGGGCGGGAAGCCTTACGGCACGGCGAACACGAGGTCGTCGTGGTCGTCGTAGGCACCGGTGCCGCAGGCGGCCACGCTGCCGTTGTAGCGGAACCGGGCGCGCACGGCCTGCAGCGGGCCGCTGGGCAGCGTGTACGTCCGGCTGATGACCTGGGCGCCGGCCGCGGGCGGGGTGATGTTGGTGGCGATCGGCGTCCAGGCGGGCGCGCTCGCGTTGGCGGCGTAGTACAGGTCGAGGTGGTCCGAGGTGTAGCCCGACCACGCCCAGACCGTCACGTCCACGCGCACCGTCTTGCCGGGGGCGAACCCGGTCCCGTCCGTGGTCGAGACCTTGACGCGGTCCACCGACTCGTCGGAGTGGAACGTGCCCGACCCCCCGTCGGCGCAGGAGTCGGCCACGGTGTTGGGCTGGTTGGGCTCGGGGCCGAGGCCGGCGCGCCCCCGGAGGAGCGCCGGGCCGGAATCGCAGGACTTGCCGTTGCTGCCGCAGCGCGGAGCCTGGGAGGCGGTGCTGAAGGTGGCCACCAGGTCCACGGGCGCGGGCGGAGGCCCGCCGCCGTTCACCGCGAACACCACGTCGTCGCGGTCGTTGTAGCCGCCCGCCGTGCAGGCGGAGGCCGTGCCCTGGTAGCGGAACTGCGCGCGCACCGCCTGCACGCTGCCGCTGGGCAGGACGTAGGTGGCGGACAGGACCTGGGAGCCGGCCACGGTGGGGGTGAGGGTGGCCACGAAGACCCAGGCCGGGCTGCTGGCGTTGGCGGCGTAGTAGAGGTCGAGCTTGTCCGCCGAGGGCGTCGTCCAGGCCCACACCGTGGCCTCGATGCGCACCGTCTTCCCCGGCGCGAAGTTGCTGCCGTCGGTCGTCACCACGCGCACGCGGTCCACCGACTCGTCCACGTGGAAGGTCCCCGAGGTGCCGTCGGCGCAGGCGTCGGCGATGGTGTTGGGCTGGTTGGGCTCGGGGCCCCGGCCGTCACGGCCGAGGACGAGCGCCGTCCCCGTGTCGCAGCCGCTGCCCACGGTGGAGCAGCGCGGCGCCTGCAGGCCCGCGTCGAAGACCGCCGTCTGCACGCCTCCCCCGCCCGCCGCGGTCACGGTGAGGCCGACCGTGGCCGTGCGCGTGAGGGCCCCCGAGACGCCGGCCACGGTCACGGTGAAGGTCCCCGTGGCGGCCGAGGGTGAGGCGCTGAAGGTCAGCGTCGAGGACGCGCCGCCGCCCGCGGGCGGCGTCACGGGGTTGGCGCTGAAGCTGGCGGTGACGCCGCTGGGCAGGCCGGAGGCGCTCAGCGTCACCGCGGCGCTGAAGGCGTTGAGGCTGGCCACGGAGACCGTGGTGCCGCCGGCGGCGCCCTGGGCGATGCTCACCGCGCCGGGCGAGGCGGACACCGCGAAGTCGGGCGGGGGCGGCGCGCCGCCGCAGGAGTCGAACTTGAAGGAGGCGATCCGGGTGGCCCAGGAGGACGACGGCGAGTACATGGTGGTGAGCCAGAAGGTGCAGTCGTCGGCGGGATCCACGCTCAGGGCCGCGTAGTCGCCCCAGCGGTTGCTGGCGTTGGCGGCCGTCCCCCCCACCACCGCGTTCTCGCCCTGCGGCAGCGACCCCGCGGGGTCGCCGGACAGCCGGCCGGCGTAGCGGATGCCGGGGGCCACCGTGGAGCTGGACACGCTGTACCCCACGGCCAGGTTGCCCTGCTGGTCCATGGCCGCGCTGCCCATCCAGCGGTTCGTGGCGTCCGGCGAATAGGTGCCCTGCTGGGCGGCGTTCCAGGCGCCCGCGCCCGTACGGCGCACCTCGAACCAGCGGATGGCGTGGCGGTTGGTCCCCACGTCGGTGACCAGGTTGCCCACCAGCGACTGGTGGGTGCCGAAGTTCCGGTACTGCACGCGGAACATCACGGGCTCGCGCAGGGGGTCGAGGGTGGTGGTGCTGCCCGGCTGCGGCACGCACGCGAACGACGTGAGGCCGCACAGGTTGGAGTCGATCTCCGCCATGGCCACGTTGGTCGGCCCCGTGAAGGTGGAGTTGGCGGGCGTGGTCCAGTCCACGTGGAACTCCCAGATCTCCAGGAAGTCCGCGCCCGGGTCGTTGGCCCCGGGGTTGTGGACCTCGTCGTCGCGGTGGCGCATGAAGATGCCGGGGGCGCCCGCGGGTGGAGGCGTGGCCCCGTCGAGGTCGGCCGGCTGCACGAGCTGGAATCCGAAGCCCGCCATGTCGGGGGCCGTGAAGCGCTGGGAGGAGGCGGGCTGCCCGTTCAGCATGCGCACGCGGTCGAGCGCGTAGACGGGCGAGCCGGTGCCCTCGTTGGTGCCCACGTAGTAGGCGTCGGGCCACACCCCGTACTTCGGGTAGTCGGGGAAGGTGGGGGCCTGGAAGCTGTAGGCCCACCACCCGCCGGTGACGGGGTTCGACGTGCGCGACACGTACACGCAGAGCCGGTTGCCGGCGTTCGAGAACTCGCTGAGCACCCAGCGGTCGGCCAGCGAGTCGTAGAGCACGATGGGATCGCCCAGGCCGCTGGCGCACTCGGCCGTGCCCAGCGAGTCGAGCATGACGGGGCCGGCCAGCAGGCCCCCCGCCTTGTCGTAGACGGTGAAGGAGGCTCCCCCGCTGCGGTTGATCATCTGCACGTAGTGGTTCGGACCCACGTCGCCCACGGTGTCCGGCGGGTTGACGCCGCTGAAGCCCTGGCCGTTGAAGTTGAGCAGGGTGGAGCTGAACGCGGCGTCCAGGCTGGTGGCGATGGCCGCCTCCTGCTGCGCCAGCAAGGGGTCCTGGAAGGGGGCGCGTTGCGCCGCCGCCGGCTTCGCGGAAGGCGGATAGGCCCGGCGCGGGATCTCCTTGATGGCGTCGCCCGGCTCCCACTCCGCCGCCCGCGGCAGGTCCCGGAGGTCGACCTCCACCGCGCGCGCGCGCGCTTTCGACCCGGCCACGGCCCCGCGGAGGACCCGGGGGCCGTCGTCGGCGGCCGCCGCCGGCACGGCCAGCGCGGCGAGGAGGGTGGCGAGTCCCGCGTGTCTCCAGCTCATGGCCTCTTCGCTCCCGTGCTCGATGCTCCGGCGCGGCGGACGCGCGGCTCCGCCCCGCGCCGGGCCCGCGGACCGCACGCAAAGCTCCGCAGGCGGACGGCCGACATCCCGGATTCCCCGGTGCCCGCGGCGCCGCGGAAGCCGAAACTGAATTGCTATTCGGTTATCGGGGGACGTTACGCAAGCGGCCCGCGCCTGTCAAGGCATTTGTGCGGCGGAAACGGAAAAGCTACGGTCCGTGTGATGGATCTCACGGGAAGGGCGGCCCTGGTGACGGGAGGCGGGCGCGGCATCGGCCGGGCGGTGAGCCTGCTCCTCGCGCGACTGGGCGCGCCCGTCGCGCTGAGCTACGCGCGCGACGGCGCCGCCGCCGCGGACACGGTGCGCGCGATCGAGGCGGAGGGGGGCGCGGCGGTGGCCCTCGAGGCCGACCTCGGCCGCCCCGGCGCCGCCGACGCGCTGGTGGACGAGGCTTCCCGCCGGGTGGGACCGCTGCGCATCCTCGTGGTCAACCACGGAATCTGGAAGCGGGCTCCCCTGCTCGGGATGACCGACGCCGAATGGCGCGAGACGCTGGCCGTGAACCTCGACGGCGCCTTCGCCGTCAGCCGGGCGGCGGCGCGCGGCATGGCGGCGGGGCGGTCGGGCGCGATCGTCCTCGTGTCGTCCACCGCCGGCCAGCGCGGCGAGGCCGACCACTCCCACTACGCGGCGAGCAAGGGCGCGCTGCTGGCCTTCACCCGGTCGCTGGCCGCGGAGCTGGCCCCCCACGGCGTGCGCGTGAACGCGGTGGCCCCGGGCTGGGTGCTCACGGACATGACGCGCGCGGCGCTGGCGGGAGCGGGCGGGGCGGCGGCGGTGGCGCGCATCCCCCTGGGCCGGGCGGGCACGCCGGAGGAGATCGCGGGCCCGGTGGCGTTCCTCTGCTCCGACCTCGCGTCGTACGTCTACGGCACCGTCCTGTGCGTGAACGGCGGCGCGGTGATGGCCGACTAGCCGGCCGCGCGGACGATCCGCTAGATGGCCTGCTCCGCCGCCCGCACCGGCGCCATGCGCGCGGCGTAGGAGCGCACCGCGCGTGCCAGGGCGCCGCCCAGGAGCGCGCTGGGCTGGGCCCGGTCCGCGAAGAGCACGATGCCCTCCTGCGTCTCGGGCACGATGCTCACCATCACCGCCAGGCGGTCGGTGGTGACCTCGAAGACCTCCATGTTGTCCTGGCCTTCCGCGGCGAGGAGATCGCGCAGGGTCACGGTGAGGGCGGGCAGCTTCTCGGTGAGGAGGCCGACGCGCAGGCTGGAGGTCCCCCGTCCCCAGCGCGCCAGGGCCACCCCCGTCATGAGGTCGAAGATGAAGGCCTGGAACACCGAGGGGAGGGACGCGCACAGCGCCTCCAGCGTCTCGCGGCGGGCCGTCTCCTCCTCCGCGGCCAGCTGCTCCGGAGCCGCGGGCTCCGGCCGCCGCTCCAGGCGGCTGCGCACCAGGTCCTGCACCTCGTGGCGCGACTTCCAGACGTCGCGCGAGAAGTCCGAGAGGAACAGCTGCGTCTCCCCCGGCTTCTCGACCGCCTCCTCCAGGAGCTGGCGCGCCTCGCCCTTCTCGTAGGTCAGGCCCGCGGCCGTCTCCCAGTACACGTTGGAGACCCGTCCCCCCACCACCAGCAGCATGGCCGCGCCGGTGCCGGTCTGCAGCTCGAGGGTGCCCGTGTGCTGCGCCTTCTCCAGGCGGCCGAGCAGGGCGTTGAGGTCGGTCCGGGACCTCAGCGTCTCCTTCAGGAGCTGGCGGTTGGTGATGCCGCGCAGGAGGTGGGCCATGTCCAGGGGCAGCTCGTAGACGGAGACGGAGCCCTCCTCCGCGACCTTCTCGCGCATGCGCTGGAGGGCGGCCTGGCCGGTGTAGGCCACCGGCCCCTCGCGGTAGAGCGCGTTCACCTCGCCGCCCAGGTAGTAGAAGATCATGGCCACCGCCTGGGGCAGCTTGGCCTCGGCAAAGCCCGTGAGCCCGACCTGCTGGCAGGAGCGCAGCAGGTCGTCCAGCGACAGCTTCTGCACGGACAGGTCCCAGTGGTGCAGCAGCTTGCTGCCGGGGAACTTCACGATGCGGGGGGCTCCAGCATCCGGTGAGGGCGCGTGAATCTTAGCAGCAAAGCCCGGGCGGGGCCGGTG
>DATBIO010000115.1:0-9629 GCA_036556965.1 Vicinamibacteria bacterium
GACGTGCGCGAGGCGGACGAGTGGGCGAAGGGCCACGTGCCCGGCGCGGTCTTCATCCCGCGGGGCTTCCTGGAGCTGCGGGTGGAGCAGGAGGCTCCGGACAAGGCGCGCCCGGTGGTCGTCTACTGCGCGGGGGGCACGCGCAGCGCGCTGGCCGCACGGGCCCTGCAGGACCTCGGCTACCACGACGTGGTCTCCCTCGCGGGCGGGTTCACGCGCTGGCGCGAGAGCGGCCGACCCGTTGCCGTGCCGCGCGTGCTGAGCGAGCAGCAGCGCGACCGCTACAGCCGCCACCTGAAGGTGCCGGAGATCGGGGAGGCCGGCCAGGCGCGGCTGCTGGAGTCCAAGGTGCTGCTGGTGGGCGCGGGGGGGCTCGGCTCCCCGGCCGGGCTCTACCTGGCCGCGGCCGGCGTGGGCACCATCGGGATCGCCGATTTCGACGTGGTGGACCGCAGCAACCTGCAGCGCCAGGTCCTGCACACGGAGGCGGCGGTGGGCCGGCCGAAGACGGAGTCGGCGGAGGCCACCCTCCGCGCCCTCAACCCCGACGTGCGCGTGGTGCGGCACGACGTGCGCCTGGAAGCGGCCAACGTCGAGGAGGTCCTCCGGCCCTACGACGTGGTGGTGGACGGCTGCGACAACTTCTCCACCAAGTACCTGGTCAACGACGCCGCCGTCCTCCTGGGAAAGACCAACGTCTACGGGAGCATCTTCCGCTTCTTCGGCCAGGCCTCGACCTTCCGGCCGCGCGAGGGGCCGTGCTATCGCTGCCTCTATCCCGAGCCCACGCCGGCGGAGCTGGCGCCCTCCTGCGACGACGCGGGCGTGCTGGGCGTGCTGCCCGGCCTCGTCGGCCTCGTGCAGGCGACGGAGGCGGTGAAGGTGCTGCTCGGCGTGGGACGCCCCCTGGTGGGCCGCCTCCTGACCTACGACGCCCTCGACATGGCCTTCCAGGAGTTCCGCGTGCGGCGCGACCCGCGCTGCGCGGTGTGCGGCGACGCGCCCACCATCCGCGAGGTGAGGGACCTCGAGTGGTCGTGCCACTTCGAGCCCGCGCCCGCCGCGGCCCCATGAGCCTCCCCGCTGCGTCAAGGGCGGGGGACGCGCCCTCGCGGCCCCAGGCCCCTCCCCCGGCCGGCGTGTCCGCCTCCATCCTCGATACCATCGGCCACACCCCCCTGGTGCGCCTGCGCCTGCCCGGCGTGCCCGCGGGCGCGACCCTGCTCGCGAAGTGCGAGTGGTTCAACCCCGGGGGCTCCGTCAAGGACCGCACCGCGCTCTCGCTCATCACGGAAGGGGAGCGGGCCGGCGCCCTGCGCGCGGGCCGCACGGTGGTGGACTCCTCGTCCGGGAACACCGCCGTGGGGCTGGCCCTGGTGGGCCGCGCCAAGGGCTACCCCGTGGAGCTGGTGATGCCGGAGAGCGTGAGCGACGACCGCAAGCGGCGTTGCCTGGCCTACGGGGCGCGGCTCGTCCTGACCGACGCCTTCTCCGGCTCCGACGGGGCCTTGCGGCGGGTGCGCGAGATGGTGGAGGCGGACCCGGATCGCTACTTCTACACCGACCAGTACCGCAACACCGCCAACCCCCTCGCCCACTACCGCACCACGGGACCGGAGCTGTGGGAGCAGACGGCGGGCGGCCTCACGCACTTCGTGGCCGGACTGGGCACCACCGGCACCGTGGTCGGCACCGGGCGCTTCCTGCACGAGAGGAGCGGGCGCGTGCGCGTGGTGGCGGTGGAGCCGGACGAGCCGCTGCACGGCCTGGAGGGAATGAAGCACCTCGGGAGCGCCGTCGTGCCCGAGGTGTACGACCCCGGCGTGGAGGACGAGAAGGTGGTGGTGAGCACCGAAGCCGCCTACGCGGCGTGCCGCGAGGTGCTGGAGTCGGATGGCCTCCTCGTCGGGCACTCCGCGGGGGCGGCGCTGGCGGCGGCGCGGGAGGTGGCGCGGCGGGAGGGGCGCGGCGTCGTGGTGGCGCTGCTGGCCGACGGCGGCGACCGGTACCTCTCCCCGGGCCCCTGATGCTGATCGCGCACGACCTGCTGGAGACCATGCTCGCCCACGCGCGCAAGGGCTACCCCCTCGAGGTCTGCGGGGTGCTCCTGGGCCGGGGCGAGGACGGGGGCGCGCGCGTCGAGCGCGTGGTGCCGGTGCCCAACCGCGAGACGGCGTCCCCCGCCGTGCGCTACCAGATCGCGCCCGAGGACCTCCTCCGCGTCCAGCGCGAGGGGCGCGAGGGCGGGCGCGACATCGTGGGCTACTACCACAGCCACCCCGACCACCCGGCGCGCCCGTCGGAGACGGACCGGCGCATCGCCGCGGAGGGACTTTCCGACGGCGTGATCCACGTGGTGGTGGGCGTGGCCGGGGGCCGGGAGACGGAGGCCACGGCCTGGGTCTTCCGGGAGGCCACGCAGGACTTCGAGCCGGAGTCGCTTCAGGTCGCCAAGTAAGGAGAGTCCGATGGGCGTCAAGGTGCAGATTCCTTCCCCGCTGCGCGCGCTGGTGGGCGGCGCGGCGGAGGTGGAGGTGGAGGCGGGAACGGTGTCGGCCCTCATCGACGGCCTGGAGGGACGCCACCAGGGCCTGAAGGGGCGCCTGGTGGACGACGAGGGCAACCTGCGCAGCTACGTGCGGATCTTCGTCAACGGCGAGGACGTGCGCGCGCTGCAGGACAAGGCGACCGCGCTCAAGGCCGGGGACACCGTGGCCATCGTGCCCGCCATCGCCGGCGGCTAACCCGGCCCGGCAGCGGGCCGGTGCTCGCTCAGTCGGGGACGAAGTCGATGAACCCGCGGCGCGGGTCCACCCCGACCAGGCGCACGCGCAGGGCCTGGCCCAGGGACAGTCCCCGCCCGCCGCGCACCAGGCGGCCCTCCGCCTCGGGGTCGCGCACGCGCACCCAGGTCGCCGTCGCGCTGTGGCCGGAGACGACGGCGTCGAAGGCCTGGCCGAGGCGGCCGCGGAGGCCGAGCGCGGCCCGGCGCTTCCGCTCCCGGCGGTCCTGCTTGTAGGGGGGGATGCCGGCGGGGTTCTCGAAGTCGATGAAGCCGTGCACGGTGTCCGCGGACACGAGGGACACCGTCAGCCGCTGCCCGGAGACGAGCCCGTTCGCACCCCGCACCAGGCGGCCCTCCACGCGCTGGCGGGGCAGGTAGACGTAGGTGCCCTTGGGCGAGGCGACCGTCACCACCGCGGGGAACGACTCGCCCACGCGCCCCATCAGGCGGGTGGCCGCCTTCTTCTTCTGGCGCGAGCGCGCCAGCTTGCGCGCCACGTCGCCCCCTGGTCCCGCGAAGTCGATGTGGCCCACGCGGGGATCGGCGGACAGCAGCGTGACCTTCACCGTGTCGCCCACGTCCAGGCCGCGTGCCCCGCGCACCACCTTGCCCTCCACGGGCGGCGCGAGGACGCGCACGTAGGTGCCCTTCTCGGAGGCGCCGGTCACGATGGCGGTGAAGCGCTCGCCCACGCGGTCCGCGAGCAGGACGGCCGCCGCCTTCTTGCGCAGCGTCCGCTCCACCTTGCGCGCGGCGTCCTCCTGCTCGGTGCAGCGCTGCGCGATCCGGTGCAGCTCCTCGTCCGCGTAGGGTGGCGCCGGCTCCCCGACCGCCTTCACCAGGCGCTGGGTGACGAGGTCCGCATAGCGCCGGTTGGGGGCGGTGCCGTGCGCGTACACGGCGGCGGCCAGGGGGAAGTGTCCCTCGCCGGCGCGCCCGTCCCCCCGCCGCTCCAGCACGTACTCGCCGGAGCCGAGGAGCTTGACCACGGTCAGGGACAGGTCCGGGTAGTGCTCGGGGTCGGCCGCGCGCCGGCGCTGGAGGAACGCGGAGAGAGCCCGGGCGTCGGGGGCGGCGGGGAGCTTCTCCCCCAGCTCCGCGGCCAGGGTGACGATGCGGTCCCAGCGCCGGGGCGTGCGCACCACGCGGCGGATGCTGGAGACACGGCGGTCGCGCAGGTAGCGCGCGAGCGCGGAGTTGGCGGCGACCATGAAGTTCTCGATGAGGTCGCGGGCACGGTTGGGGGGGACGGCCTGGATGTCCACCACGCGCCCGTCCGCCACCAGGGCCCGCGGCTCCAGCGTCTCGAGGCTGAGGACGCCGCTCGTGCGGCGCCGCCGGAGGAGGCGCTGCGCGGCCGCGTCCTGCAGGCGGAGGTTCGCCTCCAGCCCGGGCACGGCGGCGGCGGCCTCGGGCAGCGGGCCCTCCTCGGCCAGCCAGGCCCCCACCGTCTCGTAGTCCAGCTTGGCGTGGTTGCGCACGAGGGCCCGGTAGATCTCGTGGCCGCTCTCGGCGCCGTCGGCGCCCAGCACGACGTCCACCACCACGGCCAGGCGGTCCTGGTGGGGGTTCAGCGAGGTCAGGTCGTTGGAGAGACGCTCGGGCAGCATGGGAAAGACGGTGATGCCGGTGTAGACCGAGGTCGTGTTCACGCCCGCGTGGCCGTCCGTGGCCGACCCCTTGGGGACCAGCGAGTCGACGTCGGCCACCGCCACGCACACGCGCAGGCCGTCGTGGGGCATGGCCTCCGCCCACTCGAGCTGGTCGAGGTCGCGGGACTCCCGGTTGTCGATTGAGGACCAGGGCCGGTGGCGCAGGTCGCGCGCCGCCCCGTTGGCGGGCGGGGTAGACGCCGGCAGCGAGCGCACCTCGTGATGCACATCGGGCGGAAACTCGGGGCGGAAGCCGTTGGCGATCATGGCCTCGCGCGCCGCGGAGCGCAGGTCGTACCGGGTCACGGTGCCATTCCAGTATACGGATGCGGCGCCGGGCGGGGGCGGGCCCCGACTCCCGCGCGGGGGAGCCGCTCGCGCCGTCCGGACGTGGGATTCTTTGGAGGTGCGTGTCCGCCGCCGGCCCTACTCGCGCCGGCACCTCCATCTCGAGAAGGCCCTGGGCACCCTCTACGCCGGCTCCTGGCCGGCCCGGGCCTGGGGGCTCTTCCCCCGCGGGCGCCGCGTCCAGGCCCTCTTGCACCAGGTGAGCGCGGGGCGTGAGCCGGGACGGCCGCGCCTGCGCGTCGTCTTCGCCTCCGACCTGCACCTCGGTCCCACCACCCCCCCGGCGCTCCTCGAGCGCGCGGCCGCCCTCGCCGCCCAGGCCCGGCCGGATCTGCTCATGCTGGGCGGAGACTACGTCTTCCTCGGGGCCACCACCGCGCGCGTGCGGGCGCTGGCGCGCTGGGTGGAGAGCGTGCCCGCCGCCACCAAGCTGGCCGTGCTCGGCAACCACGACTTCTGGGCGCGTCCCGAGCGCATCGACGAGGCACTCCAGGCGGCGGGGGTGTCCGTGCTCGTGGACGAGGCCCTGCGGCTGCCCCCGCCCCACGACGACGTGGCCGTGGTGGGGCTGGACGACCCCCTCACGCGGCGGGGGATGCCGGAGCCCATCGTCGACCGCGCGGCGGTGGACGAGGCGCTCGCGACGGCGGGCGGCGCGGCGGTGACGGTGGCGGTGTGTCATTCGCCCGACGGCATGCCCGCCGTGCGCGGGCGGGGTGTCCGCCTCTTCCTGTGCGGGCACACGCACGGGGGCCACATCGTGCTGCCCGGCTACGGGCCGGTCTGGATGCCGAGCCCCCACGGACGCCTGTGGCCGTGGGGCCGGCACGAGGTCGATGGGACCACGGTCATCGTCTCGCGAGGGGTGGGGGGCAGCCTCGTCCCCTTCCGCGTCGGCGCGCCCGCCGACGTCGTGGTGGTGGACCTGCTCCCGGAGGGCTAGGCGGCCGCGCGGCGCTTGCGGGCCGGCTTGCGCGCCCCGCGGGCGGTCACGCCCCAGAGCCCGAGCACGGCCAGGGCGCCGGCCAGGGCCAGCTCCCACCACGCGAGCCACAGCCCGCTCGCCATGCCCCGGGCCCACGCCGCCACGCCCAGCACGGCCAGGCCGGCCGCGGGCATCAGCGCCCCGACGTTCCAGGCGCGCGGCCTGAAGGCAGCCAGGTTCGGGAGCAGGAAGACCCAGAGCGCGGGCACGGGGTGCCTCCACAACAGCGTCGCGAAGAGGGCGGCGCGGATCGCGGCCAGGGGCAGGGCCCGGCCTCCCGCGCGCGCTCCCACGAGGAGCGCGGGCGCCAGCGAGAGCCCCCCCGCGAGAAGGAGGCCCCCTCGTCCGAGCACGGACGTACCCACCGCGTACCAGTCGGCTTCCACCGACGCCCCCCGCGGGGTGCGGGCCAGCTCCTGCACCGCCCCCAGCACGGCCTGTCCCATGCGCGCGAGCGCGGCGGGCGCGATCTTGTCCGCGGTGTCCGTGGGCTGGTGGTACCAGGGATAGAACGTGCTGAACGACGAGTCCGAGGTGAACACGGCGGGGTGTCCCGCCTGCAGGAAGGAGAGGTCGTCGCCGTACAGGCGGACGCGGAACGTCCTTACCCCGGGCTGGGCGAGCCACCCGAGCCGCGGGTCCAGGACGCCGAAGGGCTGGCCGTTGTCCGCCGACCCACGGAGGGCGGCGCGCACCACCCACCCCGGCGCCACCACCGCGCGGCCCTCCCGCCGGGGGTCGGCGTAGGCGATGGTGTGCAGCACGGGCCGGCCCGGCGCGTAGCCCGACATCTCCACGTCGAGGGCGGCCACCATGCGCGCGAGGTCGCGCCCGGGCGCGCGCAGCCAGGCCCGGGACCCGGTGGTGGTGGCCCGGCGCGTGCTCCAGGCCTCCTCCCCGTCCCAGGAGGCGAACACCACCGTGCGCGGAGGCGGCCGCCGCACCAGCGCGCGCGCGACCTCGATGACCACGCCCACGCCGCCCCCGTCGTCGTAGGCGCCGGGGGCCTCGGGCGCGGTGTCGTGGTGCGCGCCCACCACCAGCCACTCCGGGCCGGGGCCGCGCAGCACGCCCGTCACGTTGGTGCCGGCGATCCCGTCCGTGATGAACGGCTCCAGCCGGACGTCGCCCAGGCCCACGGCCCGGAACTGCGCGGCCACGTACTGGGCGGCCACCTGCGCGCGGGGCGAGCCCCACGGATGCGGGCCGAGCGCGGCCAGGGCCGCGGCGTGTCCGCGCGCCGCCTCGCCGTCGATGGTGACGGCGAGAAGGAGGCCGCCCGCGAGCGCGCTCATGCGGCCGGCATCATACCCGGTGCTAGAATCCGCGAGCGGTGCGCGTCCTCGCCCTGTGCTTCCTCGCGTCCGCAAGCCCTTCCCTGGCGGGAACCATCGCCGGGCGCGTGGAGGTCCTGGACAAGGGACGGCCTCTCGCCGACCACTCCGACGTGGTGGTGTACGTGGACGGGGTGAAGGCCGCCCCCCGGCCCGCGGCCGCCACGGTGCGCATGAAGAACAAGAGCTTCACCCCGCGCGTGGTGGCGGTGCCCGTGGGCGGCACGGTGCACTTCCCCAACGACGACAACATCCTGCACAACGCCTTTTCCGTCTCCCGGCCGAACGCCTTCGACCTCAAGCTCTACAAGCGGCCGAAGAGCGGCTCCTATACGTTCCTGCAGCCGGGGGTGGTGCGCGTCTACTGCAACATCCACCCGCAGATGAGCGCCATCGTGGTGGTGCGCGACAACCCGTTCTTCGCCATGGCCGCGCCCGACGGCTCCTTCGCCCTGGAGGGCGTGCCCGCGGGCCGCCACACCGTGCGCGCCTGGCACGACCGCGGCGGCGAGACGCAGGCGGTGGTCACGGTGGGCGAGCACGGGAAGGCCGCCACCAAGCTGAGCCTGGACACCTCGAGCTACAAGCGTGTCCAGCACAAGCGGAAGGACGGCTCGAGCTACGGCGCCATCGAGCGCTACTGAGCCACCTCTTGGGCCTCACCCAGAAGATCCTGCTCTTCACCGGCCTCCTGGTGGTGGCGCTGGTGGGGTCCACCGTGGCCTTCACCAGCCGGCAGGCCGACCGGCTGGCCACCGCCGCCATCGACGAGGGGCTCAGCGAGACGCGGCAGGCCTGGCAGACCTACCAGGCGGACCGCTTCAACAAGCTGAAGCTGGGGGTGCGCGTCCTGGCCAACGATCCCGCCTTCAAGTCGCTGGTGGAGCTGAACGACCCCGTCACCCTGCTCGACACCCTGCGCGAGCGGCTGGGCGAGATCAACGCCGACTTCTACCTGGCCACCGACCCCGCGGGGGTGGTGGTCGCGCGCACGGACCGGCCCGCCGACCAGGGCCGCGACCTCGCCCAGGACCCCCTGGTGCGCAAGCCCCTCGAAGGCGAGGAGGCGGCCACCATCTGGTCGCACGAGGACAGGCTCTTCCACGCCGTCTCGGTGCCCATGCTGGTGGGCCCCGACCTCAAGGGCGTGCTCATCGCGGGCTACGGCATCGGCGAGCAGCTCGCCTCCGACCTCCGCAAGCTGACCCACAGCGAGATCGCATTCGTGGCCCACCCCGGGGCGCAGGCGCCGCGCTTGGTGGTCTCCACGCTCGGCCCGCGCGAGGGCTCGCTGCGCGACGCGCTGGGGGGCCTGCCCCCGGCCAGCGAGCAGGGGCCGCCCTTCGCGCTGGCCCTGGGCGGGGACCGCCACGTCGGGGTGCGCGTGCCCCTCACCGCGGCCACCGGAGAGGCGGTGGGGTCGCTCGTCGCCCTGCGCAGCATGAGCGCGGAAACGGCGGCCTTCCGCTCTTTCCGCACCAGCCTGATCGGCGTCTCGCTGGTGGTGATGGTGGCCGGCCTCCTCGTGGCCTGGCTCAGCGCGCGCGGGATCACGGGACCCGTGCGCCGGCTGGTGGGGCGCGTGGAGAGGGCGCGCGACGGCCGCTACGCGGGCGCGGTGGCGGTGGACACCAGCGACGAGATCGGCGTCCTCGCCCGTGCCTTCAACAACCTGCTCTCCGACCTCCGGGAGAAGGAGCAGATGATCGGCTTCCTCAAGGAGGGCATGACCCTGCTCAAGAAGGGCTCGGGGGTGACGGGGGACGGGAGCCTGACCGACGCCCCCACCCTCTCCCTCGAGAGCTCGCCCGTGCCCGGGGCCCCGCCCGTGGAGGAGGGATCCACGTTCGGCGGCCGCTACGTGATCCTGGGCAAGCTGGGGATGGGCGGCACGGGCGTGGTCTTCCGCGCGCGCGACCAGAAGCTGGACGAGGTGGTGGCGGTCAAGGTGGTGCGCACGGAGCTGCTGCGCGAGGACCCGCAGCTCCTCGACCGCTTCAAGCAGGAGATCAAGCTGGCCCGCCGCATCACCCACCGCAACGTCCTCCGCACGCACGACTTCGGGGAGACGGGCGGAACCCCGTACATCTCGATGGAGTACCTGGAGGGCGTCACCCTCAAGGACCTCATCCGCCATCGTGGCGCGCTCCCGCTGGCGGTGGGCCTGAGCGTGGCCAAGCAGGCCTGCCAGGGCCTGGAGGCCGCGCACGAGGTGGGAGTCGTCCACCGGGACGTGAAGCCCCAGAACATGCTGATCCTGCCCGAGACGGGCGAGCTGAAGATCATGGACTTCGGCATCGCCCGGGTCTCGGAGGTGGAGGGCGGGGCCCCGGGCTCGGGGCTCACCACCGCGGGCATGGTCATGGGCACGCCCGACTACATGCCCCCCGAGCAGGCCCAGGGCCATCCCGCCGACTTCCGCTCCGACATCTACTCGCTCGGGATCGTGCTCTTCGAGACCTACACCGGCCGGCTGCCCTTCACCGGGGAGACGATCATGAAGATCGTGATGGGCCACATCCAGA
>DATBIO010000116.1:0-2597 GCA_036556965.1 Vicinamibacteria bacterium
GACGACCTCACGAACTACCACACCACGTTCGCCAAGGAGGACCTGGAGACGATCCTGAAGGTCGAGGCCGACCGCTTCCAGAACCTGTCCTATGCGGAAGCGGCCTTCAAGACCGAAGCGCGGGCCGTGCTCGGCGAGTACAACAAGAACAGCGCGGAGCCGCTGCGCAAGCTCTTCGAGGTGCAGCGCGAGCACGGCTTCGCCGCCCACACCTACAAGCACACCACCATGGGCTTCCTGAGGGACATCGAGGACATGCCGAACCAGTTCGCCTACTCCCGGGCCTTCTTCGACCGCTGGTACCGTCCCGAGCACACCGCCCTCATCGTGGCCGGCGACGTCAGCGCGGCGGAGGTGATGCCCCTGGTCGAGAAGTACTGGGGACCCTGGAAGGCGGGGAGCTTCAAGGCGGAGATCCCGCGCGAGCCCGCGCCCCGGGGGCCCGTCTACGCGCACGTGCCCTGGACCTCCCCCACCCTGCCCTGGGTGACGGTGGCCTTCCACGGGCCCGCGTTCTCCGACACGGACAAGGAGTTCGCGGCCATGGACCTCCTGCTCGACCTGAACTTCGGGCCCACCTCCGACCTCTACAAGAAGCTGGTGGAGACCGAGCAGAAGGTGGACCAGCTCTTCACCGACTCGAACCCCCGCGTGGACCCCGGGCTGGCCACGGTGGCGGCGCGGGTCAAGGACATGGCGGAGGCGGTGGCCGTGCGCGATGAGCTGCTGCGCACGTTCGCGCGCGCCCGCGAGCAGGCCCCCGCGGAGAAGCGCGTGGCCGACGCCAAGCTGAATGCCCGCTACTCCTTCGCGCGCACCCTGGACAACACCGAGCGCATCGCGGCCACCCTCGCCTTCTTCGTGAGCTTCGAGCGCGACTTCGACACCTTGAACGACTACTACCGCCTCTACGAGACGCTGACCCCCGCCGACCTCCAGGCGGCGGCGCGCACGTACTTCACGGACGAGCGGCTGGTGGTGACCACGCTCTCCCACCCGCCCATGCCCGCGGCCATGGCCCAGGCGCCGCGCCTGGCTTCCCTGGGCGCGGCCGCGGGCGCGGGGGCCGAGCTCAAGACGGTGGCCGTGGCCTCCACCCTGCCCCAGCTCAGCCTCAAGCTGCTCTTCCGCGCGGGGTCCGCCCACGACCCCGAGGGGAAGGAAGGGCTGGCCGCCCTCAGCGCCTCCATGATCGCGGACGCGGGCAGCCGGGCCATGCGCCTGGACGAGATCCGGCAGGCCCTCTTCCCCATCGCCGGCGGCGTGGACGCGCAGGTGGACAAGGAGACGACCACCTTCACCCTGGCCGTGCACCGCGACAACTGGGCCCGCTTCGCGGACGTGGCCCTGCCCATGCTCACCGAGCCCGGCTTCCGGGAGGAGGACTTCCGCCGGCTGAAGGACCAGCACAAGAGCGCGCTCCTCCAGGACCTGCGCAGCAACAACGAGGAGGAGCTGGGCAAGGAGCGCCTCCAGGAGATCGTCTTCGCGGGCACGCCCTACGGCCACACCGGCTTGGGCACGGTGGCCGGGCTCGACGCCGTCACCCTCGACGACGTGAAGGGCTTCGTGCGCAAGGCCTACACGCGCGCGGCCCTGACCGTCGGCCTGTCGGGCGACGCGCCCCCGGACGTGCGCGCCCGGCTCCAGCGCGAGCTGGCGGCGCTGGCCGAAGGGCCGGCCCTGCCCGCGCCGGAGGGCGTCACCGGCCGCCGCCCCAAGGGCGTGGAGGTCGAGATCGTGGCCAAGGACACCCGCGCCACCGCCATCTCCTTCGGACATCCCATCGCCGTCACCCGCGCGCACCCCGACTTCCCCGCCCTCTCCGTGGCGCGGGCGTGGCTGGGCGAGCACCGCGCTTCGTCGGGCCGGCTCTTCCAGCGCATCCGCGAGGTGCGGGGCATGAACTACGGCGACTACGCCTACATCGAGGCCTTCCCCCGCGGCATGTTCCAGTTCTTCCCCGACCCCAACATCCCGCGCCGGGCCCAGCTCTTCGAGGTCTGGATCCGCCCCGTGCCCCCGGCCAGCGCCCACATGGCGCTGCGCATCGCCGTGCACGAGCTGCGCGCGCTGATCGCGACCGGGCTGAGCCAGGAAGACTTCGAGGCCACGCGCAACTACCTCATGAAGAACGTCTACCTGCTCACGGCCACCCAGGACCAGCAGCTCGGCTACCGGCTCGACTCCGACTGGTACGGCATCCCCGAGTACACGCAGTACCTGCGCGACCGGCTCTCGAAGCTGACGCGCGCCGAGGTGAACGCCGCCGTCAAGAAGCACCTCTCCGGCACCGACTTCTTCGTGGTGGCCATCACCAAGGACGCCGAAGGCCTGAAGAAGGCGCTGGTCTCCGAGGAGTTCTCGCCCATGACCTACGACGCGGAGAAGCCGGCGGAGCTGCTGGCCGAGGACAAGGCCATCGGCGGGCTCAAGCTGGGCGTGCGCGCGGAGGCGGTGCGCATCGTGCCCGTGGAGGAGGTGTTCGCGCGGTAGCGAGGCGCCCGGCGGATAATCGGCCATGCTCCCCGGCCTGCTCCTGCTGCTCCTCGCCCAGACCGCGGCCTCCGCGGCGCGCGAGCCCGTCCCCGCCGGCA
>DATBIO010000117.1:0-5706 GCA_036556965.1 Vicinamibacteria bacterium
AGGACCTGCTGCCCCCGGGCATGACCCTGGTCGACGCCGGGTACGCGCTCGGCGGGTCCCAGACCTTCGCGCCCTGCGGCCTGCCCTGCGTCATCGGCCCCCTGCCCGCCGGCACCTTGGCCACCGTCTTCGTGCGCGTCAACGTCTCGGAGCCCGGCACCTACACCAACACCGGCCGCGTCTTCGCCGCCAACGACGGCACGCCCGCCAACAACGAAGGCCAGGCGACCCTGGAGGTGGTCGCCACCAGGCCCAACCTGCGCCTGCGGTTCTTCGGCGAGCCGTCCACGGTGACGGCCGGCGCCCGGGTCTCGATCAACGGGACGCTCGAGAACACGGGCGGGACCGCGCGCCAGGCGGTGGTGGCGTTCTTCTGCGCCGGCCAGTGCCGCGTCGAATCCGTGGCGCTGCCCGGTTACGAGTGCGCGACCGGGCAGGGCGGGCTGGGCCTGACCTGCCGGGTCGAGCCCTGGCTGGCCTCGAGCACGTCAGACTTCTCGGTGAGCCTGCGCGCCCTCGGCCCGGGCCTGGCCGTGCTTCTGGGAGCCGGGGCCACGCCGGGCCAGGCGGACGCCGACCCGCGGGACAACGCCGACGTGGCACCCATGCTCGTGCGGCGCCAATGACCGGACCGGAAAAGCCCGGCCGCCGTCACCTTCGCTCCCCGAATGCCGTCTAATGGGCAGGAGGGCCCATGACCACACCCGCGAGCTTCAAGGGTCACCCCATCCACGTCATCCTGGTCGCCTATCCCATCGGCCTGTGGACCTTCTCCCTGGTGTGCGACGTGGTGTACCGCATGGGCTGGGGCGGGGAGGCCTGGGCGGACGCCGCGCTCTACACGCTGGGCGGAGGCATCGTCGGCGCGCTGCTGGCCGCGGTCCCCGGGCTGATCGATCTCCTTTCCCTGGCCGATCCCGCGGTCAAGAAGGTGGGCATCCTGCACATGGCGGTCAACCTCGGCGCGGTGGCCGTCTTCGGGTTCGGCTTCCTGCTGCGCCTGGGCGGCAACGAGGGCGTGTTCCCCGTCCTCCTCTCCCTGGCGGGGGTGATCGCCATCGGCATCTCCGGCTGGCTGGGCGGCGAGCTGGTGTACGCGCACGGCGTCGGCGTGCAGGCCGCGCCGCCCGGTCCCGCGCCCGGCGGGCGCCCCTAGCCGGCGGCGAGGGCACAGGGCGGCCCGGCCGAGATGATCGAGCGCCGGCACGATCACCTGGTGCGCGTCCGCCCGCGCCCCGACCTCCGTTACGTGAGCCAGGGACGAGCGGTGCTGGCCACCGACCCCGACGGTTTCTTCGACGGCGGGCCCGACCGCGGCTTCTTCGTGCACGAGACGCGCCTGCTCTCGCGATACCGCTGGCTGGTCGAGGGGGAGCCCTGGAAGCCGGTGGCCCTCTCGAACGTGGGCCAGCACTCCTGGCTGGGCTACTACGCCTGCTACCCGCCCGGCGCGGCGGCCGGCCCCCGGGACACGGGCAGCGGACACCTCGAGGAGGCCTCCCAGCAGACGCTGGAGCTGAGGCTCTCGCGCTTCGTGGGCGGCGGCATGCACGAGGACGTGGACCTCGCGAACTTCTCGCGCCACGAGACCGCCTTCACCCTGCTGCTCGCCGTGGACGCCGATTTCGCGGACCTCGAGGAGACGCGGACCGAGCGCGTCCAGCGGGGCCGGCTGACCCGGGCCTGGACGCCGGGTGCGCAGGGAGGCGAGCTCGCCTTCGACTACGAGGCGGAGCACGCCTACGACCGCCAGGGCAACCGGGGCGTGGCGCGGCTGTGGCGCGGCCTGCGTCTGCGCGTACGCCGTGCGTCCTCGGAGGTGCGGGAAGCGGCGCACGATCTGTCCTTCTTCGTCGCCCTGGCCCCCGGTGCCCGCTGGCACGCCTGTCTCGACTTCATCCCCGTGCTGGAGGGCGAGCCGGTGGAGCCGGGCTACGGCTGCCGGTCCTTCGGAGGCAGCGCTTCGCCGTACGACCGGCGGCGCGAGGTCTTCCTGGAGGAGTCGACGTCGTTCTCCACGCGCGAGAGCGAGACCCTGGCCGCCGTGGTCATCGGCGCGGTGGAGCAGGCCAAGCGCGACCTGGAGAGCCTGCGCCTGCCCGACCTGGACGTGGACGCCCGCGCCTGGACCATGGCCGCCGGCCTGCCCCTCTACGTCGCCCTCTACGGGCGCGACATGCTGACCGCGGCCTGGCAGGCCGGCCTCCTGGGGCCGGAGATGATGCGGGGCACGCTGCCCACCCTGGCCCGGTGGCAGGGCCGCGAGCGGAACGACTGGCGGGACGAGGCGCCGGGCCGCATGCTGCACGAGGCCCACACGGGCCCCCTGTCCGTCCTCAACTTCCACCCCCGCGCCCGCTACTACGGCTCCCAGACCACCTCCGGCTTCTATCCCCTGGTCCTGGCCGAGCTGTGGCACTGGACGGGCGACGAGGAGCTGGTGCGGCCCCTGGTCGCTCCCGCCCTGGACGCCCTGGCCTGGCTGGACCGCGAGTGCGCGCGCGACGGCTTCTACTGGTACCGCACGCGGTCGGAGCAGGGCGTGGCCAACCAGGGCTGGAAGGACTCGGGCGACGCCATCGTGCGCGAGGACGGCGCGCTCGTGGAGGCGCCCGTCGCCACCTGCGAGGAGCAGGCCTTCGTCTACGTGGCGAAGCTCCACCTCTCCGAGACGCTCTGGTGGCTCGGCGAGAAGGAGCAGGCGAAGCGCCTGCGCCACGAGGCCCAGGCGCTCAAGGACAGGTTCGCGGACGCCTTCTGGATGGAGGACGAGGGGTTCGTGGCCCTGGGCCTCGACGCCCGGGGCCGGCGCCTCGGATCCGTCGCCTCCAACCCCGGCCACTGCCTGGCCGCGGGGATCGTGGAGAAGGACCGCGCGCGGGCGGTGGCCGACCGGCTCATGGCCGACGACCTCTTCAGCGGCTGGGGGATCCGCACGCTGTCCTGCGACCATCCCGCCTTCAACCCGTACAGCTACCACCGCGGCTCCGTCTGGCCGGTGGAGCACGGCAGCTTCGCCCTGGGCTTCATGCGCTACGGCCTGCACGAGCACCTCGAGCGCCTCTGCCGCGCGCAGTTCGAGGCGGCCCGCCTGTTCGACTTCCATCGCCTGCCCGAGGTCTTCAGCGGGCACGCCCGGGACGAGGACCACCCGTTCCCCGCCATCTACCCCCAGACCAACTCCCCCCAGGCCTGGTCGGCCTCCGCCGTCTTCGGCCTGCTGCAGGCCCTGCTGGGTCTCTATCCCTACGCGCCGCTGAAGGCGCTGGTGGTGGACCCCTGGCTCCCCGCGTGGCTGCCCGAGGTCACCGTGCGCGGCCTGCGCGTGGGCGACGCGCGCGTCACCATCCGCTTCCATCGCGACGGCGAGGCCAGCGCCTACGAGGTCCTGGAGAAGCGAGGCACCCTGCACGTCGTGCGCCAGCCCAGTCCGTGGTCGGTGACGGCGGGGCTCGGCGAGCGGCTGGCCGACGCGCTGGCCAGCGTGCAGGGCTGAGGCGGCGCACTTTCGTCGCGGGGGCGGCCGCGCCGTCGCCGCCGGCTCCTAACATCGAAGTGGACGTACGTGTACGGGAGGAAACCATGGCACTGTTCAGACGAAGCGCGGCCGTCCTGGCGGGCGGCCTGGTCCTGGGCCTCGGCGTGGCCGCGGCCCAGACCTACGAAAAGCCGGCGCCCCCCGCCGGCCATGCCCACGGGACGCAGGGGGAAGGCGCCAAGGTCGGCCACGCCGCCGCCCTCAAGGCGTCGCTGGTGGACGCGGAGGCGAAGGCGCGGCAGCAGGCGGCGACGGTCAAGGTGGACGTGACGGGCGTGAAGATGGTGGACCCCGCCACCGTGAACGAGAAGCCGATGAAGGACCAGGGCCATCTCCACTACCAGGTGGACGACGGGCCGGTGATCGCCACCACCGCCGGGAAGCTGAGCTTCCACGGCCTGAAGCCGGGAACACACCGGATCACGGTGGCGCTGGCCGCCAACGACCACAGCCCGCTGGGCCCCCAGCAGGTGCTGCAGGTGACCATTCCCCCGGCCACCGCGGGCAGGTGACGCTTCGGGCGGAGCGGCGCTGCCGCTCCGCCCTTCCGCCTCAGGGAGCGGGCGGTCGCTGGTCGTTGAGCGACCAGTCGTAGTCCAGGAAGGCGACCTCGGGCTCCCCGCGCGCGGCCAGCGCGCGCGCATCCGGCGGGCCGTGGCGCCGCAGCACCTCGCGCAGGCCCCCCGCCTGGGCGAAGTCCTCGGAGAACCAGTCGAAGATCCGGGAGACCCGGGCCCGCCCGGCCTCCGCATCGAACCGGTTCAGGTCCGCGCGCGCGAGCCAGCGCGCCATGGCGTCGTCGAGCTGGGCCTCGAGGGTCGCGGGCAGGAAGGCCTCGCGCCGCAGCGGCGGGCAGGACCGCGCCGCGCAGACCAGGGCCGCGTGGACGCGGTAGCCGGCCAGCGGGCGCAGGGTCTTGTGCTCGAGGTCGTCCAGCGAGACGTCGCGCCCTCCCACCCGGTGGCGGCGCGCGGTGAAGGAGTCCTTCATGGCCCGGATGCTCGTGGTGGGGTAGTGCCGCAGCACCCAGGCCACGGTGAGCGCGTTGTAGGCGTTGATGGCGGAGGCCACCCGCTCCGGCCCCTGGGCCGGCGTGCCCGCGGCCCCGAACGCGGCCAGGTAGCGCGCCAGCGCGCCGGCATCGGCCGGGTTCGCCTTCCAGCGCCCGTAGTCCACGAGGCCGCCGTCGTCCACGTAGTCGTGGAGCAGGCGGCTCCACTCGGCGTGGCTCACCCCCGCGGGGACGGGCACCGGGTCGGCCACGGCCCGCGGGGCCCGGCAGCCCACGGACAACACGAGGGCCAGGCCGGCCACCGCGCGCATCAGGCCTCCCCGCCCGCCAGCGGCTCCGCGTCCAGGGCGCGCCGCGCCGCGCGCGTCAGCATCACGCTCACCGCCGCCGTGGCCAGGAGGCCGGCCCCCAGCAGGACCCACTGCGCGGCGCTGGGCCCATGGTGGGCCATGGTGGCGGCGTGGCCCGCCACTCCCAGGTAGACGTAGAGCACCGTCGCCGGGAGCATCCCCGCCCAGCTGGCCAGCACGTAGTGCCCGAGGTCCACGGCGGTCAGGCCGTAGAGGTAGTTGGAGACGTTGAAGGGCACGAGCGGGCTGAGGCGGAGGAGGGCCACCACCTTCCATCCCTTCTCGCGGACGGCGCGGTCGATGGCCCCGAACTTCGCGCGGCGGCGCGCCATCTCCTCCACGCGCCGGCGGGCGAGGTGGCGGGCGATGAGGAAGGCCAGGGTGGCGGTGGTGGTGGAGGCCAGCGAGACCACCAGCGTGCCCTGGACCAGCCCGAAGAGGGCGCCGGCGCCGATGGTGAGGACGGATCCGGGCACGAAGAGGAGTCCCGCCGCCACGTACAGCAGACCGTAGAGCACGGGCGCCCACATCCCCATCTCGTGCAGGCGGTGCTCGAAGGCCGTGAGCGCCTCCCCCACGGGCACGTACCGTCCCGCCAGGACCAGCGCCGCCACCACGGCGCCGATGGCGATGCCGCGCGCCCAGCGGCCGGCCTTCACGGGCGACGCGCCCGCGCGTAGAGCCATGCGAACAGGCGGCGCGCGCGGGGGGTGAGGCGCCCGCGCTGGTACTGGTCGCCCGCGCGCTGGGCCAGGGAGGCCACCGTCGGGTAGGCGTGGATGGTCGAGGAGAGGGCGCCCAGGCCG
>DATBIO010000118.1:0-2614 GCA_036556965.1 Vicinamibacteria bacterium
GAGCGCTGGGCCACCGCGTAGGACATCACGCCGAAGATCCCCAGCGCGGCCAGGCCCAGTGCGGTGGCGGCGAACGCGGCCAGCAGGAGCATGTAGAAGCGCGGCTCCGAGATCGAGCGCGCCACCACCTCCTCCAGCGTCCGCGTGCGCTCCACCGGCAGCTCGGGGTCGGCCGCCCGCACCACGTCCTCCACCGCGGGCACCAGCGAGCGCGGCGCCACCCGCGTGCGCAGCAGCAGGTCCACGGTGCGAGGCGGCGCCTGGCCCAGCGGCAGGTAGATCTCCGGCAGCGGCTCGGTGTCCAGGCCGTGGTCCTTGACGTCGCCCACCACGCCCACGACGAGGCCGCCCGCGTTCTGTCCGTCGAGGCCGCGCATCCCCGTCACGATCTCCTGGCCCAGCGGCTCTTCGCCCGCGAAGTACCTCCGCACCGCGGTCTCGCTCAGCACCACCACCCTGGGCGCGGAGGCGCCGTCCCCCCCCGTGAACGCGCGCCCCTGGACCACGGGAATCCCCATGGCCTCGAAGTAGCCGGGCGTGGCCACGCGCAGCTCCATGGACGGCTGCTGGGGCGGGGGCACCGGGGGCCGGCCCTTCACCGTGAACGAGAAGCTGTAGCGCGCACCGCTGAGGGGCAGGCCCGTGATCCCGCCCGCCGCGCCCACGCCGGGCAGCGCGCGCAGGCGCGCGAGGAGCTGGTCGTAGAAGGCCGCGCGCTGCGACGCCTCCGTGTACGCGTTCTCCGGGAGCTTGAGGCGGAAGGTGAGCGCGTCCGCCGCCTCGAACCCCGGGTTCACGCGGCGGAGCTGGTCGAAGCTGCGGACGAGAAGGCCCGCCCCCGCGAGCAGGACCATGGCCAGCGCCGTCTGCCCCACCACCAGGCCCGCGCGCAGGCGTGAACCGCGGCCCACCGTCCCGCGCCCGCCCTCCCGCAGCGACTGCGCGGTCGTGCGCCGCGCCGCCTGCCAGGCCGGGAAGCAGCCGAAGAGAACGCCCGTGAGGAGGGAGAGGCCCGTCGCGAAAGCCGCCACCGCGCCGTCGATGCGCACCTCGGCCAGCCGCGGCACGCCCGCCGGGCGCAGGGCCAGCAGCGCGTCCAGGGTGAGCGTGGCCAGCAGCAGCCCCGCCCCGCCCCCCACCACGGCGAGCACGAGGCTCTCCGTGATCAGCTGGCGCACGATGCGGCCGCGGCCCGCGCCCAGGGCCACGCGCACCGCGACCTCCGCCTCCCGCGCCGCCCCCCGCGCCAGGAGAAGGTTGGCCACGTTCACGCAGGCGATGAGCAGCACGAAGCCCACCGCACCCAGGAGCAGCAGGAGCGCGCCGCGCGCGCCCTGCACCGTCACCGCCTGCAGCGAGGCCACGGAGGCCCCCACGCCCTCGTTGTCGTCCGGGTAGGCGCGCGCCAGGTTCGCGGCGATGGCGGCCACCTCCCGGTCGGCCGCTTCCACGGTCACCCCGGGCCGCAGCCGGCCGATCGCCGTCAGGTACCACGCGCCGCGGCTGTCCCCGCGGAAGCGGGCGTCGTACTCGAGCGGCGTCCACAGCTCGCGCCCCTCGGGGTACGAGAAGCCCTCGGGCGCCACGCCCACCACCACGTGCGGCACGCCGTCCACGGCGACGCTGCGGCCCACGGCGCCCGGGTCGGCCCCGAAGCGCTCCCGCCACAGGGCGTGGCCGAGGACCGCTACCCTCGTCCTTCCCGGCTCGTTCTCGTCCGCCGCGAAGCCGCGGCCGAGCACCGGCCGCACGCGCAGCAGGTCGAAGAAGCCAGCGCTGACCTGGGCGCCCTCGACGCCCTTGGGCCGGCCCGCGCCGCCCAGCGTCATGCCGCCTGGGTCCCAGGCCGCCAGCCCCTCGAACGACCGCGCGGCCGCCGCCGTGTCGAGGAAGTTCTGCGGCGAGTAGACGGTGCGCCGGCCCTTCCAGGTCGAGGCCACGCTCACCAGGCGGTCCGCCTCGGGGTACGGCAGCGGCCGCAGCAGGACCGCGTTCACCACGCTGAAGATCGCGCTGTTGGCGCCGATGCCCACGGCCAGCGTGGCCACGGCCACCAGCGTGAAGCCGGGGGCCTGGCGCAGCCGCCGCAGCGCGTAGACGAGGTCCTGGCGGATGGTGTCCATGGGCCGTTCGCCTAGCGAACTCCATGCCCGCGCCCGTGACGCGCAAATCGCACGATCCAAAGGGCCGCGCGGGTGCGGCGGTGTGCGCTGGTGGGACGCGGGCGTGCCGCGCGCGGACAAGCGGCCCTAGAGGGAGTCCAGCGCCCGGCCCAGCCGGTCCAGCCCCTCCCCGAAGGCCTCGGCCGGCGCGCTCAGGCCCACGCGGAAGTGCGCCGGCGCGCCGAAGAAGCGGCCGGGCACCACGCTCGTCTCGTGACGCTCGCGCAGGACGCCGCAGAACGCGTCCGCGTCGCCCGTCTTCAGCCGGGGGAAGGCCACCGTGCCGTGCTCCGGCGCCCCGCCGTCGAGGTCGCGGCGCCCCTGCAGGAAGCCGCGCCAGAGCGCGTGGTTCGCCGCCAGCAGGGCGCGGGGCCGGACGGCCAGCCGGTCCAGGTGGTCGAGCGCGATCACGCTCAGCCGCTCCGCGGGATGCGCGCCGGTGGCGGCCATGA
>DATBIO010000119.1:0-25693 GCA_036556965.1 Vicinamibacteria bacterium
CTGCACGCGGTGGAGCAGGACGGAGGTGAGCGCGGACTGCGCCTGGCGGGCCAGCGTCTCCACGAAGTCCCGGTCCTCGGGCCCGAAGGGCGCGCGCGACGGGCGCTCGCCCACCGCGAGCATGCCCACCCGGTCCCCCACCCCGAAGGGGACGACCAGGGCCAGGCGCGCGCGCCGCAGCTCGTCGCGCAGCGGCCCGGGCGGCAGGTCCTCCACGTCGCGGGCGCCCTCCGCGAGGGCGGCCAGGGCCCCCGCCGCCTCCTCCAGGGAGAAGACGGGGGCGGTGGTGCCCGCCCCGCGCTCGTGCACGCAGCGCAGCCCGTCGGGGGCCTCCAGGTAGAGGGCGCAGCGCGTGACCATGAGCTGTCCCATGAGGGTGGAGGTGAGGAGCTCCCGGATGCCGTCCTCGTCGGAGGTGAGGGCCAGCTCGCGCGTGACGTCGAGGACGTTGCGCAGCTGGAACACGGTCAGGGAGAGGCGCTCGTTGAGGCGGCGCAGCTCCGCCGCCGCCTCCGCGGGCTTCGCGGGGAGGGCGGGGGAAGGCTCAGGACGCATTCGCGGAGAGGGCCGTGCGGCGCTTCACCATGCAGCAGACGTTGCGCCGGGCGGAGCGCCGGAAGGTCACGGAGTCCATGATCTTCTCCATGAGGTGGACGCCCAGGCCGCCCGTCCGGCGCTCGGTCACGTAGCGGCCCAGGTCCACGTCGGGCATGCGGCGCGGGTCCACCATGCGCCCCGTGTCCACCACCTCGATGCGCAGCTCGTCGCCTCGCACGTCGAAGCGGATCTCCACCGTGCGCCCGTGCTCCCCGCCGTAGGCGTGCTCGATGACGTTGGTGGTGGCCTCGTCCACGGCCAGGGCCAGGCGCTCCGCCACCCCGTCCTCGAAGCCCGCCTGCTCGGCCATGCGCTTGGTCAGGTCGCGCACCAGGCCCAGGAAGGAGGTCTCGCTGGGCACGCAGAGGACGATGAGCGGACGCGCCGGGCGGCGCTTCGCGGCGGTGGCCTTGCGCCCCCGCACCTCAGGAGTCCTCGCGCCCGTCGGCACGGAAGCTGGCCACCGCCTCCGCCTCGGAGGGGAAGATCCGGTAGAGGTGGTGGAAGCCGAGGATCTCGAAGATGTGGAGGACGCTCTCGCTCAGGCCGCAGAGGCGGAGGTCGCCTCCGTGCTCGCGGATCTCCTCGATGGCTCCCATCATCGCGCCCAGGCCCGCGCTGGCGATGTACTGCAGCCCGACCGCGTTCACCACCAGCTTGAAGCGCTCCTGGCGCAGCGCGCTGCGGATCTCGCTCTCGAAGGCGCGCGCGGTGTGCGCGTTGATGTAGCCCTTCGGGTAGAGGACGGCCACGTCGCCCACATGCCGCGTCTCGACCTGGAGCTCGTTCACCGTGGGCTCCTCGTTCCTGCCGCGACTATAGCTTGCGGGCCGCCGCGGCCGCTACCCGACGCCCAGAAGTCGTTGCACCTCAGCCACATCCGCCTTGATCTGCCGCACCAGCGCCCCGGCGTCGGGAAACGCCGTCTCGCCGCGCACGCGCGCCGCGAACGACAGCTCGAGGCGCCGGCCGTACAGGTCGCCCGCGAAGCCGACGAGGTGGGCCTCCACCAGGGTGTCCCCGCCGCCGAAGGTCGGCCTGCGGCCGACGTTGACCGCCGCCGGCCAGCGCTGGTCTCCGTCCTCCACCTTCGCCCAGCACGCGTAGACGCCGAGGGCGGGCAGCGCCTCGCTGGCGGGGCGGACGTTGGCGGTGGGCACGCCGAGCGTGCGCCCGCGGCCGGCCCCCTCCACCACCTCCCCTTCGAGGGCGAACGGCCGGCCGAGGAGGACGCGGGCCTCGTCCACCGCGCCCTTCTCCAGCGCCGCGCGCACGCGGGTGCTGCTGACGGGCGCGCCGCCCTCGGTAGCGGCGGGCACCGCGCGCACGGTGAACCCGAGGGCGCCCCCGAGGGCCACGAGCAGGGGGACGTCGCCCGCCCTCCCGCGCCCGAAGCGGAAGCCCTCGCCCACCACCACCGCGCGCGCGGCCAGCGCCCCGGCCAGGAACGTGCGCGCGAAGGCCTCGGGCGCGAGGGCGGCCACCTCCCGCGTGAAGGACAGCACGGCAATGCAGTCCACCCCGAGCGCGGCCAGGGCCGCCTCCTTCTGGCGGGCGCTCATCAGGCGCGCGGGCGCCCCGCTCCCCACCACCGCCTCCGGGTGGGGGTCGAAGGTGAGGACGACGGAGGGGGCCCCCAGCTCCCGGCCCACGGCCACCGTCGCGCGCACGAGGGCCTGGTGCCCACGGTGCACGCCGTCGAAGTTGCCGACGGTCAGGGCCGCGGTGCGGGCGGCGGGCGCCCCTGCGCTCGTGAGCCGGACGACCTCCACGCGCGCGTCTAGGGGGTGTCGTGCGGGATCGTGCGCTCGACGACGGTGGCGGCCAGGGGCCGGCCCGCGTCGTCCACCGCGCTCAGCAGGTAGCCGTCCTCGGTGTGCGCGTAGTGGAAGGGACGGGCCGCGGGGTCCTTCAGGTAGGCGGGGGCCACCAGGCTCAGTCCCGCCAGCTCGTCCAGGGTGGCGGGCAGGGTGCCGCGCATGACCTGGAAGGCCAGCACCGCGCGGTCCAGCCTCTCCAGGCGCGTCTGGGTGACGCTGGACATCAGACGCGAGTAGGACGCGCTGAGGAGGGGCGGGCGCCCCACCACCGCGAAGGGCGCATCGCGGCGCACGAAGATGCCCAGGAGGGCGATGAGGGTGATGGCGGCGGCCAGGGCGTAGGCGGGGACGTCCGAGCGCTCGCTGGTCACGCTGCCGAGCTCGGTCTCGCGGGCGGCCCCCCGGCCCACCGTGCTGATCAGGTTCCGGTTCAGCAGGTCGAAGAGGGTGCGGCAGACCTCGAATTCGGTGACCCCGGTGGCGTCGATGATGGCCTGCACCGTGCGCGTGCCGTCCACGCGGCGGAAGATGTGCTCCTCGGCGGGGGTGAGCCGCACCTTGCCCGAGGCGGGAGCGCGCTTGGGCTCCCCCGCCCCCTCCTCCGCCGCCACCTCGATGTGGGCCGCGTCCACCACGGGGCGGAACACGATGTCCATGGAGGGGATCTTCTTCTCGATGATGGGCCACTCGTCCACCATCCGGATGCCTTCCATGAGGATGAAGTCCGCGCTCATGGGGCTCATGTAGTCGCGGTCGTACTCCACCTCGTCGGTGGGGGCGAAGTGGTACTCGCCGTCGCGCCAGCGGAAGACCTTGAAGACGATCTGCGACACCTGGACCTGCAGCGCGTCCTTCAGGTCCTTGTTGGTGATGTAGTTGTTGGTGGTGAGCACGTGCCCCAGGCGCTGCAGGGTCGCCTTCTGCGTCTGCAGCGCCTCCTCCAGCTTCTCCTTGCTGAGCTTGGCCTGCTTCACCAGCACGTTGCCCAGGCGGTCCTCCAGCCGCTTGGCGTCGGAGTCGGCGCTGACCACCATGCCGTTCTCGAAGGTGACGGTGACGTTCTCGCCCTCGTTCTTCAGGGTGAGGATGCCGGTCTTCCTCTGCAGCCCGATGAGCTGGAAGATGTCGGGAAGTCCGAAGTCCTTGATGGTGCCTTCAAGCGCCATGGCGCCATCCCCTCAAGGAGGGCGAGCCGGATCCACTCCGGCGAGCCCGAAAGACGGTGCCTTCGAGCGCCATGGACTATTCCCCTCTCCGCATGGCGCGAAGGCACCATCCACTCATAGAGGGCGAGCCGGATTCACTCCGGCGAGCCCGAAAGACGATGCCTTCGAGAGCCATGGGTCAGGCCGCCCTTCCGCGCCGCGGGCGCACGGGAAGCGTGAAATCGAGCTCCGGCTGCGTCCGGTTGGCGACGACGTAGATCCCGAGCAACAGCACGCCCGCCAGGGCCAGCGCCGCCGTGGAGGCCGGCCCGGGGGCGGCCTCCGTCACGGGGAGCAGCCGGCCGGCGAGCAGGCACAGGCTCAGGATCAGGGCCCAGCCGAAGAGGAGGGCCAGGCCCATCACCGTGCGCTGCAGGTAGGCGTGGCCGGTGCCGGGGGCGAGCAGGGACAGGATGCGGAAGATCCAGTCCCGCCGCTGGTCCTCCTTCTGGACCTCCAGGAGCTTCTGGTTGCGGGCGGGCCCGCTCACGCCGTCGCGCACGACGAAGAGGTGGTAGCACTGCGTGCACAGGCCGGCGGAGGCGGCGCCCAGGTGGCAGCGCCGGCAGAACGGCGTGCCGCACTTGAGGCAGCGCATGGTGAACATGCGCGGCCCGCGCCAGCGCGCGCTGGCCACGACCACCACCACGAAGAGGACCAGGAAGGCGGCGAAGCGGTTGAACAGGGAAGAGACGGCGAAGGCCCGGGGGGGCACGGCGGCCCCGCGGCCGGACACGTTGTCCATCTTGATGCCGCGGGGGGCGCCCGCGAACTTCGCCCACAGGTCCTCCGCGGAGAGGCCGAGGTCCACCACCGCGTAGTCGCCCTTGTCGTAGCGCCAGGTGCCGTCGTACTCGCGCACCAGCGAGCTGGACAGGCGGTCGGCGTGCTCGCGCGCCTCGTCCGCCGGCTGCCGCTCGAAGCGCTGCAGGTAGGCCAGCGACAGGTTGTAGTAGAGCGTGGCCGCCACGCTGGTGGGCGGGCTCTTCTCGATGCCCTGCCGGTAACGCGTGATGGCGGCCTGGAACTCGCCCTGGGCGAACTCCAGGTTGGCCATGTTGTTCAGCGCCACGTGGTCGTCCGCGTCGCGCCTCAGCAGCTCGCCGTACACCCCCGCCGCTTCCTCGTAGCGTCCGGCCTTCTTGTAGTGCGTGGCCAGCATGTAGCGGAGGTCGCGGTCGTCGGGATGGGCGACGATGGCCTCCTCCAGGGCCAGGATGGCGCGCGCGTCGGCCGAGCTCTCCAGGGCCAGCACTCCCGCGCGGAAGAGCGGGTTCTGGCGGGCCAGCACGCGCTCGTCCAGGGCGGAGGCGAACGGGCCCACGGCCAGGCCGGCCACGGCCAGCAGCCCCGACACCACCTTCTCCGTGAGGGTCATGTAGCCGAAGAGGACGGCCAGCCACCACAGCGGCAGCCACCCGAATCCCTGGAAGGTGAGCGCGGGCAGGAGCAGGATCACGGCCCACGCCGCGATGGCGGGGGCGCGGCCGCGCACGGGGCCGAGCTTCTCCTCCAGGTCGTGCAACAACAGGGCGCCGTGGCGGAGGAGGAGGGCGAGGGCGAACAGCACGAGGGCCACGAAGGCCGCCAGCATGGTCGCGGGCAGGATGACCGTGGCCAGGTGGTGCCGGCCCTGCACGGTGCGCCCGCGCGCGACGAAACCCTCGACCACGTGCCGGGCGGCCGACACCAGGCCCAGGGGCCCGCGCTTGCCCGCCGCGCGCGCCAGGCCGAAGTGCGCGTCGGGCAGGGCGGGGTCCAGGACGAGGGCCTCCCGGAAGGCCTCCTCGGCCTTGCTGCGCTCTCCCGCCGCCAGGCGCTCGAAGCCCTGGCCCACGCGGGCCAGTGCGAACGGCTCCAGGCTCCGGATGTTCCGCTCCACGCGCAGGCGCCGGATCTCGCGCAGGGTGCTGCCCGCGGTGGCGGAGTCCCCCTTCTGCTCGGCCTTCTTGTAGGCGCTCCAGAGGGCCTCGAAGCTGTTGCCGGCGGGAGGGCGCGTGGCCCGCAGGTCGATGACCTTGTTCGCCTGGGCCGCCGACGCCGCCACGGGCGCCGCCATGACGAGCACGGCGACGAGGGTCCTGATCACCGCCCCCCCATCCGTTTCACGTAGCGCAGCCGCAGGTCGTACAGCAGCGCCTCGAGCACGCGGTCCTCCTCCGGCGTGCGGCGCCCCTGGGTCTTGGTCGCCAGCTCCTCGAGCAGGTCGATCACGTCGCGGGCGCCCTCCAGGTCGGGCGGGAGCGGCTCCTCACCGGGCACGGCCAGGTCGCCCAGCAGGAGACCGGCCTGGGTTCCCAGGGAGAGCAGGAGCGCGCTGAAGTCGAACCGTTCCGCCCGGCCGCGGCGGGCGGCGGGCGGTGCGAAGTCGTCCCCCGCGCGCGGCTCGGG
This sequence comes from Vicinamibacteria bacterium, assembly GCA_036556965.1. GTDB lineage: Bacteria > Acidobacteriota > Vicinamibacteria > Fen-336 > Fen-336 > DATBIO01. The sequence goes on from DATBIO010000119.1 coordinate 6,014, forward strand.
CGCGCCATCAGGCGTTTGGGCGGCGGAAGGAGCGTCGGGCGGCGCGGGCACCGCGTCGGGCTCCCCGTCTCGCACCTCTCCTTCGGCAGTGAAGTGGCGTCGGTCGGTGACCGTGAAGCTCTTCTTCTCGTCACTCATTGAGACCCGTGAGAAGGGCAGGGCGCGCCGCGGCCGGATAGTAGCACACGCGCCGGAGGTTCAGGCTACGGAACGGCTTAGCAGAATCCGGACGCTCCCCGAGGAGGCCGGCGCCGGCCTCGCGAAAGGGGTGTCCGGGCCCGCTTCGGAGGCGGGCCGGCCTACCGCAGGCGGACCTCTCGCCCCCCGCGCTGCGTCCGCACCCAGAGGCGCCGCCCGTCCGTCGAGAAGGTCACGGCGCCGTCGCGGTCCGTGCGCAGGACCAGGGCGCCCGACCTCCGCCACCGCTCGAGGACCTCGGGGTGCGGGTGGCCGAACGGATTGCGCGCGCCCGCGGAGATCACCACGGCGCGCGCCCCCGTGGAGGCGACGAAGGCGGGAGCGCTGCTGGAGCGGCTGCCGTGGTGCGCCACCTTCACCGCGTCCGCCCGCACCGCGCCCATCCCTCCCTCGCCGGCCTGCTCGACGTCGCCGGTCAGGAGGAGGGCCACCTCGCCCAGGCTGAGCCGCAGGACCACCGAGTCGTCGTTGCGCGTGCGCCACGGCGGGGAGCCGCCCCTCGGCCCCAGCACCTCCACGCGCACGCCGTCCCATTCCGCCGCCACACCCCTGGACACGGCGCGGCGCCGCGCGCCGGACGCGACGAGCGCGCGCCGCTGCGCCTCGTACCCGGCGTCACGCGCGGGCGCCTTGCCCTCCCACGCGTCCCGCGCGGGGAAGGCGCGCAGGACCGCCGCGAGGCCGCCGGCATGGTCGGGGTGCGCGTGGGTGACCACCACCGTCTCCAGCCGGCGAACGCCCCAGGACCACAGCGCGGGCGCCACGATGCGCTCACCGGCGTCGAAGGGCGGCCGGATGCCGCCCACGTCGACCACGTGCGCGCGGCCGGCCGGCGTGCGCACCACCAGCGCGTCCCCCTGCCCCACGTCCAGGGTGGTGACGTGCAGGCGCCCGTCGGCCACGGGCCCGCCGGCCACGCTCAGCAGCGCCGCGCCGGCCAGCGCGAGCGCGGCCCCGGGCACGCGTCCCTGGGCCAGCGCCACCACGCCCGCGGCGTGCGCCGCCAGGGCGGCGAGGCCGGGCGCGGGGAGGCGAAGGTCCGCCGCCGGCGCCCACGACGCCCACTGCGCCGATCGCAGGAGGGCGTGGGCGGCCACCCAGGCGGCGTCCCCCAGCCGGGCCGCGAGGTCGAGGGTCGTGGGCGCCACCGCGGCCGCCGCCCCCGCCAGCAGCGTGGCTGCGGCCAGGGGCGCCGCCACCAGGTTGAGGACGAGCGCGGCGAGGGGCAGGCGATGGAAGTGGCAGACGAGGAACGGAGCCAGGGCCGCCTGCGCGGCCACCGACGTGGCCAGCGCCAGCTCCAGCCGCCAGGGCAGGCGCGGCAACGCGCGCGCCAGGGGCGGCGTGAGCAGGACGATGCCCAGGGTGGCCACGAAGGAGAGCTGGAACGAGACGTCGCCCGTCGCGGACGGGCGGTCCACCATCAGGATCAGCGCGGCGAGGCCGAGGAGGTTTCCGGCGTCGGCGTCCAGGTCCAGGCACCGGCCGGCCGCCACCACCATGGCCATCACCGCCGCGCGCACCACGGGGACGTCGCCGCCCACCAGCCCCGCGTAGGCGCCGAGCGCTGCGCATACGCCGAGCGCCTGCGCCAGGGCCGGGACGCGCAGTCGTCGCAGCCCCCAGACCACCAGCACGGCCACCAGCGCCACCTGCGCCCCCGAGAGGGCCAGCACGTGATACGTGCCGGCGGCGCGGAACGCCTCCAGCGTGGCCTCGTCGAGGGCGGCGCGCTCGCCCAGCACCATGGCCTTCACCACGCCCTGCTCCGGCCCGGGCACCACCACGGCCTCCAGTCGGCCCCGCGCCCAGCGGCGGGCGCGGGCGAGCGCCGACGCGCGGGGCTCCACCGCGACCAGGAGCCCGCTCTTGCCGTAACCCACCGCGTGCAGCCCGGACTGCAGGGCACGCGCCTCCGGATCCGGAAGCCCGGGACCGGCGGGGCCGGTGAGCGGGCGCAGGCTCGCCCAGAGCCGCACCCGGTCCCCCTGCACGACGAGGGGGCGCGGTGCGCCGCCTCCCACCTCGATGCGGGCGCGGCCACGCACGGCGCGCCGCCAGGCGTGGGTGTCCACCGCCTCCACGTCGAGCACGAGCACGGAACGGCCGGCCTCCGCCACCGCGTCGCGGGCGGCCACTCCGCTCACGCGCACGGGCCACGCGGCGTCCGGCCCGCCCACCCACGCGCCGAGGGACATCGTGCGGTGCCCGAGGGCCTCCGTGGCGGCGGCGGCCGTGCCCAGGGCCAGGGCGCCCGCGGCCAGCGCGGGCGTGGCCCAGCCACGGCGGGCGAAGGGCGCGAGGACCAGCGCCGCGCCGGCCAGGACGAGCAGCCTCCAGGCGTCGGCGGCGCCCAGGGCCCCGCCGCCGGTGGCGCCGGCGGCGAAGGCGGCGGAGAGCACGAGCAGGGGGCGGCGCACGCGCCACGGTAGGCGCGGGAGGCGCCGCGAGGCGGCCGGCTCAGGACGATGGTTGAACTGTCACAAGCCGCGCCACGGTCTCCAGGTGGAAGGTGTCGGGAAAGAGGTCGAACGCGGCCAGGGCGTCGGGCCGGTAGCCGCGCGCCGCGAAGAGGGCCAGGTCCCGGCCCAGGGTGGGCGGGTCGCAGGAAACGTAGACCACGACCGCGGGCCGGCGCGCGGCCACCGCCTCCACCACGCCGGGCCCGGCGCCCGTGCGCGGCGGGTCGAGGATCACCCGCTCTCCCGCCGCGGCGGGCAGCGCGCGCAGCGCGGCGCCCACCTCCGCCCGCCGGACCTCCACGCCCTGGAGGCGGGCGCGCCGCGCGTTGTGCTCCGCGTCCGTGGCCGCGAACGGGTTGGCCTCCAGGGCGGTGACGCGGTCGGCCTGGCGGGCGGCGGTGAGGGCGAAGAGCCCCACCCCGGCGTACAGGTCGAGGACGCGCCCGCCCGCGGGCAGCATCTCCGCCACCGTGCGCGCCAGCTCGTCCACCAGGAACCGGTTGGACTGGAAGAACGACTGCGCGTGCGTGCGGAAGCGCACGCCCAGCACCTCGTTCTCGACGTGGGGGGTTCCCCCCAGGGGCAGGAAGCGGGCCCGCGGTCCGCGGCCCGTCAGCACTCCCAGCCCCGTGAGCCACGGCAGGCCGGCGGCCAGCGCGCGCAGCGACGGTGCCTCGCGCGGGGCGAGGTCGGTGGCCAGCGTGGCCACGAGCTGGGCGCCGTCCACCGACTCGAGCAGGTCCAGGGCGCGCACGCGCCGCGCCCAGCCCGGATGGGCGCCCAGGGCGCGCTGGACGGCGCGCTGCGCCCGGTTCATGCCCTCCGAGAGCTGCAGGCACCGCTCCAGGTCCACCACGCGGTGGGAGCCCTCCTCGAAGAGGCCGAGACGTGGCGGCCCGTCGCCGGCGGCGACATGGAGCGACGCCCGGAGCCGCCACCCGCTCTCGGGCGAGGCGCGGACGGCCAGGGGGCCGTCCCAGGGCGCGCCCGCGCGCGCCAGCGCGTCCCGCAGCACCGCTTCCTTCAGCGCGCGCTGGGCCGCGTAGTCGAGGTCCTGGTACGAGCAGCCGCCGCAGGCGCCGAAGAAGGGACAGGGAGGCTCCCTCCGGCCAGGCGCGCTCTCCAGCCGCTCCTCCGCGGCCGCCGTCGCGTAGCCCGGGCGCACCTCGCGTACGCGCACGCGCACGCGGTCCCCGGCCACCGCGCGCCCCACCAGCACCACGCGGCCCTCGTGGCGGGCCAGCCCCTGGCCGCGGTAGACCGGCTTCTCCACGGTCAGGTCGAGCCGGTCGCCCGGCTTCACGTTGGGCGGGTCCCCGCGCGTCATCGGGGGCTAGGCGACCGGGAACAGCGTCAGGCGGGGAAGGCCGAAGAGGCCGAGCAGCCGCCGCGCCGTGGAGTCGCCGCGCAGGCGGTCGAGCACGCGCTCCGGCATGCGGCCGCGGTACGGCTCGAGCACGGCGGCGGTCTCCGCCTCCACCGCCGCCACCCGCACCGGGCCCGCCTCCTCCCGCAGCACCTCGAGCAGCGCTCTCTCCTCGCGCGCCAGCCACGCCTCCGCCGCCGCGGGGTCGAGGTCCTCCGCCGCGCGCGCGCGCACCGCCGCCGCCGCCGACCGCGCCGCGGCGGCTCCCCGCGCGCCGGGGCCCCGGGCCGCCTCCAGGGTCGCCGCCAGCGCGCGCAGGGACTCGGCCAGCGGCCGCTCGCCGTCCAGCCCCAGGCCGAGCGCGCGCTGCCAGCGCTCGCGCGCCGCCTCCACCTCGCCCTCGCAGTAGGCCAGCTTGCGCACCTTGCGGCGCCGCCCCCAGGAGTGCGCGTGCCCGTCGAGGGCGTCGCGCATGCCCCGCAGCACCACGCGCAGGGGGAGGCCCGCCTCGCGCCAGCGGTGGATCAGGAACCAGTCCTCGTTGGAGAGCGACAGCGGGGATCCGCGGCGGGCCACGAAGTACTCCTCCACCGCCTGGTAGTAGGCCGCCTCGGGATCGGCCGCCCCGTCCCGCGCCGGCCCGCCGGTCCCGGCCTCGCGCGGCACGGCTCCCCTCACGGGTGGCGGTTGCGCTCCCAGATCAGCCGCAGGCCGGTCAGGGTCAGCGCGGGGTCCACGGCCTCGATGGACGGGATGTCCTCGGCCAGCACCTCGGCCAGGCCGCCCGTCGCCACCACGCGCGCCGGCTGCCCCAGCTCCGCGCGGATGCGCGCGATGATGCCCTCCACCATGGCCGCGTAGCCGAAGTAGAGCCCGGACTGGATGGAGCTGACGGTGGAGCGGCCCACCACCGCCGCCGGCTTCCGGACGTCCACGCGGGGCAGGCGCGCCGCGCGCTGGAACAGGGCGTCCGCGCTGATGCCCACGCCGGGGCAGATCACGCCTCCCGCGTACTCGCCCTTGCGGCTGACGACGTCGAAGGTGGTGGCGGTGCCGAAGTCCACCACCACCACCGGTGCGCCGTAGGCGGCGAGGGCGGCCACCCCGTTCACGATGCGGTCGGCCCCCACGTCCCCCGGGGGCTCGTAGAGGATGGGCATGCCCGTGCGCACGCCGGGCTCCACCACCAGCGGCTCGTGGTCCAGGTACGCGCGCGCCAGGGTGACCAGCACGGGGGTGAGGGGCGGCACCACGCTGGCCAGGGCGACGCCCGCGATCTCCACGGGGTCGATGTCGGAGGCGGCGAAGAGGTTCCGCACCAGGATGCCGTACTCGTCGGCCGTCTGCTCCCGCCGCGTGGTGAGCCGCCAGTGGACGACGAGCTCGGGCCCGTCGTGGATGCCGAGGACGGTGTTGGTGTTGCCGGCGTCAATGGTCAGCAGGTACCGGCTCATGTCGGGCGCACCTCGCGCACTTCACCCGCCACCAGGGCGGCGCGCCGACCGTCCTCCAGGTCGAGGAGGAGCGCGCCGCGGCCGTCGATCCCGCGCGCGATCCCGCGCACCACCGCCCCCCCGGCCCGGGCCTCCACCGTCCGGCCCCACCAGGGCAGGGAGCGGGCGCGCCAGGCGTCGAGCACGGGAGCGGCGCCCCGCGCGGACAGGGCATCATACCAACCGCGCATGCGGGCGAGGACCGCCGCCGCCGCGTCCACGAGCGACGGCGTGCGGCCGGAGAGGCCGCGGATGGAGGTCACGGGCTGGCCCAGGCCCTCCGGGAGCTGGTCCTGCTCCACGGCCAGGTTGAGGCCGATGCCGATCACGAGGCCCTCGAGGCCGGCGCCCGCCGCGAAGCCCTCCGCCAGGATTCCGCCCAGCTTGGCCCCCCCCGCGACCACGTCGTTGGGCCACTTGAGGCGCACGTCCGCCCCCATCTCCTCGGCCGCTTCCGCCACCGCCACGCCGGCCAGCAGGGGAAGGGCGAGGGCCCCGTCGCCGGTGAGGCGCGGACGCAGGAGCACGGAGAGGAACAGGTTGCCGGGCAGCGACACCCACGTGTGGCCCTGCCGGCCGCGGCCGGCCGTCTGCCGCTCGGACACCACCGCCGACCATTCGGGCAGGGACGCCGCCCGCGCCGCCTCCTTGAGCCAGTCGTTGGTGGAGCCGACGGTCTCGAGGTGGTGCAGGGGCGCCGGCCAGTCCGCGCCGCGCGCGGCCAGGGCCTCCCGCAGGCGCTCGCTCAGGGACACGCCGCCGCCGGCGCGCTCACTCCGCCTCGATCTCCAGCGAGACGTCCACCGCGGGCGCGGAATGGGTCAAGGCCCCCACCGCCACGTAGTCCACGCCCGCCTCCGCGTAGGCGCGCACGTTGTCCAGGGTGATGCCCCCCGAGGCCTCGAGGCGCGCGCGGCCGGCCACCAGGCGCACCGCGTCCCGGACCTGGGCCGGGGTGAAGTTGTCGAGGAGGATCAGCGACGCGCCGGCCGCGAGCACGCCCTCGATCTGGTCGACGCGCTCCACCTCGATCTCCACCGGGAGCCCCGCCGCCCGCTCCACCGCGCGCCGGGCCGCCTCCCCCACGGAGCCGGCCAGCCGCGCGTGGTTGTCCTTCACCAGCACGGCGTCGGCCAGCGAGGAGCGGTGGGGCTCGCCGCCGCCCAGGCGCACCGCGTGCTTCTCCAGGCCGCGCAGCAGCGGCGTGGTCTTGCGGGTGTCGCGCACCTGGGTGCGCGTGCCCGCCACCGCCTCCACGAAGCGGCGGGTCAGGGTGGCCACCCCGCTGAGGCGCTGCAGGAAGTTGAGGGCCACCCGCTCCGCGCTGAGCAGGGCCTGCGCCCGGCCGCGCAGCGTGCCCAGGGCGGCGCCCGCCCGCACGCGCTCGCCGTCGGTGCTCTCCGGCTGCCAGGCCACCGCCCGGTCGAGCTGCCGGAAGGCGGCCAGGGCCACGTCCAGGCCGGCCACCACCAGGTCCTGCTTGGCCAGCAGCACTCCCCGCGCGCGCGCGTCCTCGGGCACGGTGGCGGCGGTGGTGACGTCGCCCGTGCCCAGGTCCTCGGCCAGCGCCTCCGCCACCAGGCGCTCCACGTGCGCCGCGTCCGGCCTCACGCCGCCTCGGGGTCCCCCAGCGCCGCCAGCGTGCCCTCGATCCGGCGCAGCCGCTCCTCCAGCTCGGCCACGCGCTCACGGCTGCTCGCCACCACCTCGGGCTTCGCGCGCTCCACGAACTGCGCGTTGCCCAGGCGGCCGCGCAGGCCCTCCAGCTCCGCGGACACCTTCAGCCGCTCCTTGCCCAGGCGCGTCCTCTCGGCGGCGATGTCGAACAGGCCGGCCATGGGGACGGCGACCTCGAAGGGACCCACGGGCTGCCGGATGACCTGCGGGCCGCCCGGCGCGCGCTCGGCCACGGCCAGCGTCCCCAGCCCGGCCAGCGCGCGCAGGGTGGGGGCCTGCGCCTCCACGAAGCCGCGCTCCGCGGGGGCGGCGCCGGACACGGTCACGTCGATGCGCCGGCGGGGCTCCACCTCGTAGGTCGCGCGCAGGGTGCGGATGCCCACCACCAGCTCCATCAGGGTCGCCATCTCCCGCTCCGCCGCCTCGTCCACCAGGGCCCGGTCGGCCGCGGGGAACGGGGCCACCATGATGGAGGGCGGGCCGCCCGCGCGCGGCAGCCGCTGCCACACCTCCTCCGTGACGTAGGGCATGAGGGGGTGGAGCAGGCGCAGGGCCTGCTCCAGCGTCTCCAGGAGCACGGTGCGGGCGCGGGGGGCCTCCGCGGCGTCGGCCAGGAGCACCTTCACCGCCTCGAGGTACCAGTCGCACAGCTCGTCCCAGACGAAGTGGTAGAGCTCGTTGGCCGCGGTGTCGAAGCGGAACTCGGCCAGGGCGCGCTCCACCGCGGCGGTGGCCGCCTGCAGCCGGCTCCGGATCCAGCGGCTGGCCAGGGGCAGGGCGCCCGCGGCGGGAGCGCGCTCCCCGTCGAGGTTCATGAGCGCGAAGCGCGCGGCGTTCCAGAGCTTGTTGACGAAGGCCTTGTAGCCCAGCAGGCGCCGCTCCCCCAGCGAGGGGTCGTTGCCGGGGTTGGCCAGCGCGGCCAGGGTGAAGCGCAGGGCGTCGGTGCCGTGGCGGGCGATGACGTCCAGGGGATCCACGTCGTTGCCCTTCGTCTTCGACATCTTCTCGCCGTGCTCGTCGCGCACGAGGCCGTTGAGGAACACGGTGCGGAAGGGCACCTCGCCGGCGAAGCGGAGCCCGAGCACGATCATCCGCGCCACCCAGAAGAAGAGGATGTCGCGTCCCGTCATCATGAAGTCGTTGGGGTAGTAGCGCGCGAGGTCGCGCGTGCGCTCCGGCCAGCCCAGGGTCGAGAACGGGAAGAGCCCGGAGGAGAACCAGGTGTCGAGGACGTCCGTCTCCTGGCGCAGGTCCCCGCCGCCGCACTTCGGGCAGGCGCCGGGCTCCTCGCGCGCCACCACCAGCTCGCCGCAGGCGGCGCAGGTCCAGGCGGGGATGCGGTGGCCCCACCAGAGCTGCCGGCTGATGCACCAGTCGCGGATGTTGCGCATCCACTCGAAGAAGACGCGGGTCTCGGAGGCCGGCACGAAGACGATGCGGCCCTCCTCCACCGCGCGGATGGCGGGCTCGGCCAGGGGCTGCATCTTCACGAACCACTGGCGGCTCAGGCGCGGCTCCACCACGGTGTCGCATCGCTGGCAGTGGCCCAGCGGGACCTGGTGCGGCGCCGTCTTCACGAGCAGGCCCTCGCCCTCGAGCTGGGCCACGATGTTCCGGCGCGCCTCGAAGCGGTCCTGCCCGGCGTAGGGGCCGGCGTTCTCGTTGAGGACGCCCCGCCCGTCCATGACGTTGATGCTGGGCAGGCCCAGCCGTTGTGCGGCCAGGAAGTCGTTGGCGTCGTGCGCGGGCGTGATCTTCACCGCCCCCGTGCCGAACTCGCGGTCCACGAAGTCGTCGGCCACCACGGGGATCTCGCGTCCGAGCACGGGCAGGACGACGCTCGAGCCCACCAGGTGCCGGTGGCGCTCGTCGTCGGGGTGCACGGCCACGGCCGTGTCCCCGAGCAGCGTCTCCGGCCGCGTGGTGGCCACCACCACGCCCTCGCCGCCGTCCCGGGCCCGATACCGGATGTGCCAGAGGCTCCCCGCCTCCGCCTCCGTCTCCACCTCGAGGTCCGAGAGCGCGGTGCCGCAGCGCGGGCACCAGTTGACGATGTAGTCGCCGCGGTAGACGAGGCCCTGCTCCCACAGGCCCACGAACACCTCGCGCACCGCGCGCGAGAGCATGGGGTCCATGGTGAAGCGCTCGCGCGTCCAGTCCAGGGAGTAGCCCATGAGGCGGAGCTGGTTCAGGATCCGGCCCCCCGACTCCTCCTTCCAGCGCCACACCCGGGCCTCGAACTCCTCGCGCCCGAGGTCTTCCTTGCGGAGCCCCTCCTTGGCCAGCTGGCGCTCCACCACCATCTGCGTGGCGATGCCCGCGTGGTCGAGGCCGGGCAGCCACAGCGTGTCGCAGCCCTTCATCCGCTTCCACCGCGCGATGACGTCCTGGAGGGTCAGGGTGAAGGCGTGGCCGATGTGCAGCGACCCCGTCACGTTGGGAGGGGGGATCACGAGGGCGAACCGCTCCCTGGGCGACGCGGCGTCGGCGGTGAAGAAGCCGCTCTCCTCCCAGAAGCGGTACCAGCGCTTCTCCACGTCCTGTGGCTCGTAGGCTTTGGCCAGCGGCTCGTTGCTCATCGCTCTTCGCCGCCGGCACCGGGGCGGCGACAGGACTCCCTTCGGTTGCGGCGCCGGTGCGGGCCGAGGTCGGTCCCCGCGGGGGGGATCAGCCCAGGTCGGCCTTGAGGCGCTCGATCTCCCGCCGGATCAGCGTCTCCGCGAGGTCGGGGATGACTTCCCACGCGATCTCCCGGATCACCTTCTCGGAGATCTGGGCCACCACGCGCTGCGCGATCTGCGACACCATGTCGGCGGGGACGCCCACCTGGGCCGACTCCGAGAGGGCCATCGCGGGCGCCTCTTCCCCTTCCTCTTCCGGCTCCGGTGTCAGGTCGGCGAAGGCGTCCACCTCCGCCTCCTCGGGCTCGGCGGCCAGCGGTGGAGGCGCCGCGGCCGTCACGGGCGCCGGCTCCGGCGCGACCGCGGGGGCGGCCTCGGGCTCCTTCTCGGCCGAGGGCTCCGACTCGAACATCGGCTCCCCCTCGGGCACGAACGGCTCCGCGGCGACCGCCGGGGGTGCGGGCGCGGACGGCGCGTCCTCGAACACCTCTTCGAAGAGCGACTCGCCCTCCATCTGCTCGACGCTCGCCTGCGCGCGCACCTCGAGGGGCACCTCGATGGTGGGCACCGCGGGCGACGTCCAGCCCGCCGGCGGCGCGCCTTCCTCGCCGGCCAGGGTCGAGGACTCCTCCTCGGTCACGGGCAGGAGGTCGTCGCGACCGGCCTCCTCCACCGGGTACAGCTCGGCCTCGAAGCCGGCGGGCTCCGCGGCCGCGGGCTGGGCCGGCGACGGCTCGGGGGCCTCGTACCCCGGCTCCCCGAAGTCCTCGAAGGACAGGGCGGCGGGCGCGTAGCTGGGCGGCGGCGCGGGGCTGGGCGCGGCCGCCGGCGGGGGCGGGGGAGCAGGCTCCTCGGCCGCCACCGGCGTCTCGTCGCCGAACGTCTCGTCCGTGAAGAAGGAGGCCGCGGGGGCGGCCGGGGCCGGAGCGGGCGGCGACCACGGCGGCGCGGGCGACGGCTCGGCGCCCTTCCACACCGTCTCCGCGGGCGACGGGATGGGCGGAGCGGACCACGGCGGCCTCTCCTCCGTGATCGAGGTCGGCGCGGCCGCCACCGGCGGGGCGGGCGCCGGGGGTGCGGCCACGGGAGCGGGCGCGGGGGCGGCGGCGGCCCCGCGTCCGAGCAGGTCCTTCACCTTGGCGATCAGCGTCTGCGGCTCGAACGGCTTGGCCAGGAAGCCGTCGCAGCCCACGCGGCTGGCGCGCTCCTGGTCGAAGGGCTCGAAGGCACCGGTGAGCAGGAGCACCGGCGTGTGCGAGAGCGTCGGGTGCTTCTTGATGAAGTCGCAGACCTCGTAGCCGTCCTTCTCCGGCATGATGATGTCGCACAGGACGAGGTCGGGGCGCACGTCCTGGAACTTCTCGATGGCCAGGCGGCCGTTGCCTACCGTGACGACGTCGAAGTCCTCGTCGGAGAAGGTCAGCTCGATGACCTTCTGGATGGTGATGCTGTCGTCGGCCAGCAGGATCTTCTTGCCCATCCGTGAGGCCCTCCTGAGGCCCCGGCGCGCCCCGCGCGCCGCCTCCTTGGCCCACGCGCGCGCGTGCCCATGGGGACGTCCGACGGACGATAAACCGCTCCCCCACTCCTGTCAACGACTTAGCGGGGGGGGCCGCGCGTCAGCGCGCGGCGTGCTGCGCGTGGATGGACTGGATGATGTCCTGGGTGGAGGAGCCGGGCAGGAAGACCTCCCCGACCCCCATCTGCTTCAGCTCCGGGATGTCCTGGGTGGGAATGATGCCGCCGACGAACACCTGGACGCCCTCCATCCCCTTCTCGCGCAGCAGCGTCAGCACGCGCCGGCAGATCGGGAGGTGGGCGCCGGAGAGGATGGACAGCCCGATGGCGTCCACGTCCTCCTGCGCCGCCGCGGCCACGATCTGCTCGGGGCTCTGCCGGAGGCCGGTGTAGATGACCTCCATCCCCGCGTCGCGCAGGGCCCGCGCCACCACCTTGGCCCCGCGATCGTGGCCGTCCAGGCCGGGCTTGGCGATGAGGACGCGGATCTTGGCCTGGGCCATCAAGCGGCTTCCGGATGAAGGGGGCCGGAGCGAGGAGGCATTGCGTTTTCCGAGCGGAGGCTCACTTCAGGCGCCGAGCGAGGATTCACTCCGAGCGAGGCGCATTGCCGACGGGAGGGGCCGGAGCGAGGACGCATTTCAGAACACCGGCGGCTCTTCGTACTCGCCCCAGACCTCGCGCAGGGCGTCGCACATCTCGCCCAGGGTGGAGTACGCGCGCGCCGCCTCGAGGATGGGGTACATGATGTTGCCGTCGCCGCGCGCGGCCTGGCGCAGGTCGGCCAGGGCCTTCTGCACGTGCGCGTTGTCGCGCGTGCGCTTGAGCAGCTCCACGCGGGCGGCCTGCGCCTCCGCCACCGACTCGTCGATGTAGAGGATGGGCAGGGGCTTCTCGTCCATGACGTAGTCGTTGACGCCCACGATGACCTTTTCCTTCCGCTCCACCGCCTGCTGGAAGCGGTAGGCCGCCTCCTGGATCTCGCGCTGGGGGAAGCCGCGCTCCACCGCGGGCACCATGCCCCCCATGGCGTCGATCTTCCGGAAGTACTCCAGGGCCTCCGCCTCGATGTCGTTGGTCAGCTTCTCGACGAAGTACGAGCCGCCCAGGGGATCCGCGGTGTTCACCACTCCCGACTCGTGGGCGATGACCTGCTGCGTGCGCAGGGCGATGGTGACCGCCTCCTCCGTGGGCAGGGCCAGGGCCTCGTCCAGGGAGTTGGTGTGCAGCGACTGCGTGCCCCCGAGGACCCCGGCCAGGGCCTGCAGCGCCGTCCGCACCACGTTGTTGTAGGGCTGCTGGGCGGTGAGGCTCACCCCCGCCGTCTGGGTGTGGAAGCGCAGCATCCAGGAACGTGGATTCCGGGCCCCGAAGCGGTCCTTCATCGTGCGCGCCCAGATCCGCCGCGCCGCCCGGAACTTGGCGATCTCCTCGAAGAAGTCGCTGTGGGAGTTGAAGAAGAAGCTCAGGCGGGGCGCGAAGGTGTCCACGTCCATGCCCGCGTCCACGCACCACTGCACGTACTCCACCCCGTCGCGCAGGGTGAAGGCCAGCTCCTGCGCCGCCGTGGCCCCCGCCTCGCGGATGTGGTACCCGGAGATGGAGATCGAGTTCCACTTCGGCATGTGGTCCGTGCAGTAGCGGATCATGTCCACGATCACGCGCATGCTCGGCCGCGGCGGGAAGATGTACTCCTTCTGGGCGATGAACTCCTTCAGGATGTCCGCCTGCACGGTGCCGCTGAGCGCTTCCTGCGCGACCCCCTGCTTCTCCCCGACCAGGATGTAGAAGGCGAGCATCATGGCCGCCGGCGAGTTGATGGTCATGGAGGTGGACACCTGGTCGAGGGGGATGCCCTCGAAGAGCGTCTCCATGTCGGCCAGGGAGGTCACCGCCACCCCGCACTTCCCCACTTCGCCCAGGGACAGGGGATGGTCGGGGTCGCGCCCCATGAGGGTGGGCAGGTCGAAGGCCACGGACAGCCCGTGCACGCCGTGGTTCAGCAGGTACTTGAAGCGGGAGTTGGTCTGCGCGGCGGAGCCGAACCCCGCGAACTGGCGCATGGTCCAGACCCGGCCCCGGTACATGGTCTGGTGGATCCCGCGCGTGTACGGGAACTCCCCGGGGTCGCCCAGGTCGCGGTCGTAGTCCATGCCCGCGGTGTCCGCGGGCGTGTGCAGGGGGGCGATGGGCCGGCCGGAGATGGTGGTGAAGGGTACGGCGCGCGCGCGGCCCGCCGCGGAGGCGCGCTCTTCGACGACGACGGCGCTGTCTTTCTTCATGGGACCTTCCCGGCGGGCCCGCCCGCGGGCGCCCCCCGCAGACAGATCATATCTAAACGATCACCAGCCGCTCCACCGCGCGGGCCCACGTGTGGGGACGGGCGGCCTCCCGGGCGGCCTGGCCCAGGCGCTCGGCCAGGCCCGGGTCGGCGGCCAGGCGGTCGAGCTGGGCGGCCATGGCCTCCGGCGTGGGCGGGGCCACCAGCCCGTTGCCGCCGTGCGCGACCAGCTCCGCGGGGCCGCCGCTGTCCGGGGCCGTGAGCACCGCCTTGCCCGAGCGGAAGGCCTCCAGGGTCACGAAGCCGTAGTCCTCGTTCCAGGGGGCGAAGTACACGGCGCGGCAGCGGGCGTAGTGGTCGAGCAGCGCCTCGTCCCCGATCGGCCCCAGCAGCTCCACGCGGTCGCGAAGGCCCAGGGCCGCGATGCGCTCGGCCAGGGCCGCGGCCTCCTCCCCCTCCCCCGCGATCTTGATGCGAAGCCCGCGCTCCCGCATGAGGGCCGCCGCCTCCACCAGGAGGCCCAGCCGCTTGAGCGGGTGGAGGCGCGAGACGGCGAAGAGGTAGTCGCCGTAGCCGTCCGTGCGATAGGGGCGCTCCGGCGGAGGCGGGTAGAGCAGCTCGCTGTCCATGCCGCCGAACCTCCGCAGCCGCTCCTGGATGGTGCGCGACTGCGCCACCAGCCGCCGCACGTTGCGCGTGAGCAGCCGCCGGTCCACGGCGTGCACCAGGCGGCGCCGCACCGCCTCCTTCAGCCTGCCGCGCCGGCCCAGGCCGCGCGTGAAGCGCTCCCAGAGGTCGTAGTACTCGCGCATCCGGTGGTTCAGCCAGCAGACCTGCCGCGGGTGGCGCACGGCGTAGGACGGGAAGCGGAAGGTGATGACCTGGTCCACGGGGAAGCCGTCCGCGGTGAGGCCGACGTCGGTGAGCCAGGTGGCCAGGTAGGCGGAGGCCTGGCGCCCGAAGCGGTTCTGGGGCGTGACCAGCACCTCGGAGGCGTATCCCGCGCGGCGCAGGGCCGCGCTCGTCTCCTCGGCGATGGTCAGGTGGCCGCCGCGCACGAAGAGCGCGCCCGAGGTGACGACCAGGATGCGTCGCGTCTCGCTCAAGCGGTGGCGCTGGCCGTTTCGTCCCGGCGGCGGACCACGCGCGCGGGGATGCCCGCGGCCACCACGCCGTCGGGCAGGTCGGAGGTCACCACCGCCCCCGCCCCCACCACCACGCCGCTGCCGATGCGCACCCCGTCCAGCACCTTGGCCCCCGCGCCCAGCCAGACGTTGCGCCCCAACGTGATGCCGCGGGAGACCCGCTCCTGCTCGATCACCGGCGTGTCCGCGTCGTCGTAGCGGTGGCCTCCGCCCACCAGGTAGGTGTAGGCGGCGAAGAGGCCGTAGTCGCCGACCTCCACGCGGGAGGCGGAGAAGACCTCGGAGTGGAAGCCGATGTTCACGCCGCGGCCGAGGACGATGTCGCCGTCCTTGCACGACAGGATGGTGCCGCGCCCCAGGAAGGCGTCGTCCCCCACGGTGATGCCCGCGTTGCCGCTGCCCTTGGCGTCGAGGACCACCAGGTCGTCCACCACCACGTTGTCGCCGAGGCGGACCTTGGCCGGGTGGCGCAGCACCACGCCCTGGCCGAAGGTGACTCCCCGCCCGCAGGCCCCCAGGAGGAGGGGATAGAGGGCGCGGCGGAGGAGGAGGCCGAGCGCGCCCGGGACCCAGGAGGCGAGCGTCACCACCACCTCGAAGAGGAGGAGGCGGCCGAGGCTCCGGCTCCCGACCACGAGGTCCTGGTACTTGGCCAGGGAGGACCGCGAGTCGCGCAGCGATTCCACGCCCGTGCCGCCTCGCGTCGCGTTGACCATTCCGCGGAACGTACTGTAGCATGACGACTTCGCCGGACCGCCTGCCCTCCCACGTGATGACATCGTCCACCCGCGCGTGAAGCGACACCTGGCCACCGTGGCCAAGGTGGCGGTCAGCCTCGGCCTGCTGGGGTACCTCTTCTCCACCACGGACCTGGGCGCGCTCGCCCGGCGCATGGGCCAGGGGGAGCCGGGCCCGCTCCTGGCCGCCGTCCTCCTGCACACCGGCGTGGTGCTGCTCTGCCTGGTGCGCTGGCGGCTGCTCCTCCAGGCCCTGGGGCACCACGCGCCGGTCAAGCTCCTGGGCTCGTCGTACCTGGTCGCGCTCTTCTTCAACAACTTCCTGCCCAGCAACATCGGGGGCGACGTCATCCGCGTGCGCGACACCAAGCCCACCGCCGGATCGCACACGGCGGCCCTCGCCGTCGTGGTCATCGACCGGATCCTCGGGCTGGCCGCGCTCTACGTGCTGGCCGTGGCCGCCTTCCTCCTGGGACCGCCCGAGGTCCAGCGGCTGGTGGGGGCGCGGCCCGCGCTCGTCGCCCTCGGGATCGCCTTCGCGGGCCTGTCCTGGGTGTTCTTCCGCCCGGGCCTCGGACGGCGGCTGATGGCGGCCTCCCGGCTGGACTCGCTCCCCTGGGTGCGACAGCGCTTCGAGACCGTGCAGGCGGCGGTCAACGTCTACCGCGCGCGCCGGGGGGCGGTGGTGGCGGCGGTGGCCCTCAGCCTCGTCCTGCAGTCCCTGGTCGTGCTCTTCCACTACAACGTGGCCCGGGCCTTGCGCATCCCCCTGTCCCTGGCCGCCGTGTTCCTCGTGGTGCCCCTGTGCACCCTGGTCCAGACCGTGCCCGTCTCCTTCAACGGCTGGGGCGTCCGCGAGAGCGTGTTCATCCTCTACTTCGGCCAGCTCGGGCTGGACCGCGACGCGGCCCTGGCCTTCAGCATCGTGGGCGCCGGCCTCGTCACCCTGCTGTCCCTCGCAGGGGCGGTGGTGTGGCTCGCCCGCGGCCGTCCCACTCCCGCGGAGTCGGCGGAGGAGCTCGCGGTGGCCCCGCGCTGATGGCCGTCTCCGTCCTCCACGTCTGCGACAAGTTCGGCGTGCGCGGCTCGAGCATCCACGGCGTCTCCCGCCTCTTCTCCTGGTGGTTCCCCCGCTACGACCGCGCCCGCTTCCGCGTGGGGCTGGTGGGCCTCAAGGCTCCCGAGGAGGCGTCCCGGCTCCTGGCCGCCGAGGGCATCCACGTGGAGCACCTGGGCCGCGGACGCTTCGACCCGCGGCTGCTCACGGACCTGGTCCGCGTGGCGCGCCGCCGCGAGGCCCGCGTGCTGCACGTCCACGGGTACGCCGCCGCCGACTTCGGCCGGCTGGCCGCGCGGCGGGCGGGGGCCGCCCTCGTGCTCCACGAGCACTTCGCCGACCCGGCGCTCCCCCGGTACCAGGCGTGGGCCGACCGCCTGCTCGCCCCCCTCACCGACCGCGCCATCGCGGTGAGCGCCTCCACGCGCGACTTCCTGGTGCGGCAGCGCCACGTGCCCGCCGACCGCGTGCGCCTGATCTGGAACGGCGCGCCGCTGCGCGAGTTCGCGTCGCCCACCGCCGGCGCCCGCGCGCGCGTGCGCGCGGAGACCGGCCTGCCCGAGGAGGCGCTGGTGGTGGGGACCATCGGGCGGCTGAGCGAGCAGAAGGGCCACCGCACGCTGCTCGACGCCGCCGCGCGCGTCCTCGCCGCCCTTCCCGCCGCGCGCTTCCTGGTGGTGGGCGACGGCGACCTGGAGGGCGCGCTGCGGGAGCAGGCGGCCCGGCTGGGCATCGCGGGGGCGGTGGTGTTCGCCGGGCACCGCCGGGACGTGCCGGACGTCCTCAGCGCCCTGGACGTCTTCTGCATCGCCTCGAACTACGAGGGCACGCCCCTGAGCCTCTTCGAGGCCATGGCCGCGGGCCAGGCCATCGTCTCCACCGCCGTGGACGGCTGCCGCGAGGTGCTCACGGACGGCGTGGACGGGCTGCTGGCGGCCCCGCGCGACGCCCCTGGCCTGGCCGAGGCCCTGGTGCGCGTGCTGCGGGACGCGGACCTGCGCGCGCGCCTCGCCGCGGCCGCGCGCCTCGCCTCCGCCCGCTACGACATCGAGACCTGCGTCCGCCAGATGGAGGCCCTCTACGACGAGGTGCTCGCGGAGCGGAAGGCCCGTGTCGCCTAGCCTCGGGGAGGCCCTGGAGGTCGGGCGCGACCTGCTCCTCGGGCGCTACCCCCCGTTCGTGACGGGCGGGTCCCTCCCCCGCGGCCACGTGCCCGTCTTCGTCTTCCACAGCGTGGAGCCGGACGGCTTCGGCCGGCGGCTCTCCTACCTGGCGGAGAACGGCTACGCCACCCTGGGCGCGGACGAGCTGCTGGCCGTCCTGCGCGGCGAGGCCACGGCGCCGGACCGCGCGGTGGTCCTCACCTTCGACGACGGGCGCGGGAGCCTGTGGAGCGTGGCCGCCCCGCTGCTCAGGCGTCATGGCATGAGGGGAGTCGTCTTCCTCGTGCCCGGGCGCGTGCCCTCGCGGACCGGACCGCCGGCTCCCACCTGGAGCGACGTCGAGGCGGGCCGCGTCCCCGCCGATGCCGTGCTCCTGCGCGAGCAGCGGGGAGCGGCCTTCCTGTCCTGGGAGGAGATCGAGGCCCTGGCCCGGGACGGCGTCTTCGAGTTCCAGAGCCACACCCTGCTCCATTCCCGCGTCCACGTGGCGCCCGAGGTCGTCGACTTCGTCAGCCCCGCCGTGCAGGAGGGTTACGCCGCCATGGACGTCCCCCTCGTCGCCAGCGAAGGGCGCGACCTGCTCGCGCCCGAGGTCCCCCTGGGCACGCCGCTGCTGCGCTCGCTCCCCCGGACCTCGGAAGCGGTCCGCTTCCTGGAGGAGCCCGGGCTGCGCGCGGAGCCCGTCCGGGTGGCGGAGGAGGAGGGAGGCGCGCGCTTCTTCGAGCGGCCGGACTGGCGCGGCCGGCTCCGGGCGACGCTCCGGGGTCGGGCGGTGGCCGGGCGCACCGAGTCGCCGGCCGAGCGGGAGGAGGCGCTCCGGGGCGAGCTCGCGGGGGCGCGCTCCCTCCTCGAGCAACGGCTCGGCCGGCGCGTGCTGCACCTGTGCTACCCGTGGCACGCGGCGGGAGAGACGGCGAGGCGGCTGGCCCGCGAGGCCGGCTACCTCACCGCGTTCTGCGGCAAGGTGCCGGGCGTGCCCCTGACCACGCCCGGCGGCGACCCCGAGCGCATCGCCCGCGTGGGCGAGGACTGGCTCGAGCTGCTCCCGGGCCGCGGGCGGCACCGCCTGCGCGACGTGCTGGGGCGGAAGATCGCGCGCGCCCGGCGCCGCGTCGCGCGGTAGTACGATTCCCCCTCATGGAGACCGCGCTGCGAGCGGACGGCGCCGCCACCACGGTGCTCGTGCCCGTGCTGCCGCTGGGCGAGGTGTGTCTCTTCCCGGAGTCGTCCGTCTCCGTGATCGTGAGCGGCGAGCGGGCGCTGCGCTCGCTGGAGATGGCGGGGCGTGCCGGCGGGCGCGTCCTCGCCGTGGCGCGGCGCGAGGCCGAGGAGCTCCAGGCGGTGGGGACCGTGGCCCAGGTGACGGAGGAGCTCACGCTGGGGGACGGGAGCCACCGCGTCGAGCTGGACGGCCTCCAGCGCGCGCGCACCGTGACCCTGGTGGCGGGCGAGGTGCTGGTGGCCGAGGCCGAGCTGCTGGACGACGGCGACGCCGGCGACGACTGGGGGGCGGCGGTGGAGGCCCTGGCCCGCTATCTCCACGCGCACGCGGAGCTGCGGTCCTTCCTGGACGGCCAGCGCCGCTCCGCGCAGCCCATGTCGTGGGTCAACCTGGCCTGCCAGCACCTGCCCATCACCGCCTCCGCACGCCAGAAGCTCCTGGAGTCCTCCGCCCCGGAGCGGTGCCTGAAGATCAGCCGGGGACTGGAGGCGCTGCTGCGCAAGGAGCTCGGGTGAAACGGCCGACGGCATTCCGTAGCGGAGCGTCTCCTCGGCTCGCGGGAGCGGGATGCACTCCCGCTCCCGCGGCATGACGATGCCACGCGCGGAGCGAGGACGCCGATTCGAAGATCAGCCGGGGACTGGAGGCGCTGCTGCCCAAGGAGCTCGGGTGAAACGGCCGACGGCATTCCGTAGCGGAGCGTCTCCTCGGCTCGCGGGAGGGGGATGCACTCCCGCTCC
>DATBIO010000120.1:0-3816 GCA_036556965.1 Vicinamibacteria bacterium
AGAGTGCTGGGTAAAGGCAGAAAAGAGCGGGTCGTGCCCTTTGGTCGGCCAGCGCAATCGGCCCTGGAGGCCTACCTGCGCGTCCGTGCCTCCATGCACCCGCGCGACGATGCCGTCTTCGTTTCCAGGAACGGCAGTCGATTAACAGATCGCTATATAAGAAAGCTAGTTGCGGCTCGAACAAAGGCAGTAGCGACGGCGCATCGAGTCAGTCCGCATGTCTTTCGACACAGCTTTGCCACGCACCTCCTCCAGAGGGGGGCCGACCTCCGCGCCATCCAGGAGCTGCTGGGACACGCCAGCCTCTCGACCACGCAACGGTACACGCATGTCGACACGCCCTATCTGATGGCGGTCTACCGCCAGGCCCACCCGCGAGCCGCGAAGGCAGTAGATCGACAGAAAAATGCTGTGCCGGCCGGCCGCCCCCGGCGATCGTCTTAGAGGTGGGCATGGCGCGCACGGACGAGGAGCTGGTCGCCGCCTTCCAGGCGGGGGACCGCGACGCCTTCGACGAGCTCGTGGCGCGCTGGGACGGCAAGATCAGCGGGGCGATCCAGCGGGTGGTGGGCAGCGGCGAGGACGTCCGGGACGTGAGCCAGGAGGTCTTCCTCAAGGCCTATCGGGCCCTGGGCGGCTTCAAGCAGGAGGCGCGGTTCTCCTCCTGGCTGTACCAGATCGCCCTCAACGCCTGCCGCGACCGGCTGCGCCGCCGCCGGCGGCGGCCCCAGGTGCCGCTGGACGAGGCGGAGGAGGCGGTGGCGTCCGCGACCGCGGCCTCCCCGGACCCCCTCGACGCCGTGCTCGCCCGCGACCTCCGCCAGGCCGTGGCGGAGGCCGTGGCCGCGCTGCCCGAAGAGCAGCGCGAGGTGATCGTGCTGAAGGAATACCAGGGGCTCACGTTCGTGGAGGTGGCGGAGGCGCTGGAGCTCCCCCTCTCCACGGTGAAGACGCGGCTCTACCGCGGGCTTCACCACATGCGCCAGAGCCTCGAGCGCCGGGGGATCCATGCCGCGGAAGCGGTGCCGGCGGCGCTGCCCTAGGACGCTGGAGGAAACGATGGACTGCGAGAGCTACCGCGACGACATGCTCGAGCTCCTCTACGGAGAAGCCGCGGAGGAGACCCGCCGCCGCGTCAGCGGCCACCACGAGGCCTGCCGCGAGTGCCGCGAGGAGTTCCAGGCCCTCCGCGGGGTGAGGCGCGACCTGGCCGCCTGGACGCTGCCGGTGCCGGCGCGCCGCCGCCCATCGGCGGCGCCGTCCTGGCTTCCTCTCGCCGCCGCCCTGGTCGTGGCCCTCGCGGGTCTCGCCCTTTCCCGCGTCGAGGTGTCGGCGTTGCGCGAGCGCGTGTCCCGCCTCGAGGCGGGGCAGGCCGCCCTCGCCGCGCCCGCGGCCGTGCCCGCCGCCGTCTCGCCCGACCAGGAGCTCGTGGCCCGCTTCGAGCGGATGGTGGCGGAGAGCGAGGCGCGCCAGGCTCGTCTCGTGGAGGCCAGCCTGGCCGGCCTCGAATCGCGCCAGGAGACCCGCCGGCGCTACGACATGGCGCAGGTCAGCGCGGGCCTCAGCTACCTCGACGGCAAGACCGGCCTGCAGATGGCGCGGACCACCGAGCTCGTGGGCCACGTGCTCCAGGCCGCGCAGGAGAGATGACGATGGCCGCCGTGCTGGTCACCCTGATCCTGGCCGCCGCCCCGCAGGCGGCGCCGGCCACCGCGCCCGATCGCCGCGCGGCGCTCGAGAGCGCGGGACACGCGTTCGAGCGGGCGCTGCACAGCGTGGGCGCGTCCGCCGCGGCCTACGTCTGGTCGTCCGGTCCGCGGGGCTATCACGTGCCCGGCATGGGGGCCGTCTTCACGCTGACCCCCCGCCGGCTCACCGTCCGCCGCGTGCACGGCAGCTCCGCGGAGGCGGCCCGCGCCATGGCGGAGGCCAGCGCGCGCCTGGAGTCGAGCCTGAAACACGAGCGGAGCCAGGCGGTGCGGGCGGAGCTGCGGCGCAGCCTCGAGGCCCTGCGGCGCAGCCGCGCGGCCCTCGAGGCCGCCTCCGAGGCCGACGGCGACCCGGGCCTCGTCCTCATGTCGGAGCCCGCGGGCGCCGTCGCGATGACCCGCGACATCGCGGTCCTGCAGCGGCAGGCAGAGGCGTTCCGCCGACAGGCGGAAGAGGCCTGGGCGGAGGCGGAACGGGCGGTGGAGACGGCGGTCGCCCCCGCCCCCCCGGTGCCGCCCGCCCCCCCGGCCCCACCGGCCGCCCACGCTGCGCCGCATCCGCCGGCGCTTCCCGCCCTTCCCACGCCGATGCTGGTCTTCCCCGACCTCTCCGACGAGCCCCTGGCGCCGGAAGCGGAGACGGCGCTGCTGGAGAGCGTCCGTGCCGCCGTGGTTCCCGCGCTGGAAGGAGCCGCCGTGGAGTCCTTGCGGCTCCCCGGCGACGAGTCGCTGGTGGTGGTGGTGGACTTCCTGCCGCGGCGTGCGTTCTGGGTGGCGGCGCGACCCCAGCGCACGGTGGTCGTCCGCGTGCGGCAGAAGGACGTGGATGGACGACGGGCGGGAAAGCTGAGCGCGGAAGACCTCAAGAAGCGGCTCGAGGTGGACGTCTACTAGCGGCTCGTCCGCGCGCCTCCGCGCGCGCGCAGCAGCAGGACGAGCGAAACCACGGCCAGCGTCCCGTCGCTCAGGGCGAAGAGCAGGAAGGCGGGCGGGGACCCGCGCAGCAGGTGGTCGGCCACGAACAGCACCGCGCCCATGGACTTGGCCAGCACGCCGGCGAGCCAGACGTAGCCGCGCCGCACCGCCTGGTCGCGGGCGGCCCATACGTACCCGACGCCCAGGGTGAGGGTGAACACGCCGTTGAGCTGGGCGTTGACCACGGGCTGGGGCGCGGGCGCGCCGAAGGCCCGCGCCACCGCCAGCGGCGCCAGGAGCATGCCGAGGGCCAGGGCGAAGTCGTAGGCGGCGGAGAGCCAGCAGAGCGCCCGCAACGCGCGGTCCGCCGGGGGCGCGTTCGTTGACCCGTCGCTCACGCGGCTCCTATACTACGTGGTCGCGCCGCGCCGCCACCAACCAGGGCTCTCCGCCATGTCTCCGCTCCACCTTCACGGCACCACCATCCTCGCCGTCCGCCATCGCGGGCAGTGCGCCATGGCCGGCGACGGCCAGGTGAGCCTCGGCCGCACCATCATGAAGCACGGCGCGCGCAAGATCCGGCGCCTCCACAACGGCCAGGTCCTGGCCGGCTTCGCCGGCTCCACCGCCGACGCCATGGCCCTCTTCGCGCGCTTCGAGGGGAAGATCGAGGAGTACCGGGGCAACCTCGAGCGCGCGTCGGTGGAGCTGGCCAAGGAATGGCGCACCGACCGCATGCTGCGCCGGCTGGAGGCCTTCCTGGTGGTGGCGGACCGGGAATCGTCCTTCCTGCTCTCGGGCGCCGGCGACGTCATCGCCCCCGACGACGGCCTCATCGCCGTGGGCAGCGGCGGCTCCTTCGCCCTGGCCGCGGCGCGCGCCCTGCTCCGCCACGCCGACCTCGACGCGGCCACCCTGGCCCTCGAGGCCATGAAGGTGGCGGCGGGAATCTGCGTGTACACCAACGACCAGATCGCGGTGGAGAGCCTCTAGGCGTGCCCATCCACCTGCCCTCCTCCATGGAGGAGCCGGTCAGCGAGGCGGTGGGCGACCTCACCCCCCGCCAGATCGTGGCCGAGCTGGACCGCTTCGTGGTGGGCCAGGGCGCGGCCAAGCGCGCGGTGGCCATCGCGCTGCGCAACCGCATCCGCCGCCAGCGCCTGCCGGCGGAGGTGGCGGCCGAGATCACGCC
>DATBIO010000121.1:0-4746 GCA_036556965.1 Vicinamibacteria bacterium
GCAGCGCCGCCTCAACGAGGCGGCGCACATGCTGCGGTCGAACCTGGGCGAGGACCTGGAGGCGCGCGCGCTGGAGACGGCGCCCGCGGTGGGCATGATCGGGCAGTCGGAGCCGGTGCTGGAGGTCACGGAGGAGGACGCCGCGGCCTACGACGAGGATTCCCGGCGCCTGGGGGCCCGCGTCGCGGTGACCCGCCCGCGGCTGGCCGTGTGGTGGGCGGCGGTGGCCCGCGACCTGACCATGCTGCTGGCGCGCTCCGAGCGTCCGCGGCAGGCCGCGGCCCTGGCCCCGGAGGGGCGCGTGCTGGGCGAGCTCTACGACCTCGCCCACCGGGGCGGGCGCTTCGACGTGCCGCGCGACGTCCTCTCGCGCGCGCGGCCGGCGCAGCGCGAGGCGTTCCGGCTCCTCGCCCTGCGCGTGCCGTCGGCCGTGACCGCCCCCGCCGCCGCCAGCGCCGCCGCCGGTGCGGCCGCCCCCACCCCGTCCCCGGAGGCCTTCACCCTGCCCGGCGACTGGACGGGCTTCGAGCTGGAGGGAGGCGAGCGGCGCTTCGTGACCATCACCTTCACGGAGCGGGGCGGCCAGCTCGCCTTCCAGCGCGCGCTGGCCCTCACCATGCCCGTCACCGTCCTCGAGGTCTCCCGCCGCGGCAACCTGCGCTTCTCGCTGCAGACGGCGCGGGGCGTCCGCTACTATGCCGGGAGCTGGGACGGCCAGAAGCTCAAGGGCCGCATCGCCACGGACCCTTCGGGGGCGAGCGCCGTCGGCACCTTCGAGCTGGAGCGCCGCTGATCGCGACTGGCCAGCGTCCGCGCGCACTCTAGATGGGCATCGAGCGGCGGATCATCCCCATCTCGTCGGGCAAGGGCGGGGTGGGCAAGACCACCATCGCCCTCAACTACGCCCTCAGCCTCTCCGCGCACGGCCGCACCGTGCTCGTGGACCTGGACACCGGAACCTCCTCCATCCGCAGCGGCCTGGACACCCCGGTGGACAAGGACCTCTACCACTTCTTCAAGAAGGGCCACCGGCTCGAGGACTGCATCACGCGCCTGGACGCGCGCCTCGACCCGCACGGCCGCTTCGCCAGCTTCGGCTTCATCGCCTCCCCCAAGCACCTGATCGAGGACATCACCAACTTCACCCCCGCGCGCCGCGAGCAGCTCATCGAGGCCATCAACGGCCTGGACGCCAACTTCATCGTGCTCGACCTGAAGGCGGGGCTGGACGCCAGCGTCATCGACTTCCTGCCCTACTCGAACAGCGGCCTGCTCGTGTTCACCCCGCACCTGCCCGCGGCCACCCTGGCCGCGGCCGACATCGTGAAGGCCATCCTCTTCCGCAAGCTGCGCGCGGTCTTCGCCCCCGGCTCCCCCGTCTATGCGGACCTCAAGGGGCTGGCCGCCGACTTCGTCAACGGCCTCATCGACCGGGTGGAGGACGTGTACGACTCCTCCGTGCACAACCTCGACGCCTTCGTGGCCGACCTCCACCACGCCCTCGGCTTCCACCCCGTGGTGGCCCTGGTGGCCAACGCGGTACAGAGCTTCCTCGTCTACTACGTCCTGAACCGCTTCAACGGCGTGGCCTCCTCCTTCGAGACGGCGGTGAAGCCGTTCGTGGAGAGCGTGGCCGAGAACGTGAGTCGCGAGACCACGGTCATGAACATGGGCTGGGTGGTGGAATCGGCGGAGATCAACCGCTCCAACGTGGAGCGCGTGCCCGCCCTCCTCGCCGACCGCAAGGCGGCTCCCGCCTCCCCCGCCGATCCGGCGCGCGCGCGCCTGAGCCGCCTGGCCGCGCAATACCTCCCGCGCCGGGTGGGGAAGCCGGGCCCCGCGCGCGAGAGCCTGGCGCGGCCGCGGGCGGGCACCTACCTCGACGCCCAGCTCGACACCCTGCGCCGCATGTACGACGACCTGAAGGGGGACGGCTACCGCGAGAACTTCGGGTACATCACCGCGCGCACCCTGCACGTGATGGCCGGGCGCCGGACCTCCGACTTCGGCGACGTGCGCCTGTTCAAGGCCTCCGAGCTGCAGGCCGCCCTGCAGCTGCGGGGGCGCTGAGGCGGCCGTGACCCTCGAAGTGCTGCGCTGGGACCCGGGCCGGGACGGCGAGCTGAGCGAGGCCTCCCTCCGCCGCAAGCTCGAGGCGCTCGGCTACCGGTGCACGCGCTTCGACTACCCGCCGGGGACCTTCTTCGCCCGCCACACGCACGGCGTGGACAAGATGGACGCCGTGCTCAGCGGCCGCTTCCTGATCCGCGTGGCGGGGAAGTCGGTGATCCTGGGCCCCGGTGACATGTTGGCCGTGCCCGCGGGCCTGGCCCACAGCGCCGAGGTCTTGAGCGCGGAGCCGGTGGTCAGCCTGGACGGCGTGGCCGGCTGACGGGACCTCAGTCCAAGGTCGTCTCCCGGCGCACGCGCGCGGTCTCCGCGGCGATGGCGTCGGGTCCCACGCCCAGGTCGGCGAGCACCCCCGCGGTGAGGGCCACCGCCGCCTCCGCCTCCTCGAAGATGGCCACGTGCGCGCCCACCTGGGCCAGCTCGGCCCGCTCCTGCAGGTAGCGCGCGCGCACGAAGATGCGGCAATCCGGGTTGAGGTGCCGCGCCCCCGCCACCAGGGGGGCGCGGTTCACGGAGTGGGGCAGCGTGACCACGAGGTAGCGCGCCCGGTCGATGCCCGCTTCCCGCATGATCTCGGCCTGGCTGGCGTCCCCGAAGATGGCCAGCCGGCCCTGCCCGACGACCTCCGCCACCGTCTCCATGTTCAGGTCGACGACGACGGTCTCCGTGCCGAGCTGGCGCAGGGCGCGGTCCACCGCCTGTCCCACGGGGCCGTAGCCCACGATCACCGCCCGCGCGGCCGGCCGGCCCGCGATCGCGCCGGCCACGCCGCGGTTGATGGCCTCGTGGCGCCGTCCCGCCGCCAGGTTCAGCAGGCGCCAGACCCTGGGCCGCCCCCGCAGGAACGCCTCCAGCTCGTCCAGGCTGCGGAAGAGGAAGGGGTTCAGGGCGATCGAGGCGAGGGCGCAGGCGACGAGCAGGCTGTATCCGGTCTCGGAGAGCAGGCCGTGGTGGCGCGCCACCTCGCCCAGGATGAAGGAGAACTCGCCGATCTGGGCGAGCCCGATGGCCACCACCAGCGCGGTGCGCGTCGAGTAGCCGAAGAGGGCGACCACGGCCAGCGCGGCCAGGGGCTTGCCCACCAGGACCACCCCCAAAGCGGCCAGGAGGAGGAGCGGCTCGCGGAGGAGGAAGCCCGGCTCGAAGAGCATGCCCACGGAGACGAAGAACAGGACGGCGAACGCATCGCGCAGGGGCAGCGCGTCCGCCGCCGCCTGCTGGCTCACCGGCGACTGGGCCACCACCATGCCGGCCAGGAAGGCGCCCAGGGCCATGGACGCGCCGAAGAAGAGGGCGGCCCCCGTGGCGATGGCCATGGCCAGGGCGAGCACGGTCAGCGCGAACAGCTCGCGCGAGCGCAGGCGCGCCACCTGCACCAGCACCCACGGCACCACGCGCGACCCGGCCACGAAGACCACGGCCACCAGGGCCCCCAGCTTGGCCACGGCCACGGCCACGGTGGCGAGGAGGCCGCCGCGGGGCTCGGAGGGCTGCCCCAGGGCCGGGATGACCACCAGCACCACCACCGTCAGCACGTCCTCCACGATGAGCCAGCCCACGGCCACGTGCCCGGGCGGCGAGTTCAGCAGGTTGTGGGCCTCGAGGCCGCGCAGGAGGACGATGGTGCTGGCCACGGAGAGGGCCATGCCCAGGATCAGGCCCTCCGTGAGCGGCCAGCCGAAGGCGTGCCCCGTGGCCAGCCCCAGCAGCGTGGCCACCGTGCTCTGGAGCAGCGCCCCGGGGATGGCGATGCCCTTCACGGCCGCGAGGTCCTTCAGGTGGAAGTGGAGGCCGACGCCGAACATCAGCAGGACGACTCCGATCTCGGCGAGCTGGCTGGCCAGGGCGACGTCGCCCACGAAGCCCGGCGTGTACGGGCCGATGACCACCCCGGCCAGGAGGTAGCCGACGATGGGCGAGAGCCGGAGGCGCTGGGCGAGGACGCCGAGGACCCAGGCCGCCGCGAAGGCCGCGGCCATGGTGGTGATGAGGGGAGCCTCGTGGGGCATCGGCGTCCTGGGGAAGCGGGGCGGGCGCCGCTAGCGTCCCGCCCTCATCGCGCGGCCGTCATTGGTCGGCGTAGCCTTCGTCCCACGAGCGGCGCGCGTCGTGGTTGCGCAGGTCCACGGAGTGGGCCAGCCAGGCCTTGAGCGGGAAGAGCACGTTCAGCCATCCCGCGTGCACCTCGTTCCAGTCCTCCGCCGGCACCCCCTCGTGGGTCAGGAGGAGGTCGGTCCCCCCGGCGCCGTCGGGCGCCAGCTCGAAGCGCGCCACCGTCCCGAAGTACGAGAGGGCGAACACGTGGGGAGGCCGTCGCTCCAGCAGGGGGCTCCGGCAGGCCTGTCCGTTGGCGAAGCGGAACTCGATGACCCCGTCCCGCTCCACCGCGGACTCCGCCCAGAAGGCGGCGCGGCCGTCGTCCGAGTCGAGGGCGCGGTAGACGCGCTCCGGCGGCAGGGGGACGTGCAACCTCCAGCGGATCGGTCCCCCGGGACTGTCCCCTCGCATCGCACCGTCCTGGGCCGCGCCAGGGCGGCGGCGCGGCGCGGCTAGTCTCGCACGCCTCGCGCCCACGGCTTGCTTCCCGTGGCCACCAGCGCGGGCGCGTCGCACGCC
>DATBIO010000122.1:0-42880 GCA_036556965.1 Vicinamibacteria bacterium
GCTCTCGGCTCGCGCGGTTCGAGGCGCCGCTCTTCTGGGATCTTGGCGAGCAGGAGCAGACGCCATCAACCGCGGAGGCCGCGCGCATGAAGGCGGCGACACAGAACTGGACCGCCTACTATCCGTTGTTCACGGGCGAGGACGACGAAGGGCGGAGTTGGTGCGTCGTTCCCTGGCAGATGTTCCGGACCGTGATGGACATCGTCGGTACCTTCAAGAGCCAGATCCTGGAGGCCCTGTACGATCGAGCGCGCGCGGCGCGCGGCAGGACGGCCGCGCTGACGACCCAACTCGGGGAGCTCCGGCAGGAGGCGAACCGGGTCTTCGAGAGAATCGCGGCCCAGGCAGGAAGGGAGTGCGGCTGGCGGGCGACGGGCGGCGTCACGCAGATCGACGGACGCAAGCTGGCGGCGGGCGACCTGGACGTCGTCCTGGCGCGGGTGGACGGGTCACGGCTCACCTTGATCCTGGGAGAGGTGAAGGACTTCGATCTCAGCCTGACCACACCCAAGGCAAGGGAGCGCATGCAGGCCAAGATCGACGGCGCCTACGCCCAGCTCCGCGCCAAGGCCAGCGAGGTCCGCCCCGTCTTCCGCGCGCTGGCACGGTCGCTCGGGATCGAGCCCGAACGCTATTCGAGCGCCCGGCTGGTGCTGGCCGTGATCACGTCCGACTACTTGCCGCCGCACATGTTTCACGCCTTCCCGGGGGTCGCCGTCGATACACTGCCAATCATGCTCGACGACGTGGCCAACGATTCACAGCGGGCGCGGGCCCTCTACGGCCGCGGCATCAGCGACCTGTCGTGACGAGCCCGCCCGGCCCCGCGGAGCCCGCGACGACCCCGCCCCAGGCCGCTCCGCGGCCCCAGGAAGGCCACTACGCCGCCGTGGTCTTCTTCCACGGCATGGGCGAGCAGCGCCACTACGAGTCGGTGGCCCAGATGGTGCAGGCGCTGGACGCATGGGTCTTCCGCTGCCATCGGGCGAAGGAACCCCGGTTCCCGTCTCCCCGCCTCCGCGACATCAAGACGCGCCGTGAGCGCCTTCGGGGCGACCGGGACCAGTCCGGCACCGTCGCCTGCATGGAGGCGCGCTACGAGGTGGCGGGGGAGACGACTCCAAGCCGTGGCCGCGTGCGGTTCTACGAGGCCTACTGGGCGCCCGCCGCCAGCGAGGGAACGACGGCCCGGGAGGTCGCGTGGTGGCTCCTGCGCCAGGGCCTTCGACCGCTCTCGGTGGTCCTGAGCCCGTGGCGGCACTTCGAGCGCCTGCGCCGCGCGGACCTCGTGGAGATGGTGGGCGCCGACGGACGGGACGCGGAGCACGTCGGTTCGCTGGTCGACCGCTACCGTGGCTTCCAGGCCGCGCGAAGCCATCCGCGCGGCCGCTTCCCCGACTTCCTCGAGCACATCCGAAGGGTGGGGAAGGAAGCGGAGCCCCTGCTCGACCTCGCCCGGCGCTGGCGCGGCTATCACGTGCGCCGCGAGATGACCCGCCTCCTGGCCCTCTGGTTCGTGCTGGGGTCGGTGGCGAGCTTCCTGGTCCTGGCCGGGGCGGCGCTGTACCGGGCGTTCCTCGCCCTGCCCGGCCTGCTCGCCTCGGCCCCTGGGCGGTGGGCGCCCCTGAAGGAGTACCTCGAGCCCACGCCCGCCAACCTCACCACCCTGGCCGTCCTCGTCCTCTCCCTCAGCGGGGTGCGCCGGTTCCTGAAGAGCTACTTCGGGGACGTGCAGCAGTTCGTGACCTACCAGGAGACGGAGCCGCGCTACGAGCGCCGGCGCAAGATCCTCGACAGCGCGGTGGGGACGCTCAAGCACGTGCTCGCCGACACGCGGTGCGACCGCGTGGTGGTGGCCGCCCACAGCCTGGGCTCGGCGGTGGCCCTGGACGCCCTCCTCGAGCTGCGCGGCCACAACATCGCCCACGGCGGCAGCGACCCCCTGCGGGGGCCGCTCCCCCTCCGGAAGGTGCAACACTTCGTCACCTTCGGCAGCCCCATCGACAAGATCAACTACTTCTTCGCCGTCCAGCGGTCGCGTTACTGGACCTACGACAGCCTGGTGGAGACGCTGCGGGGAGACATCGGCGAGGTCCCCTTCTCGCAGGTGGGCCGGCAGCCCTGGGTCCACTGGATCAACTTCTGGGACCGGGGCGATCCCATCAGCGGCTCCATCGAGACCCTCAACGGCGCCCACCTGCGCGTGCAGCGCGTGGACAACGTCCAGGTCGCGAGCTACGCCTGGCCCAGTCCCCAGCTCTCCCACGGCGCGTACCTCGACCGCGCCGTGGTCATGAAGACGCTGTTCGACGCGGCCTTCCGGAACGGGCTCAGCTTCGCCGATCCCTCGCGCGACGCGGAGGGGCGGCCCCGGTGGGGCTGGCTCGGGCCGGGCCGGGGCTCACCGCTCCAGACGGCGCTGATGCTCGCCTTCATCGCCGGCCTCGCCGCCCTGCTCGCCCTCTCGGTGTGGGAGCTGCTCTCCGGGCAGGGACTCCTCTTCCGAGCGTCCCTCCTCGGGCTGCTCGCGGTGCTGCTGGGAGGTGGCTGGATCCAGGGGCGCTTCGGCCTCCATCTCCCGGACGAGGCCGTGGACAACGCGCCTACTCCGGAGCCGGCTCCGCCTCCCACACCCCCGGCGTGAGGCGGGCCCGCCCACCCTGCGGGGCCTTGGGCCAGAGCGTGCAGGTCACCACGCGGTGGCGCTCGTCCTCCTCCTCGCAGAACGGGCAGAAGACGCAGGCGCGCGCGGCCTCGTCCGCGCCCGCGCGCCACTTGCGCGGCAGGTCGGGGTCGGCGAGCAGCGCGCGCGCCATGCCCACCAGGTCGGCCTTCTCCTCGCGCAGGATGCCCTCCGCCTGCTCGAAGGTGTGGATCTTGCCCGTGGTCACCACCGGGGTGCGGAAGCCGGCCGCGCGCACGGCCTCGCGGATGCCGGTGGCCAGGGGCACGTTGACGCCGAAGGGGTCCTTCTTGTGGCGCGGGATGCAGGTGTGCCCGCTGTGCCCGGTGTAGGGGTACATGGCCTCGCCCACCCGGGGCTGGAGGGCGTCGTCGAACTTGCCGCCGCGGGAGATGGAGAGGAAATCGAGGCCGGCGCGGCACAGCTCGACGCCGATCATCCGCGCGTCCTCCAGCGTGTTGCCGTGGATGCGGCCGTCCGCGCCCAGGATGTCCTCCGATCCCAGGTAGCGGCAGCCCACCAGGAACTCCCGCCCCACCTCCTCGCGCACGGCGCGGACGACCTCGAGGGGGAGCCGCATGCGGTTCTCGAGGCTGCCCCCGTACGCGTCGGTGCGCGCGTTGGTGACGGAGAGGAAGGAGGCCATGGTGTAGGCGTGGGCGAAGTGCAGCTCCACGCCGTCGAACCCCGCTTCCCGCGCCCGCCGCGCCGCTCCCGCGAACCACCCCGGGATGCGCGCGATCTCCGCGTCCTCCAGGTCCTCGATGGTCTGGCGGTAGCCGTAGAGGAACTCCCGCCGGTGGCGGGGGCTCGGCAGGAGCTCCTCGTGGCGCGCCTCGAACTCGGCGTCGCCCAGCTCGAGCACCCGCTCCGGGAGGTGGCCGCGCCGGACCATGCCCTCCATGAAGGCGCGCGTGGGCTTGCGCGTGGCGATCTTGAGGAAGTCGATGATCTGGGGGACCACCACGGAGTCCGCGGCGGCGCGCATCTCCTCGCGCAGCGCGCGCAGGCCGGGCACGTAGCGGTCGTGGCTCAGCCGCAGGAGGGGGCCGCTGGCCACGTCGCGCACCCCGGTGGCCTCCAGGACGATCATGCCCGCTCCGCCCCGGGCGTAGCGGAGGTAGATCTCGCGCACGGCGGGGGTGACGAACCCGTCCTCCGTGCCGCGCCAGGTCACCATGGCCGGCAGCCAGATGCGGTTGGGCAGGACGCGCCCGCCGCCGCCGACGGGGAAGGGCTGGAAGAGGAGGGCGTCCGCCCGGGCACGGGCGAGCGTCACGGGGTCATTCGTCTTCGTCTTCGTCGTCGGGCCTGGGCGGGATGGGCTCCGTGTCGCCCATCTCCTCCTCGATGCCGTAGTCGGCCAGCCGTCGCTGCAGCGCCTCGAAGCCGCGGCGGTCGGGGCCGGGCCCGTCCCGGAAGGCCTCCAGCACCTCCTCGAGGCGGGCCACGCGCCGCGCGAGCTGGCCGATCACGTCGAGGCTGAAGGCGGCTCCGCCCGCCCCCGCGCGCTGGAAGGCCTCCGCCTCGCCCAGCGTCCCCAGCACCTCCAGCAGGCGCGCGGACAGGCTGTCCGCCGACTCCACCAGCTCCGACTGGAGCAGGTTCTCGCGCACGAGGTTGAGGGCGTCCTCGATCTCCTCGTCCGTCCACTCCTCGCGCAGCCGGTCCCAGGCGTCGGGGGGGAGCACCAGCCCGCCCTCGCCCTCCTCCGCCTCCGCCGCGATCTCACCGCACAGGTCGACGATCCGTCCCATGGGTCACCTCGCAGGGCGGACGCACGCCGCCGGCGGCCGCCCGACGGCCGGCCTCCTCACCACAGCCCCGCCGGCAGCTCCATCTCCAGCCCCGCGGGGTCCGGGAAGCGCAGGCCGGCCGCCTCCACCGCGGGGCGGATGTCCGCCACGAAGTCGCGCATGCACTCGCCCGAGTCGCGCTTCTTCAGCCCCTGGGCGATGGCGAACCGGTTGCCGGCCGTGCCCGGGCGCCCGAAGGAGAGCAGCCCGATGCGCAGCCACTTCTCGAAGGTGGCCTGCTTGACGTCGTCGTAGCCTCCGGACTGGCACAGCTCCACCACGATCTTCTCGCCCAGGCTCTGGTGGCCCGCCTCCTCCTTGACGATCTTCTGGATCACGCCGCGGTACGGCACGAACGAGCACTCCTCGTACTCCTTGAGCTGCCAGAAGCCGCCGCGGTCGTAGAGGAACTGGGCCATGGCCAGCTCGAACCAGCTCTCCGCGAAGGGAACCGGCTTGCCGGCCAGGCGCGCGCGCACGCGCGGCTCGACCTCCTCCCCCGTGAACTCGCGGTACATCCGGGCCACCGCCTGGTAGTGCTCGGACTCCTCCTGGATGTGCCAGACCATGAACTTGAGCCAGCGCTCGGGCACGTGCTGCAGCCCGTAGCCGAACATGTGGGCGGCGGCCAGCTCGCGGTAGGCCTGGCTCTCCATGAGCTGGACCACCGTCTGGCGGTACTCGGGGGACATCTCCGCGTGCGTGTGGTGCTCTGTCACCGGCTCTCCTTCAGCAGCTCGCGCGCCACCACGATCTTCAGGATCTCGCTCGTGCCCTCGTAGATGCGCAGCGCGCGCACCTCCCGGTAGAGCCGCTCCACCGTGGAGCCGCGCATCACTCCCTGGCCCCCGTGGATCTGCACGGCGCGGTCCACCACGCGCTGCGCGGCCTCCGTGGCGAAGAGCTTGGCCGCCGCTCCCTCGCGCGCGATCCGCTCCTGGCCGGTGTCCCGGGACCAGGCGGCCTGGCGCACGAGCAGCCGCGCCGCCTGCAGCTCGGTGTGCATGTCGGCCAGGGACATCTGGATGGACTGGAAGCCGGAGAGGGGCTGGCCGAACTGGCGGCGGGAGAGGGCCCAGCGCAGCGACTCGTCGAGGGCGCGCGCGGCGAGGCCGCAGGCCGCCGCGCCCACCGAGGGCCGGAAGGTGTCGAGGGTGGCCAGGGCCACCTTGTACCCGCGGCCCTCCTCCCCCAGCAGGACGGCGGGCGTGCCGTCCAGTCGCACCTCCCCCAGCGGGTGCGCGGCCGAGGCCTCGAGGCGGCGCACGGAGATGCCCGGCGCCTCCGCGTCCACCAGGAACATGGAGAGCGCGCGCTGGTCCTCCGCGGCGCCGGTGCGTGCCAGCACCGTGTAGAGCCCGGCGATGCCCGCGTTGGAGATGAAGGTCTTGATCCCGGAGAGCCGCCAGACCGGCCCGTCCTTCTCCGCGCGCGTGCGCACGGCGGCCATGTCGGAGCCGGCCTCGGGCTCCGTGACCGCGAAGGCGGCCAGGATGTGGCCCCTGGCCACCTCGGGCAGCCAGCGCGCGCGCTGGACGTCGGTGCCGGCCAGGCTGATGGGGTGCGCGCCCAGGCCCTGCATGGCGAAGGCCGTGTCGGCCAGGGCGGAGAAGTAGGCCAGGCCCTCGCGCACGGTGACCAGCGAGCGCAGGTCGAGGAACCCGTGGGGCGGGGGGAGGGCCGCCCCCAGCAGGGCCGCTTCCGCGAGCAGGCGCACCACCTCGCGCGTGCGCTCGTCGGGATCCGCCTCGTCGGCGGCGGAGCCGCGCAGGCGCATGTCGCCGAACACGCGCACGCGGTCGGCCAGGTCGCGGTGCCGGTCCTCCAGGAACGGGTCGCGCAGGGCGGTGGGCTTCGTCATCGGCCGCCGTCCTCCTCCCCGCCGCCGAACCGCGGCGGCCGCTTCTCCATGAAGGCGGCGAACCCCTCGCGGAAGTCGGGACCGGCCATGAGCTCGGCCTGCACGCGGGCCTCCTCGTCCAGCGCCGATTCGAGGTCCATGACCGCCTCCCGCTCCAGGGCGCGCTTGGTGGCGGCCAGCCCGGGCCGCGGCCCGCGGGCCAGCCGCTCGGCGAGGGCGGCCGTCTCCTCCGCCAGGCGCGCCTCGGGCACGACCCGGTTGTACAGCCCGATGCGGTACGCCTCCCCGGCGTCGACGAACTCGCCGGTCATGAGCAGCTCCGCGGCGCGGCCCAGGCCCACCAGGCGGGGCAGCAGGTGGGCCGCTCCCATGTCCGCGCCGGAGAGGCCCACCTTCACGAAGAGGAAGGCGATGCGCGCCCCCTCCGCGGCCAACCGCAGGTCGGAGGCCAGGGCGATGCAGGCCCCCGCGCCCGCCACCGTGCCGTTCAGGGAGGCCACCACGGGCAGGGGGAGGGCGCGCATGGCGCGCACCAGGTCGCAGGTCATCCGCGCGAACTCGAGGAGGCCGCGGGCGTCGCGGTGGAGCAGGCTGCCGATGATGTCCTGCACGTCCCCCCCCGTGCAGAAGGCCCGCCCGGCGCCGGTGACCACGGCCACGCGCACGCGGGGGCGGCCGGCCAGGGCCCGGAAGGTCTCCGTCAGCTCGCGGTACACGTCGAAGGTGAGGGCGTTGAGCCGTTCCGGCCGGTCGAGGGTGAGCGTGGCCACCGCCCCCTCCTCCGCGTAGCGGAAGCTCCGGGGGTTCACGGCCCCTCCAGCGCGCGGTTGAGGCGGCCCAGCGAGGCGCGCAGGCGCGACAGGTCGGTCTGCGTCACCCCGCGCATGAGGCGGGCCACGTCGCGCCGGTGACGGGGGAGGACGCGCTGCACGGCGCGGCGCCCCTGGGCGGTGAGACGCAGGCGCACGGCGCGGCGGTCTCCGGGGACGGCCTTGCGCTCCACGAGGCCGAGCCCGGCCAGGCGCTCCACGAGGCCGGTGAGGTTGCCCGCGGTCACCAGGAGGGCGCGGCTCAGCTCGCCGTGGGTCATCCCGTTCTCCGCGCGGTGGAGCTGCACGAGCACGTCGAACTGGGGGAGGGTCAGCCCGCCCGGCAGCCGGCGGCGCAGCTCGCGGAGCATGAGCCCGTGCGCCTTGAGGAGACGCACCCAGACGGAGACGGCCAGCTCGCCGTTGCCGGCCGCCCTCACAGGACCGCCACCGCCTCGATCTCGACGAGGGCGCCGTCCTCCAGCAGCGACTTGACCTCCACCACGGCCATGGCCGGGAAGTGCCGGCCCAGCCGTGCGCGCCAGACCGCGCCCAGCTCCTGGGGCCGGCGCAGGTACTCGGCCTTGTCGGTGAGGTAGACCACCATGCGGGCCACCGACTCCGGCCCCCCCCCCGCGCCCCTCACCACCTCGAGGACGTTGTCCAGGGCCTGCGCGAACTGCCCCACCAGGTCGGAGGCGGGGAAGCGGCCCTCGCCGTCCCAGCCGACCTGCCCGGCCACGAAGAGGAGCTCGCCCGCGCCGCGCATGCCGTGGTTGTACCCGCGCGGCCGCGCCAGCGACTCCGGGTTGACCGGCCTCAGCGGCACGCGGTCACGGGACCATGCCGCCATCGAGGCTGAGGGCCTGGCCGTTGATGCCCCGCGCCTCCTCGCCGCACAGGTAGACCACCAGGGCCGACACCTCCTCGCTGGTGAAGAGGCGCTTCTGGGGGCTCATGGCCTCGAGGTGGCGCCGCAGCTCGTCCACGCTGCGGCCGGTCTTGGCCGACATCCGCTCGAGGTTCTGGTCCGTCATGGGCGTGTCCACGTAGCCCGGGCAGACCGCGTTGACGGTGACGCCCTTGTCCGCCAGCTCCTGCGCCGCCGCCCGCGTGAGCCCGAGCAGGCCGTGCTTGCTGGCGGCGTAGGCCGCTATGTAGGCCGCGCCGGCCTTGCCCGCCACGGAAGCCACGTTGACCACGCGGCCCCAGCCCCTCTCCACCATGGCGGGGATGGCCTCGCGCAGGCAGTAGAAGGCGCCGCTCAGGTTGGTCTCCAGGATGGAGCGCCAGAGCTCGTCGCTGGTGCGGGCCAGGGGGGCGGAGACGGCGATCCCCGCGCCGTTGACCAGGATGTCCACGCGGCCGGTGGTGCGGAAGAGCGCGCGCACGTCCTCCACGCGCGAGACGTCGGCGGTCACCGCCTCCGCCTTGCCCCCCGCGCGCGCCGCCTCCTCCACCACGGCCTCCAGCGGCTCGCGGCGCCGGCCGGCCACCCAGACCGCGCAGCCCTCGCGGGCCAGGTCCAGGGCCACCGCCCGCCCGATGCCGCTCCCGCCCCCCGTGACCAGCGCCCGCCGTCCCGCGTGCTTCATTGTTTAGACATAAACTATATGCGCGGCCGCCCGCGCGTCAACTATAATCGCGGGCCGGAGGTGCCCATGCTCAGGCCCGGCGACGCCGCCCCCCACTTCGAGGTCCAGGACCACACGGGGCGCACGGTGCGCCTCTCCGACTTCGCGGGGCAGGACGTGCTGCTCTGGTTCTACCCCAAGGCCGACACCCCCGGCTGAACGCGCGAGGGTTGCGGGTTCCGCGACCAATACGAGGACTACCGCGCGCTGGGCGTGCAGGTGCTGGGGGCGAGCTTCGACAGCGTGGAGGAGAACGCGGCCTTCGCCCGCAAGTTCCAGTTCCCGTTCCCCCTCCTCTGCGACACCGGGCGCGCGCTGGGGGTGGCCTACGGCGCCGCCGACGACGCGAGCGCGGGCGCGCCGCGCCGCATCAGCTACCTGATCGGCGGCGACGGGCGGGTGAAGAAGGCGTGGCCC
The DNA here is from genome assembly GCA_036556965.1 of Vicinamibacteria bacterium. Lineage (GTDB taxonomy): Bacteria > Acidobacteriota > Vicinamibacteria > Fen-336 > Fen-336 > DATBIO01. Next base: position 9,201 of record DATBIO010000122.1, read on the forward strand.
AAGGTGAACGCGGCCACCCATCCCGCCGAGGTGCTGGCGGAGCTCGAGGCCTGAGGCGGGCGGCCGGACGGCGGCAGCGGGCGGGCCTCCTGGCCGGGCTCCTGCTGGCCGCCGCTCCCGCGACGGCGGAGGAATGGCACGAGGCGTACCGCGCCGGCGTCTCCGCGTTGCAGCGAGGCGACTACGCGCGGGCCATCGGGCGGCTGCGCCGCGCCATCTCCCTCCGCGCCGAGCCCGGACGCAACGTCGTCACCTACGGCACCAACGTGGAGGCGCGCTACTACCCCTACCTCCACCTGGCCGACGCCTGCCTGGCCCTGGGAGACCTGGAGGGGGCGCGCCGGGCCCTGGAGTCGTCGGCCTCGTGGAACCGCGAGCCGGCCGAGCAGCGACTGAAGCTCCTCGCGCGTCTCGAAGCGGCGACAGCCCCGCAGCGGTCGCCGCCGCCGGCCACCACGATGCCCACACCCGCCGTTTCCGCGCCCGTACCCGAGCCGCCCGCGGTGCCGATCGCGTCGCCCAGCCCGCCCCCGCCTCTCCCCTCCCTCGTCCCCGAGCCGGCCCGCCAGGGCGCGTCGGCCACGCCGCCCGCGCCCGGCGCGCCGGGCCCGCGCACGACCCCCGTCCCCCGCGTGGAGGCGAGCCCGGCCGGCGCCGCGCCCCCGACGGGAACGCTGGCCATTCTCTCCACGCCGCCGGGCGCGGCCGCCTACGTGGACGACGATCCCATCGGCTCCACCGATCCGCAGTCCGGCCGGATCGTGAAGAGCGGAGTCGCGGCCGGCCGGCACCACGTCCGCCTCTCCCTTCCAGGCTATCTGGACGCGGTGGGCGAGATCGACGTGGCCCCGGGTGGCGGCGCCACCTTCCACGCGACGCTGAGGGAGGCCGGGGCCTTCAGCGACCGGGGCGCGCTCCTGGGTTTCGTCCTGGTGGCGCTGGCCCTGGTGGGTGTGCTGGCGTGGATGGCCCTGCGCCGGCCAGGGGGAGGGCCGGTCTCCGCGCCGGCCACGCCACGGCCGCCCACGACGGACCCCGGCGACCGGGCGGACACGCGGCCGGGCCTCGTCAGCCCCGGCGTGCGGCGCGACGAGCACGGACAGGAATGGTTCGGCGACTATCGCCTCCTCGAGCTGCTGGGCCGGGGAGGCATGGCCTCGGTGTACCGGGCCGAGCGCCGGGGCGAGCAGGTGGCCCTGAAGAGGCCCCTCGGGAGCCTCCTCGACGATCCCGAGTTCCTGCAGCGGTTCACGCGGGAGGCGGAGATCAGCCGCTCCATGAACCACCCGAACATCGTGCGCATCCTCGAGCGGGGGGTGGTGTCCCTCGTGCCCTACTACACGATGGAGCTCCTGGCCGGGCAGACGCTGAGCGCCCTCATCCGGAGCCAGGGGGCGTCGGCACCGCGGGCGGCGGCGACCGTCGTGGCCCAGGTGGCGGAGGCCCTCGACTACGCGCACAGCAAGGGCGTGGTCCATCGCGACCTCAAGCCCTCGAACATCATGCTCCTCCCCGACGGCACCGCGAAGGTCATGGACTTCGGGATCGCCCGCGCGCGACGCTTCGAGGGCCTCACCGCCACGGGGGCCTTCCTGGGCACGCCGGAGTACGTGGCCCCCGAGACCATCGAGGGCCACGGCACGGACGCGCGCAGCGACCTCTACTCCCTCGGTGTCGTCTTCTACGAGCTGCTGACGGGCCGCACGCCGTTCCGCGCCGAGGCCGCCTTCGCCATCCTCCGCCAGCACTGCACGGAGGAGCCCGCGCCGCCCTCGCGGCTCGAGAAGGGGGTGCCCTCGGAGCTGGAGGCCATCGTCCTGCGGCTCCTGCGCAAGTCACCCGAGGAGCGGACGGCGCACGCGGAGGAGCTGGTGGTGGCCCTGCGCGAATGGCTCGGGCGCGCGGCCTGAGCGTGCCGCCCGTCCCGCGGCGGCGGCCGCGGGCGGGCGAGGGTCCGCGATGGCGGTCGTCTATACTCCGCCGCATGCTCGCGCGCTCCGGCGCGGCGGTGCTGGCCGCGCTGCTCTCGGGTGCCACGAGCGCTTCCGCGCAGGGACTGGTCTTCACGCGCTGGGGCTCGGGCGCGCGCGCGGCGGGCATGGCCAACGCCTTCATGGCCATCTCCGACGACGGCACCGCCGCCTCCTGGAACCCGGCGGGTCTCGCGCAGCTCCGCAAGCCGGAGCTGTCGATCGTCGGCACGACGTCCCACCAGTCGGTGAGCGCGCTCGGCTTCCGGTCCGGCGACGGCCTCTCCGTCTACAGTCCCGCCCACTCGTCCTACCAGAACACCTTCCTCGACTTCGCGAGCCTGGCCGTGCCCTTCACCGCCTTCGGCAAGCCGCTGACCTTCCAGGCCTCGTGGCGGCGGCTGTACACGCTGGAGTACCGCGAGAACGTCTCCTTCACGCGCGAGCCGCTCACCCCGGAAGGCCCGCCTCCGGTGCGGATGGATTCCAACAACGACGCGCTGGGGAGCGTGGATACCGTGTCCGTGGCCGGAGCGGCGAAGCTCAGCGCGCATCTCGCCCTCGGCCTGGGGGTGAACTTCTGGCGCGGCGACTGGTCGAACGAGGAGGTCGCCAGCGCGATCCGCCTCGACGCACCGCAGCCGCCCGCGTCCCGCCGCTTCCGCGAGGACAACCGCATACGGGGCGAGAACTTCGCCGTGGGGCTCATGCTCACGTTCCCGCGCTGGAGCGTGGGGCTCGTGCACCAGTCCCCGCTCCGCTCCGACTACGAGGCGACGGCGAGCATGCAGAGCAGCGCGTCCGCCGTGGTGGCGGAAACGGTCGCGGAAGGAACCCTCCGCTTCGCGCGCGGCGTGGGGGTGGGCGGGGCGTGGCGGCCGGCCACGGCGTGGACGGTGGCCCTCGACTTCACCTGGGACGACTGGAGCGGGAGCGTCATCGACACCCCGGTGACGGGGCGGGTGAACCTCTTCGACGGGCTGCCCGCGGAGAGCACGGTCACCCGCGACACCCTCTCCATCAACGCGGGCGCGGAGCGCTTGTTCCTCGGCGAGGGCTTCGTGGTGCCCTTGCGGTTCGGAGCGGCCTGGGAGCCCCAGGGAGGGCGGAGCCCTTACACCCTCGACCGCGTGGACTACGTGATGCTGGCGGTGGGCGGCGGCTACAATACCAATCGCGTGAAGCTCGACGCCGCCCTGCAGTACCGCTGGGGGAGCTTCCTGCACTCCGGCAATATCGCCATGGACGTCTCCGCGTCGCCTTATCTCCCGGCGGCGGTCGGCGAGCGCCACCACTCCGAGTGGAGGCTGAAGTTCTCCCTGATCCTTCGTCTGACGGAATCGGAGAAGGGGCGCCCCCGCCCGGGCGCCTGAGGGGCGATCGCATGGCGCCAGGGCGATGACGGGACGCCTGGCCGGCATCCCCGGCTTCGGCATCGACCGCGTGGCGGCGGCGGCCGGGGACGATCCCGGCGTGCTCCGCATGGAGAACCTGGACACCGACGTGCCGCCCCCCGCGGCGGCGGTGGAGGCCACGCGGCGCGCGGTGGGCGAGGACGACGCCAACAGCTACCTGCCCTTCACGGGCACGCGGGCACTGCGCGAGGCGGTCGCGGGGCACGTGGGCCGCGGGACGGGCCTGGCCTACGACCCCGACACCGAGGTGGTGATCACCTGCGGGGGGATGGAGGGGCTCTTCGACGCCGTGCTCGCGGTGACGGAGGCCGGGGACGAGGTCGTCCTCACCGACCCCACCTACGCGGGCATGGTCAACCGCGTGCGCCTGGCGGGGGGCGAGCCCCGGCTGGCGCCGCTGCACGTGGAGGGCGGGGAGTGGCGCCTCGACCCCGACGACCTCCGCGCCGCCACGGGGCCCCGCGCGCGGGCGCTGATGCTGATGAGCCCCTCCATGCCCAGTGGGGCCGTCCTGGACCGGGCCGCCTGGGAGGCGGCGGCGGACCTCTGCCGGGCGGGGCGCTGGCTCGTCTACAACGCGGCCATGGAGCGCATCCTCTTCGACGGCCGGCGGCCGGTGGCGGCGGCGGCCCTGCCCGGCATGCGCGAGCGCACGCTGGTCGTGGGCTCGGTCTCCAAGGAGCTGCGCATGATCGGCTGGCGCATCGGCTGGGTGGTGGGCCCCGCCGCCGTCATGGCCGACGTGGCCAAGGCCCACATCTACAACGTGGTGACGCCGACCGGCCTGACCCAGTCCGGCGCGGCGGCCGCCCTCGCCCTCCCCCCTGCGGACGTGGAGGGGGCGGTGGCGGAGTGGCAGCGCCGCCGCGACGTGGTGCTGGCGGAGCTGGACGGCCTTCCCGTGGTGCGCCCGGGCGGGGGCTGGTCGCTGCTCCTCGACGTGACGGCCCTCGGCCTCTCGCCCGCCGAGGCCTCGGAGCGCCTGCTGCGGATCGGCCGCATCGCGGCCACACCCATGACGGGATGGGGAGGTGCGGTGGCCGACCGCCACGTGCGCTTCGTGTACTCCAACGAGCCCGTGGAGCGGCTGCGCGGGATGGGCGAGCGCGTCCGGCGGTCCCTGGCCTGACGCGCGGCGGGGGCGGGCCCGCCTCCGATATCATCCGATCCATGAGCCTTCATCGCCTCGTGTTCGCCATCGCCCTGGCCGTCCCCTCCACGCCCGCCCTGGCCGCCGACGCGGCCGCCCGGCTCCAGGACCTCTTCGCGCGCGAGTGGCAGGCGAGACTGAAGGAGGAGCCGCAGCTCGCGACCTCCGTGGGCGTGCACGACTACGACCACCTCCTCGCGGCGGAGGGGCCGGCCGACTACGACCGGCGCGCGGCGGCCGCCGCCGCATACCTGGCCGAGCTGGGCACCATCGATCGCGGCTCCCTCTCGCCCCTGGACCGCGACAGCGCCGCCATCTTCGAGCGGCAGCTGCGCGACCAGGTGGAGTCGCATCGGTTCGGGGGCCACCTGATCCCCCTCAACGCCGATTCCGGCTTCCACTCCGAGTTCGCGCGCCTGGCGGAGTCGATGCCCCTGCGCACCGTCCGCGACTACGAGAACTACGTCGCGCGCCTCCGCGCCTTCCCCCGGCTCGTGGACGACAACGTGGCCCTCATGAAGGAGGGCCTGCGCCGCGGCATGACGCCGGCGCAGGTGGCCCTGCGGGGCGTGGAGAACACCGTGGCGCCCCACCTGGTGTCCGACCCCGAGAAGAGCGTGCTCTGGAAGCCGTTCGCGCGCTTCCCCGTGGGCGTGCCCGTCGCCGAGCACGCGCGGCTGCGCGCGGCGGGCCGCGAGGCCATCGCCGGGGGAGCGGTGGCGGGCTACCGCCGCCTCCACGAGTTCCTGACGAGGGAGTACCTGCCCGGGCTCCGCAAGACCCTGGGCGCCTCGGAGATGCCCGACGGCCGCGCCTACTACGACTACCTCGTGCGGTCGTTCACCACGCGGGAGGACCTCGACGCGGAGAAGGTGCACCAGATCGGCCTCGGCGAGGTCAAGCGCATCCGGACGGAGATGGACGAGGTCATCAAGGGCCTGGGCTTCCAGGGGGACTTCGCGGCCTTCCTCGAGTTCCTGCGCACGGATCCCCGCTTCTACCCCAAGACCCCGGAAGAGCTGCTGCGGCAGGCCTCGTTCATCGCCAAGCGCATGGACGCCAAGCTGCCCTCCCTCTTCCGCACGCTGCCGCGCCAGCCCTACGGGGTGGAGCCGGTGCCGGACTCGATCGCCCCCAAGTACACGGCGGGCCGCTACGTCGGCGCGCCCCTGGGGGGCACCCAGGCCGGCACCTACTGGGTGAACACCTACGCCCTGGAGACCCGGCCCCTCTACAACCTGGAAGCGCTCACCCTGCACGAGGCCGTCCCCGGCCACCACCTCCAGGGCGCGCTGGCCAAGGAGCTCGAGGGCATCCCGCCCTTCCGCCGCTACTCGTACCTGTCGGCCTTCGGCGAGGGCTGGGGCCTCTATTCCGAGCGCCTCGGCCTGGAGGCCGGCTTCTACCAGGACCCCTACAGCAACTTCGGCCGCCTCACCTACGAGATGTGGCGCGCCTGCCGCCTGGTGGTGGACACCGGGCTCCACGCCCAGGGCTGGACGCGGCAGCAGGCCATGGACTACCTGGCCGGCAACACGGCGCTCTCGCTGCACGAGGTGGAGACGGAGACCGACCGCTACATCTCCTGGCCGGGGCAGGCGCTGTCATACAAGATCGGCGAGCTGACCATCCGTAGCCTCCGCAAGAAGGCGGAGGAGGCGCTGGGTCCGCGCTTCGACGTGCGCGCCTTCCACGACGCGGTCCTGCTCAACGGCTCCGTGCCCCTGCCCGTGCTGGAGCAGGCGGTGGACCGCTACATCGCGCAGGCCGCCGGCTCGTAGTCCGGGACGGACCGGCGCTCAGGAGCCCGCCGCCACCGGTTCCCGCGGGCCCGCGCCGCCGGCCATGCCCTCCAGGCCGGCCGCGCGCACCACCGCGCGCACGCGCGGGTCGTCCCGCACCGCGTCGAAGGCCGGGTGCACCTCGACCAGCAGGAGCACCAGGTCGTGCTCCTGCCGCGCGCGCTCCAGCCAGCGCGCCGCGCCCACCGCGTCGCCCAGCTTGGCGTGGCCGATGGCGAAGGGGAAGGGCGGGGCGTAGCCGCCCGCCGACTGTGCCTCCGCGCGCGCGAGGTGCCAGCGTTCGACCTCGGCCAGCGCCTCCGCGGGGGGCAGGGCGCGCAGCCGCGCCGCCACCTCCGCGTCGCCCAGCGCCTCCACCGCGGTGGCCGCGGTGGCGCGGGCGGCGGCGAGGTCGCCGAGCCGGGCCTGGCTGTCCGCGATGCAGAAGCGCGCGTCCTGGCGCCGGGGCTCCAGGGCGAGCACGCGCTCGGAGGCGGCGATGGCCTCCGGGAATCGCCGCGCGCGGAAGTAGAACCAGGCCGCGTCCACCATCACGGAGGCGGAGAGCGGCTCGAGGAGGCGCGCGCGCTCGATGGCGGCCAGCGCGTCCTGGTGGCGGCCGGTGGCGGAGAGCAGTTGGGCGAGGCCCCGGTGGGCGGGGGAGAAGCCCGGGTCCAGGGCGAGGGCGCGGCGGAAGGCGGCCTCCGCCTCCTCCAGGCGCCGGTCGTGCTCGAAGAGGGCGTGGGCCAGGGCGGTGTGGGCGGCGGGCAGGCCGGGGTCCAGCCTCAGGGCCTCGCGCGCGGCGGCGGCGGCCCGGTCGTACATCGCCGCGGGCGGCGCGCCATGGCCGACGAGGTGCTCGAGGGCCTGGGCCAGGCCCGCGTGCGCCTCGGGCAGCGAGGGGTCGGCGACGACCGCGCGCTCGAAGGAAGCCACCGCCTCGCGCACCTGGCCCGTGCCTCCCCGGTGCAGCAGGTACTGGCCGCGCAGCACCTGCTCGCGCGCTTCCGGACGCGCCGCCGCCAGGCGCCCTGCGGGCGCGGCGCGAACGTGGCCGCGGGCCGTGGAAAGGGTGGCGGCCAGGGCGGAGGCCACCGCCAGCGCCGCCGCCGCCACCAGGACGGGGCGGCGCCGCGGGACCCACCGCGGCGCGGCCGCGGCCGGCGCGTCCCCGCCCGCCGCGCGTCGACCGCTCCAGGCCTCCAGCTCGGCGGTGTAGGCGTGGACGGTGGCCCCCCGCCGGTGGCGATGGCGGTGGATCGGGAGCCCCTCGGAGCGCTCCCAGCGCTGGACGGTGCGGACCTCCCGGCCGAAGTAGGACGCGATCTCCTTCCAGGACTGGAGTCGGCGTCCGCCGCCGGGGGTGGGGCTGTGGGTGGTCATCCAATCCGCCGGACGCGTCCTGGGCGGAGGCCCAGTGTAGCTGGAGGGCGACCCGTCCGGCGGGCGACAAGTGGCGACACGCGGCCTCGGCGTGCACCGCGCGGGCGGCGGGCCTCGTCTGAGTCGGCATGCACAGAGTGTTCGCCCGTACGCCCGCCTCCCTGGCCCTCCTCCTGGCCGCCGGCCCGTCCGCGGCGTGGCCGGCCCCGCCGGGGCTCCCGCAGCAGAGCTACGAGATCGTCCAGGTCGCGGAAGGCATCCACGCCTTCGTGGCCGGGGAATCGCGCAGCGGGGTGGTGCAGGGCAACATCGTCCTCATCGTCGGCCAGGAGGCCGCCCTGGTCGTCGACGCCGGCCAGTTCCCGTCCACCGCCCGGCGCGTGGCCGCGGACATCCGCCGGCTCACGGACAGGCCCGTCCGCGTCCTCGTGAACACGCACTGGCACGGCGACCACCTGCTGGCCAACCACGTCCTCCAGGAGAGCTTCCCGGGCCTGGTCACCGTCGCGCACGCCGAGACGCGCCGCGCCGGCCCCAAGTTCTACGGCGAGTGGGCCAAGCAGGTGGCCGAGTTCCCCAGGATGATCCAGACCCTGCGCGAGCGCGTGGCCACGGGCAAGAAGCGCGACGGGTCACCCCTGAGCGACGACGAGAAGGCCGGCTACGCGGCCGACGCCGACGACCTGAGCGCCGTCCTCGCCGACGTCCAGGACTCCCGCTACACCCCGGCGGACATGACCTTCGAGGACGAGGTGACGTTCCACCTGGGGGGGCGGGAGGTGCGCGTCTCGCGCCTCGGGCGCGGCAACACCGCCGGCGACGCCGTGCTGTGGGTGCCGGACGCGAAGGTGCTCGTCACCGGCGACACCGTGGTCTACCCCACGCCCTACTCGTTCGGCTCCTTCCACGGCGACTGGATCGGCGTCCTGGAGAGGATGATCGCCCTGCAGCCGGCGAAGGTCGTGCCCGGCCACGGCCCCGTGATGTCCGACACGAGCTACCTCCGCACGCTCATCGAGCTGCTCGCGGAGACGCGGACGCAGGTCCGCGCCGCCGTGCAGGCGGGCCTGAACCTGGAGCAGACGCGGAAGAAGGTGGACCTGCGCCGCTTCGAGCGCCGGCTCGCGGGCGACAGCCCCGACCGCGCGCGCGCCTTCCGCGACTTCTTCCTGGTCCCCGGCCTCGAGCGCGCCTACAAGGAGGCGAAGGGAGAGCCGCTCGAGGAGTAGCGCCCCCTCAGCGCGGCGGCGTGGTCATCCCGCGCAGGACGTGGGCGAGCAGGCCGTTGAAGCGCTCGGGGGCCTCCAGCATCGGGTAGTGGCCGGATCCCTGCACGAAGTGGGCTTCGTAGCCCCCGGCGTGGCGGCGGTTGCCGGCCACGTTGGTGGGGGCCTTGTCGGCGTTGATGGCGCGCAGGGGAGCGGTGATCTCGCCCAGCGCGGGGATGGCGTCGTACTCCCAGGCCGCGCGCAGGATCGCGATGCTCTGGGCGGGGGGCATGGTGGTGACGCCCTGGAGCACGCGCTGGCGCACGTGCTCGGGCGTGCGGGCGGCGAAGAGGTAGTCGGTGGCGAAGCGGGTGACGCCGCCCACGTAGTCCTTCTCCAGGCCGGCCACGAACTGCCCCACCAGCTCGGGGGACGGCAGCTGCTCGATGTCGAGGAGGATGTCCACCGGCACCAGCCCCCGCACGCGCTGGGGCATGCGCCGCGCCGCCTCCAGGATGACGGGCCCGCCCAGGGAGTGGCCGACGAGCACGACGTGCGGGAGCTTGAGCTTCTCCACCACCGCCTTCACGTCCTCGCCGAAGGCGGCGATGGTCCACTGGCCGCGGTTGCGCCCGCTGTCCCCGTGCCCGGCCAGGTCGAGGGTCACCACGCGGTAGTCCTCGGCGAAGACGCGGACCTGCCCGTCCCAGAAGCGGCGGTCGCACCCCCAGCCGTGCACGAAGACGATGGCGGTGTCCCCGCGGCCCGTGGACTCGTAGCGGATGGGCACGCGGTCCGCGGAACGGACGGTCCCCGCCTTGGGCGAGGCGGCGGCGAGCAGGGCGAGCATCAGGGCGCTGGAAGACGTCACGGGACCTCCCTCGGGTCGGGCGACTCTGCGCCGCGGGCACGCCGCGCGGCGCCGTCGGGTCGTGTCGGGGCCCTACTTAACCCGCGGGCCGCGCCCCGCGCAACTCAGTCCGCGGCGGCCACGGAGGCGGCGGCGCCCTCCGCCGGCTCCTCGGTGGAGGTCCGGCGCCGCCGGCGCCGGACCCAGGCCAGGACGGAGGAGGGGCGTAGCCCGTCGAGGTAGGTGTAGACCACGGGCACCACCACCAGGGTGAGGAGGGTGGAGGTGACGAGCCCGCCGATCACGGCGCGGGCCATGGGCGCGCGCATCTCCGCGCCCGCGCCAATGGCCAGGGCCAGGGGCACCATGCCGAAGATCATGGCCAGGGTGGTCATGACGATGGGCCGCAGCCGTGTGCTGCCCGCGCGCACCAGCGCCTCCGTGCGTCCCATGCCCTCGGCCCGCGCCTGGTTGGCGAAGTCCACGAGCAGGATGGCGTTCTTGGTGACGAGGCCCATGAGCATGATGAGGCCGATCATGCTCATGATGTTCAGGGTGTCGCGGGTGACCAGCAGGGCCAGGGCCACCCCCACCAGGGACAGGGGCAGCGAGAGCATGATGGCCAGCGGCTGGGTGAAGGAGCCGAACTGCGAGGCCAGGATCAGGTAGATGAAGACGACGGCCAGGAACAGGGCCTGGAACATGTTGCTGAACATGTCCTTCAGCTCCTCGGTGTCGCCGCCGAACACCACGTCGTAGCCCGGGGGCAGGGCCAGCCCCGCCACCAGCCGCTCCACGTCCGCGCTCACCTCGCCCAGGCTGCGCCCGTCGGTGGCAGCGGAGACGCGCACCTCGCGCTGGAGGTCCTTCCTCCGGATGGTGGAGGGGCCGCTGGCCGGCTCCGCGTGCGCCAGCTCGCGCAGGGCCACCAGCACCTTGTCCCCGCGCGCGTCGTCGATGTCGGTGGGCACGGTCAGCGAGAGCAGCTCGGCCCCGAAGCGGCGCTGGTCGCGGGGCAGGCGCACGCGCACGTCGTGGGCGTCGCCCTGCGCGTCCTCGATCACGGTGGCCACCTCGCCCGCCACCGCCGCGCGCAGGGTGGTGGCCACCACCGCCGCGTTCACGCCCAGGTCGTTGGCCCGTGTACGGTCCAGGCGCACGCGCAGCTCCGGCTTGCTCCTCTCCAGGCTCGTCTCCACGTCGGCCACGCCGCGGATGCCGCCCATGCCGTGGATCAGCTCGCGCGACAGCCGGTCCAGCTCGTCCACCTGGGGGCCGCGCACGCTGAGCTGGATCGGCTTCTGGCCGAACGGCCCCACCTCGAAGAGCCCGTAGGTCAGGCCCGGCACCTCCTGGATGACGGTACGCGCCTCGCGCAGCACCTGGCTGAAGCTCTTGCCCGTGCCCGCGCGGAGCTTCACGTAGGTGGTGCCTTCCGTCACCGCGCGGTAGGTGGTGCCGGCCTCGCCGATGGTGGTGTAGGTGTACTCGACGTCGGGCAGCGAGCGGAGCCGGCGCACCATCTCCTGCGCGCGGTCGCCCGTCTCCCGCAGCGTCGCCCCCGGCGTGGCCTTGAACCCGACCTGGTACTCGCCGCGGTTGAAGTCGGGCATGAAGTCGCCGCCCAGCACGCCCAGGATGGGGAAGCTGCCCAGGAAGGCGGCGGTGGCCATCAGCAGCACCTTGACCCGGTGGGCGAGGGCCCAGGCCAGCAACCGCTCGTACCGCCCGTGCAGGTCGTCGAACCACAGGTTGAAGCGGTGCAGGGCGCGCCCGATCCGCCCGTGCTGCCCTCCCTCCACGTCCGGGTCCACCCACACCGAGGAGAGCATGGGGTCGAGGGTGAAGCTCACGAAGAGGGACACCAGCACCGCCGCCGCCACCGTGATGCCGAACTCGTAGAAGAACTGCCCGACCATGCCCCCCATGAAGGCCACGGGCACGAACACGGCCACGATGGTGAAGGTGGTGGCCATGACGGCCAGCCCGATCTCCGAGGTGCCGTCGCGGGCGGCCTGGTGGTGGTCCTTGCCGCGCTGCAGGTGGCGCACGATGTTCTCGCGCACCACGATGGCGTCGTCGATGAGCATGCCGATGGCCAGCGACAGCCCCATCAGGGTGAGCACGTTGATGGTGAAGCCGAAGATGCGCATGGCGGTGAAGGCGGAGATCACGGAGATGGGCAGGGTGAGGCCGGTGATCACGGTGGAGCGCCAGGAGTTCAGGAAGGCGAAGACGATGAGCACCGTGAGCACGCCGCCCACGACCATGGTCGTGTTGACGTCGTGGATGGACTCGCGGATGAAGGTGGAGTCGTCCTTCACCAGCTGCAGGGAGACCCCGGGGGGCAGGTCGGCGCCGATCCGCTCCACCGCCCGCCGCAGGCCGTCCGCCACCGCCACCGTGTTGGCCCCCGACTGCTTGATCACGTCGAGGGCGAGGGCGGGCCGCTCGTCGAGGAAGGCCAGGTTGCGGCGCTCCTCCACCCCGTCCACCACCCGGGCCAGGTCGCGCACGTAGATCGTCGTCTCCCCCGCGCGCTTCACGGGGATGGCGGCGATGTCGGCCGCGCTGCCTCCGCGCGCGGCCACGCGCACCAGGGCCTCGGTGGCCCCGCGGTCGGCGGAGCCGGCGGGGGCGTCCACGTTCTCCGCGCGCAGCGCGTCCACCACCTCGGCCAGGGAGACGTGGTACGCGTCCAGGCGGCCCGCGTCCACCAGCACCTGGACCTCGCGCTTCGACTCGCCCACCAGGTTGGCCGCGCCCACCCCGGGCACCGTCTCCAGCCGGCGCTTCACCACCTTCTCCGCGAGGTCGCTGGCGGCCAGCGCGCCGAGGCCGGGCGCGTTCACGGTCACGGAGACGATGGGGAAGGCGCCGGGGTCCAGGCGCTGGACGATGGGCTCCTCGATCTCGCGGGGCAGCTCGCCCCGGATGGAGGCCACCTTGCCGCGGATGTCCTGCGAGGCGGCCTGGGTGGAGACCTCCAGGTGGAACAGCACCACGATGCTGGAGAGGCCCTCCTGGGAGGTGGACTCGACGTGCTTGATCCCCTCGACGGTGTTGATGGCCTCCTCGATCTTCTTGGTCACCTCGCGCTCCACCGCCTCGGGGGCAGCCCCGGGGTAGAGGGTGGTGACGGTCAGCACGGGGAACTCCACGTCGGGGAACTGGTCGACGTTGAGCTGGCGGTAGGAGGCGACGCCGAGCACGGCCAGCGCCGCCATCATCATGGTGGCGAAGACGGGGCGGCGGATGGAGAGGTCGCTCAGCAGCACGGCGCGCCCCTCCCGGAAGCGAAGGGCCCGGGGCCGGGGGAGAGGAGGAGAGGGAGGCGGCTCACCGCGTCTCCTTCTCCGCGCCGCCCGTCCCCGCGGCCCCGGCCGCGCGGCCCGCCACCACCTCCACCGGGGCCCCGTCGCCGAGGGCCACGGGCGGGTCGAGGACCACCTGCTCGCCGGCGGCGAGGCCCGCCACCACCTGCACCGCCCCGGCGTCCTCCACGCCCACGGTGACGGTGCGCCGCTGCGCGACGCCGGCCACCACCGCGAAGGCCTGGGCCACCCCCGGCTGCGTGCCGTCCCGCTGCAAGGCCGACGGCGGCACCACCAGCGCCCCCGGCACCCGGCGCACGCTCACCGTCGCGCGCGCGAAGAGGCCGCCCACCAGCCGTCCGTCCCCCGGCACCTCCACCGTGAGGTCGAAGGAGCGCGTGCGCTCGTCGACGAGCGGGGTGAGGCGGGCCACGCGGCCCTTGGCCGTGACGCCGGGCACGGCGTCGGCGGTCACCTCCACGGTGGCACCGACGCGGACCTTGTCGTAGTCGGCGGAGGGAACGGAGGCCCGGAACTCCAGGACGGAGTCGTCCACCAGCGTGAAGAGGGGGGCCCCCGCGCTCAGCATCGTCCCCGGGTCGGCCTGCCGGCGCGCCACCCGCCCGGCGAAGGGGGCGACCACCCGGGCCCGCGCCTGCTGCTGGGCGGCGATGGCGGCCTCCGCGCGGGCCTGGGCCAGCGAGGCCTCCGCCACCTGGAGCTGCACCTGGGCGGCCAGGTGCTCGCGGTCGGTGATGCCCCCCGTCTTGAGCAGGTTGTCGGCGCGTGCCCGCTCCGCTTCCGCGTGGGCGCGGTTGGCCTGGGCCACCTCCAGGGCGGCGCGGGCGCGGTCGTGGGCCAGGCGATAGTCGGTGCCGTCGAGGACGGCCAGCGTCTCGCCCTGGCCCACGCGCGCGCCCTCGTCCTTCAGCACGCGCAGCAGGCGCGCGGAGACCTCCGCCACCACCTGGACCTGGGCGCGCGGCCGCAGCGTGCCCGTGACCACCAGGGTGTCGACCAGGTCGCGCGTCTCCACCGCGGCCACGCGCACGGGCACGCCGCGCGGACGGCCCGCCGCCGCGGAGGGCCCGCCCCCGCAGGCGGCGGCGGCGAGGGCCAGGGACGCGGCCACCGGCATCGTGTGCTTCTTCATCACTCGGTCCTGTCCGTGGCCGGCGGGGCCACCGGGTCCAGCGGGTCCTGCGCCATCACGTAGCGCAGGGTGGCGCGCGCGTTGGCGTGCTCGAAGAGGCCCTCGATGCGCGTGCTCTCGGCCACGGTGAGGGCGGCCTGGGCGTCGAGCACGTCGAGGGTGGTGGCGGCGCCGTACCGGTAGTTGGCCTCCGTCATCTCCAGGGCGCGTGCGGCCTGGCTCACGTTGAGCTCCGCCGCCTCCAGGACGCTGCGGGCAACGGTCAGCCGGTCCACGGCCTCGCGCGCCTCCAGGCGGATCTGGTTCTCGAGGGCCACCCGGTCCTGGGTGACCTTGTTGCGCTCCGCGCGGGCCTGCGCCACCTTGCCCCGCGTGCGGAACCCGTCGAAGACGGGCACGGTCAGGGTGACGGCCGCGCTCCAGCGCGAGAAGTCGCCCACGAAGAAGTTGCCCGTCTCGCGGGTCGACCAGCCGTAGGCGCCGAAGAACTCCAGGCTGGGCATGTGCTCCGCCGCGGCCACCCCCACCAGCTGGTCGTAGATGCGCTCGGAGAGGACGATGGCCTTGGCCTCCGGCCGCTCGCTCCAGGCCGCCCGCACCGCTTCCTCGGCCTCCACCTCGAAGGGGACGTAGGCCAGCCCGTCCGCGGGCTCGATGGGGGTGTCCACGGGCCGGACCATCACCGCGTTGAGGCGGGCGCGCGCGATGTCCGCCCCTCCGCGCAGGCGCAGGAGCACCGTCCTCGCGTTCTCGAGGTCGACGCGGGAGCGCAGCACGTCGAGCTCGGTGGCCACGCCGGCGGTGCGGCGGTTCTGCGCCATCTCGGCGTGCTTCTCCTTCTGGCGCACCGCCTTCTGCGCCACCGCCGCCTTCTCCAGGGAGACCACGTACTCGTTGTAGGCGCGCACGGCGAGCAGGGCCACCGACTGCCGCGCGCGCTTGACCTCCTGGTCGGCGAGGTCGGTGGAGAGGCGCGCGGCGCGGACGGCCTTGCCGATCTTGAAGCTGAACAGCGTCTGCCTCAGCTGCACGGCGCCGTCGAAGAGGTTGGCCGGAAACGGGCGCAGGCTGTCGCGCAGCTCGGGCGGGAAGGAGTCGAAGCTCGGGCTGTTGAGGAGCGAGGGATCGCGGAAGCGCGTGCCGTTGCCGACCAGCGTCAGCTCCGGCAGGGCCGCGGCCAGCTCCTCCTTCACGCGCCCGCCGTAGGCGTCCACGTCCTCCAGGCTCCGGCGCACGGTCGGGTTGGCGTCCAGCGCGCGCCGGACGGCCTCCGCCCTCGTGAGGGGCTCCGCCTGCGCGGCCGCCGCTCCCAGCACGGCGAGGGCGAGGACGGCCGCCCTCATGGCGCGCCCCAGCCGCCCAGGATCGTCTCCACTACGGAGTCGGCCAGCGCGGGCGTGAGGAGGGGCTCGCCCACCAGCAGGTAGCCGCAGAACGCCTCCCCCAGGGCGCCCATCAGCACGAGCATCCGCACGGCGGTATCGCCCGGGCCGAACTCCCCGTTGCGCACGCCCTTCTCCACGGCCTCTGCCACGCAGGCCACGATGTCGCGGTAGAAACGCGGGAAGTCGGTGGCGGGCGCCGTGTCGGGAGGGTTGTGCACGAGGCGGAGGCAGAAGCGCATGAGGTCGCGCCGCGCCACCGCGGTCGCGAAGTACCCGCGCGCCATGCGGCGCAGGCCATCGGTGGCCGACGGCGCGCCGGCGAGCGGTTCCACCACCGCGCGATGGAAGTCCTCGAGGGCTCCGTCCAGGAGGGCGCGGAAGACTCCCTCCTTGGAGCCATAGAAATGATAGAGGGTCGGCTTCGTGATGCCCGCGGCCTCACAGATCTCGCGCACGGAGACGGCGTCGTAGCCCTTGCTGGAGAACAAGTCGAGAGCAGACAGCAAGATACGGTCCGAGCTGCGGACCGCGGGCGCACTGGTCACGCCAGCCTATACGTACCGGACGGTACAGAGGTTCCAGAGCGACGTAGCGGGCTGCGCGACCCGCGTCAGGGCAGCAGCGCCTCGTCCGTGGCCTCGGTGATGCCCTCGAAGAGGAAGGTCGAGAGGTAGCGCTCACCGGTATCGGGCAGCATGGCCAGGAGGACCGTTCCGGGCGGCGCCTTCTGGGCCACCTTGACCGCGGCCGCGAACGTCCCCCCGGACGAGATCCCGCAGAAGATCCCCTCCTTCTGGGCGAGGTCGCGGGCCGCATCACGCGCCTCGACCTCGCTCACGAGCACGCACTCGTCGTAGATGTCGCGGTTGAGCACCGCGGGCACGAAGTCGGGGTTCCACCCCTGGATGCGGTGGGGGACCCATTGCCCCTTGGAGACGACGGGGGCGGTCTCGGGCTCGGTGAAGACGATCTTGATGTCGGGCCGCGCCAGCTTCAGCATCTCGCCGGCGCCCGTGATGGTGCCGCCCGTCCCGATGCCGCTGACGAAGTAGTCGAGGCGCCGCCCCGCGAAGTCGCGCAGGATCTCGGGGCCGGTGGTGTTCCGGTGGTAGGCGGGGTTGGACGGGTTCTCGAACTGCTGGGGCAGGAACCACCCGTGCTGCGCCGCCAGCTCCTGCGCCTTGCGCACCATGCCCGAGCCGCGCTCCGCCGCCGGGGTCAGCACCACCCGCGCCCCCAGCGCCTTCATGAGCTTGCGCCGCTCCACGCTGAAGCTGTCCGACATGACGGCCACGAAGGGATAGCCCTTGGCCGCGCAGACCATGGCCAGGGCGATGCCGGTGTTGCCGGAGGTGGGCTCCACGACGGTGGCCCCCGGCCGCAGGGCGCCCCGCTGCTCGGCGTCCTCGATCATGGCGATGGCCAGCCTGTCCTTCACCGAGCTCATGGGGTTGAAGGCCTCGCACTTCACGTAGATGGTGGCGTGCGGCGGCCCCAGGCGGTTGACGCGCACCACGGGCGTGTTGCCGATGGTCCCCAGGATGCTGTCGTGGATCATGGTCCCTCCTGCCGGGCGGGGGCGGGGCGCGCCTACTCGCCCAGGTACGCTTCCTTGACCTTGGGGTTGGCCGCCACCTCCGGGGAGGGGCCGGTCAGGGTGACCGTCCCCGTCTCCAGGACGTAGGCGCGATGGCTGTGCTTGAGGGCGGCGTTGGCGTTCTGCTCCACCAGGAGCACGGCCGTCCCGCGCCGGTTCACCTCTTCGATCGACTCGAAGATGGTATGCACGAGGAGGGGGGCGAGGCCGAGCGAGGGCTCGTCGAGGAGCAGGACCTGCGGGCGCGACATGAGGGCGCGGCCGATGGCCAGCATCTGCTGCTCGCCGCCGGAGAGGGTCCCCGCGTTCTGGGCGATCCGCTCCTTCAGGCGGGGGAAGATCTCGAACACGCGGTCGAGGTCCTTGCCCACCTCACGGTCCCGGCGCACGAAGGCCCCCAGGGACAGGTTCTCGCGCACGCTCAGGTTGGCGAAGATGGCGCGCCCTTCCGGGACCAGGGTCATGCCCGTGCGCACGATCTCGTGCGTCGGAGTGGCCGCCATGGACGCGCCCTTGTAGCGGACCTCGCCGGAGACGGGGGGCACCAGGCCCATGATGGTGCGCAGGGTGGTGGACTTGCCCGCGCCGTTGGCGCCGATGAGGGTGACGATCTCGCCCTGCTCGAGGGACAGGGTGATGCCGCAGAGGGCCTGGATGGCCCCGTAGTTCACCTTGAGGTCGCGCACCTCGAGGATCACGCCCCCCCCAGGTAGGCCTCGATGACCTTGGGGTCGCACTGCACCTTCTCCGGCGGCCCCACGGCGATGGTGGAGCCGTAGTCGAGCACGTGCACCGTCTCGCACACCCCCATCACGACCTTCATGTTGTGCTCGACGAGGAGGATGGCCATGCCGAACTGGTCGCGGATCCAGTGGATCAGCTCCATGAGCTCGTGGGCCTCGCTGGGGTTCATGCCTGCCGCGGGCTCGTCCAGGCAGAGCACCTTGGGCTTGGTGGCCATGGCCCGCGCGATCTCCAGGCGGCGCTGCGAGCCGTAGGGGAGGTTGCGGGCCACCTCGTCGGCCAGGCGGTCGAGCTTGAAGATGTGCAGCAGCTCCCGCGCCTCGTGGTCGATCCGCTCCTCTTCCGCGTGGTGGGTGCGGCTGTGGGTGAGGGCGGCCAGGATCCCCGCCCTCTGCTTGCGGTCGAAGGCCACCTTCACGTTCTCCAGCACGGAGAGGTTGCCGAAGAGGCGGATGTTCTGGAAGGTGCGCGCGATCCCGCGCGCGTTGATCTGGTTCGGCCTGAGGCCGTGCACGTCGGTGCCCTCGAGGCAGACCCGCCCCGCCGTCGGCTCGTAGACGCCGGTGATGACGTTGAAGACCGTGGTCTTGCCCGCCCCGTTGGGGCCGATGAGGCCGTAGAGGGCGCGCGGCTCCAGGGTGAAGGACACCTCGTTCACGGCCACCAGGCCGCCGAAGCGCATGAGGATCTTGTCGAGGACGAGGAGGGCGGCCATCAGCCCTGCCCCTCCCCGGGACCCTCGCCGGGCCGCTTCAGCTTCTCGGGCCGCGGCCGGAACCGGTAGGAGAAGTCGCGGTGGCCGAAGAGGCCCTGCGGCCGGAAGATCATGATGAGCACGAGGAGCAGGGAGAAGAGCACCATCCGGTACTGCTCGAAGGCGCGCAGGCCCTCCGTCATCACGATGTAGAGGACGGCCCCCACCACCGCGCCCACGATCGACCCCAGGCCCCCGATCACGATCATGATGATGAACTCGATGCTCTTGATGAAGGTGAAGGAGTTGGTGTGCAGGTACATGTTGTAGAAGGCGAAGAGCCCGCCCGCCATCCCCGCCAGGGTCGAGGAGATGAGGAAGGAGAGGACCTTGGCGCGGGTGGTGTTCACGCCCATGGCCTCCGCCGCGATCTCGTCCTCGCGCACCGCCACCAGGGTGCGGCCGAAGGACGAGCCCACCACGTTGCGGATGAGGAGCACGGTGACGATGGCGAAGAAGTAGACCCAGCCGAAGCCGGCCAGGTTGGGGATGCCCGAGTAGCCGCGCGCGCCGCCGATGGCGTCGATGTTCAGGATGAAGACGCGGATGATCTCGCCGAAGCCCAGGGTCACGATGGCCAGGTAGTCGCCGCGCAGGCGCAGCGAGGGCACGCCCACCACCAGGCCGCCCATGGCGGCCAGGACCGAGCCGAAGGCCAGGGCCAGGATCACCACCACCGCCTGCGCGCCGCCGGCGGGCAGGAAGCGGAGGGCGGCCTCCACCGAGGGGCCCACCGTGATGGCCATCCAGCCCGCGCCGTAGGCCCCGATGGCCATGAAGCCCGCGTGGCCGATGGAGAACTGGCCCGTGAACCCGTTGATGAGGTTCAGGGAGACGGCCAGGATGATGTTGATGCCGGCCAGGGTCACGATGCGCAGCGGGTACGGGGGGATGGCCACGCCGGGGATCAGCCGTCCCTCCACCAGCGCGCTCAGCAGGACCATGCCCACCACGAGGCCGATCCCGTAGAGCAGCTTCCGGACGAGGGGGGGCACCCTGGCTAGACCTTCTCGCGCGCGGCGCGGCCGAGGATGCCCTGCGGCCGGAAGAGGAGGAGGGCGATGAGGATGGTGAAGGCGATGGCGTCGCGGTAGGTGGGGGAGAGGTAGGCCACCACGAAGGTCTCCGCGAGACCGATGAGGAGGCCGCCGAGGAGGGCGCCCGGGATGTTGCCGATGCCGCCCAGCACCGCGGCCACGAACGCCTTCAGCCCGTACATGATCCCCATCAGGGGGTCGATCTTGGGGATGGCCATCCCGATGAGCACCCCCGCCACCGCCGCGAAGGCGGAGCCGAGGGCGAAGGTGATGACGATCATGCGGTTGGTGGACACCCCCATGAGCTTGGCCGCGTCCAGGTTGAAGGAGACGGCGCGCATGGCCACCCCCGTCTTCGTGCGCATCACGAGCACGTAGAGGAAGAGGGCCACCATCAGCGACACCACGAACACGGTGAGCTGCTCGGAGGTGAGGCGCACCCCGGCCACGATGTACGAGTAGTGCGGGGCCAGGGAGGGGAAGAACTTGGGGTCGGGCCCGAAGACGAGCTGGCCCGCGTTCTCCAGGAAGAGGGAGACGCCGATGGCGGTGATGAGGGAGGTGAGCTTGGCCGCCCGCCGCACCGGGCGGTAGGCGAAGCGCTCGATGACGATGCCGAGGAGCGCGCACACGGCCATGGCCCCCAGCATCACCAGCGCCGCCTTGACGAACGACGGCTCCCCTCCCCGCATCTTCAGGGACAGGTAGTAGCCGGCGTAGGCGCCGATCATGTAGACGTCGCCGTGGGCGAAGTTGATGAGGCGCAGGATGCCGTAGACCATCGTGTAACCCAGGGCGATGAGGCCGTAGATGGAACCCAGGGAGAGGCCGTTCACGAGCTGCTGGAGGAAGATCTCCACGCTCTACCCGCTCGGGTCAGCCGGCCCGCGCGCCGTCCCCCGGGCCAGGAGCCCCGGCGGCGCAGGGGGCGAAGCCGCCGGCGGGGAGGGGGCTGCGATCACGACGGCGTGAACGAGCACGGGGCAGGGACGATCTACGGGGCGATCGTCTCGACGTACTGGAACTTGCCCCCCGCCACCTTCAGGACAACGGCCGGCTTCACCGCGTTGCGCTTCTCGTCGATGTTGATGCTGCCGGTCACGCCGCCGAAGGCCTTGGTGGCGGCGATGGCGTCGCGCAGCGCCGGCCCCTCCGTGCTGCCCGCCCGCTTCATGGCGTCCACCAGGATCTTGGCCGCGTCGTAGGCCAGGGCGGCCAGCGCGTCGGGAGCGGTGCCGTGCTGGGCCTTGTAGTCGGCGACGAACTTCTGGATGACGGGGTTGGGGTCGTCGGCGGAGTAGTGGTTGGAGATGTAGGAGCCCTCGATGGCCTGGCCCCCGATCTCGAACAGCCGCTGGGAGTCCCACCCGTCGCCGCCCATGAGGGGAGCGGTGATGCCCAGCTCCCGCGCCTGGCGCGCCACCGTGCCCGCCTCCGTGTAGTAGCCGGGCACGTAGATGGCCTCGGGCTTGAGCGACTTGAGCTGCGTGAGCTGGGCGCGGAAGTCGCTGTCCCCCTCGCTGTAGCTCTGCTCGCCCACGACCTGCCCGCCCAGGCCCTGGAAGGTGTTGGTGAAGAACTGGCGCAGGCCCACCGAGTAGTCGTTCTTGACGTCGTACAGGATGGCCACCTTCTTCACCTTCAGGGTGTTGGCGGCGAACTTGGCCATGACCGAGCCCTGGAAGGGGTCGATGAAGCAGACGCGGAAGATGTAGTCGCCGACCTCCGTCACCCGCGGGTTGGTGGAGGACGGCGAGATCATCGGCACCTTGGCCGCCTGGGCGATGGGGGCCACGGCCAGGGAGCGGGATGACGCCACCTCGCCGAGCAGGGCCACCACCCGGTTCTGGTTGATGAGCTTGGTGGCGGCGGTGGCCGCCTCCTCGGGCTTGCTCTGGTCGTCCTCCGTGATCAGCTTGAGCTGCTTGCCCAGCACGCCGCCCGCGGCGTTCACCTCGGCGAAGGCCATCATGATGCCGTTGTGGGTGGACTGGCCGAAGGTGGCCGTGGTCCCGGTGAGGGAGCTGAACTCGCCGACGACGATCTCGTTCGCGGTGCCCCCGCCGCCCCCCGCGCACCCCGCCAGGAGCGTGAGGACAGACGCCGCCGTCCAGAGCCGCAGCTTCATGCAGGAGGTCCTTTCGTAAGGGCGGGCATTATTTCAGCCGGTTCTTGCGCTTGTCAAAGGTTTGCCGGCCTCCCGGGCGCACGATAGGATGGTCTCTTTTGCCGCCCGGAGGGGCTCTCGCCCGTGGAACTGATCCAGGAATTCTTCCGCAAGGTCTACAACGTCCCCGAGCTGATCCGCATGGGGGGGCTGCTCGGCCTCATCCTCATCGTCTTCGCCGAGACGGGCCTGCTCATCGGGTTCTTCCTCCCCGGCGACTCCCTCCTGGTGACGGCCGGCCTCTTCGCGGCCAAGGGCGACCTCGACATCGTGTGGCTGAACGTGGCCCTCATCGCCGCCGCCATCATCGGCGACGCCACCGGCTACTACATCGGCAAGCGCACGGGCCACGCGCTGTACAGCCGCCCCAACTCGTTCTTCTTCCGGCGCGAGCACTTGATCAAGACGCACGAGTTCTACGAGAAGCACGGGGGCAAGACCATCGTCATCGCCCGCTTCATGCCCATCCTGCGCACCTTCGCCCCCGTGGTGGCGGGGGCGGCGGAGATGACCTACCGCAAGTTCGCCGTCTACAACGTGGTGGGAGGCGTGGGCTGGGTGCTCAGCATGACCCTGCTCGGCTACTTCCTGGGCCAGGCCGTCCCCGACATCGACCAGCACATCCACATCGTGGTCGCGGTGGTGATCTTCCTTTCCCTGCTGCCCGGCATCATCTCCGTGGCCCGGGCGCGCATGCAGAAGCCGGCCGCGCCGCCCTCCGCGGGCTGATCCCGCGGGCACGGCCGCGCTAGACTCTGCGCGCGTGAGCTCACTCGACGACCGTACGAGCGGCGTCGACGTGCCCCTGCCCGCGCCGCGGCCGCCGGGACCGGACTTCGGGCGCTACCGCGGGCTGGGCTTCGTGGGCGCGGGGGGCATGGCCAGCGTCTACAAGGCCCACGACCCGACCCTCGGCCGAAACGTGGCCCTGAAGTTCCTGCGCGGGGCCGACCCGGAGATGGCGGCCCGCCTCCTCGTCGAGGCGCGCGCGCAGGCGCGCATCCAGCACCCCCGCGTGTGCAGCGTCTACGAGGCGGGGGAGGAGGACGGCCGCCCCTTCATCGCCATGCAGTTCGTGGACGGGCAGCCGCTGGGGTCCGCGCGCGACGCCACGAGCCTCGAGGAGAAGCTCGCCATCATGAAGGAGGTGGCGGAGGCGGTCCACGCCGCGCACCAGGTGGGGATCATCCACCGCGACCTCAAGCCCGCCAACGTGATGGTGGAGCGGGCGGCCGACGGCGCCTGGCTCCCGTACGTCATGGATTTCGGCCTGGCGCGGGAGGACGGCGGCTCCGGGCTCACCGTGACCAACGCCCGCCTGGGCACGCCCTCCTACATGTCCCCCGAGCAGGCCCGGGGCAAGGCCCTCGACCGCCGCAGCGACGTGTACGGCCTGGGCGCCACCCTCTACGAGGTGCTCTCCGGCCGCCGGCCCTTCGACGGCGACAGCGGCATGGACGTGCTCCTGCGCGTGGCCACCGAGGAGCCGGTCCCCCTGCGCGCCCTCGCGCCGTCGCTGCCCGCGGACGTGAACACCGTGGTCATGAAGTGCCTGGAGAAGGAGCCGGGCCGGCGCTACGACTCGGCGCGCGCCCTGGCCGAGGACCTGGGCCGCTACCTGGCGGGGGAGCCCATCCGGGCGCGCCCCGCCTCCGTGCGCTACCGCGTGACGCGCCGCCTCCGCAAGAACAGGGCGCTGGTGGGCACCGTGGCCGTGGCCTCCCTGCTCGTGCTCGGCTCGCTGGCCGCCTTCGTGCACGCGCGGGCGACGGCGCGCGAGGGGGCCGCCCTCGCTGCCGAGTTCGCGGAGGTGGTGAAGGACGTCGAGTGGCGCATGCGGGTCGCGCACATGGCGCCCCTCCACGACATCCGGCCGGAGAGGGCGCTGGTGGCGGAGCGCCTGCGCCACGTCGAGGAGCGCACGCGCCGCGCGGGGGGCGCCGCCCGCGGCCCCGGCGAGTACGCTATGGGCCGCGGCCAGCTCGCGCTGGGCCGGCCGGAGGCGGCGCGTGCGCGGCTGGAGGCGGCATGGGGCGCGGGTTATCGGCCTCCCGAAGCCGCCTACGCTCTGGGCCTGGCCCTCGGGCGCCTCTACGAGCGCGAGCGCAAGGTGGCGGACGCCATCGGCAACAGGGAGCTGCGGGAGGCCCGGCGTCGCGAGGTGCAGGTCAGCCTCCGGGACCCTGCGGTGGGATACCTGCGGCAGGCGCAGGGCAGCGACGCCGCCCCCGCCGCCTACGTCGAGGGGCTGCTCGCGCACTTCGAGGACCGCCCCCAGGAGGCGCTGGCCAAGGCGGCGGAGGCCGCGCGCCGCGCCCCCTGGTTCTACGAGGCGCGCCTGCTGGCGGGCGACGTCCATGCCGCCCTCGGCAAGAAGAAGCACGAGACGGGGGACGCCGCGGGCTCCGCGCGCGCGGTGGAGGACGCGGAGAGAGCCTACGCCGAGGCCATGGACCTCGCGCGCAGCGACCTGGCCGCCCGCGACGGCCTGTGCCAGATCGGCATCCAGCGCATGGAGGCGCGGCTCTACCAGGGCGGGGAGCTGGGCCCCCTCTACGAGACGACGCGCGCGCAGTGCGAGCAGGCCCTGGCCATCGACCCCGAGGCGCCGGAGGTGCACGCGAAGCTGGCCAACGTCCACCGCTACTGGGCCAACCACCTGGTCTTCCGCGGCCAGGAGCCGCTCCCGTCCCTGGACCTGGCCGCGGTCCACGCGCGCAAGGCCATCGCCGTCGACGCCGGCAACCGCCGTGCCCACGGCAACCTCGGCATCGTCCTGCGCCTGCGCGCGCAGTGGGAGCGCACGCACGGCATGCCCTGGGAGGCCTCGCTGGACGCCGCTCTCCGCTCCCTGCAGACGGCGGTGGAGCTGGCGCCCAAGAGCGATGCCGGCCCCATGAACGACCTGGCCAACGCCTACGTCACCCGCGCCAACGCGCGTTCGGCGGGGGGGGGCGACCCGCGCCCGGACCTCGAGCAGGCCGACGCGCTCTACGCCCGCGCGCTGCAGGCCGTGCCCGAGTACGGCTACGCGCACGCGAACCGCGGCGGGGCCCTCCTCGACCGCGCGCGCCACGAGTCCGAGCACGGCCTCGATGCCGGTCCCACGCTCGAGCGGGCGCGTGCCTCCCTGGAGATTGCGGTCGCCCTCCTGCCCGGGCTGGAGGGCACCCACACCCTGCTCGCGGAGGCGCACCTGAGGTCGGCGGAGTACGCGGAGGCACGCGGCCAGGACGCCGCTCCGGCGGTGAAGCGCGCGCGCGCGTCCATGCAGGCCGCCTCGCGCATCAACCCGGACCCCGGCCCCGACCTGGTGAAGCTCGCGGGCGACGTGGCCCTGGCCGACGCGCGCGACCGGCGGCGGCGGGGCCGCCCCGCGGGCGAGCCCCTGGCCGAGGCCCGCCGCCTGTACGCCGAGGCGCTGCGGGCGGACGCCGGGATGAAGGGGGCGCGGAAGGGCCTGGCCGAGGTGGAGGCGCTGCGGCGAGGGGAAAAGGCCCCCCCCTGAGTCAGGCGGCGGCCCGCGTCTCCGGCTTGAGCAGCTCGTAGCCCTCCGCCCGCGCCACGTAGGTGGCGGCGGTGAGGTCGCCCACCACGTTGAGCGTGGTGCGGCACATGTCGAGGATGCGGTCCACCCCCAGCACCACCGCGATGAGGGCGGGGTTCACGCCCACCGTGGCCAGCACCAGGATGATGAAGGGGATGGAGCCCGAGGGCACGCCCGCCGTGCCGATGCTGCCCAGCATGGCCAGGTAGACGACCATGAGCTGCTGGCCCAGCGAGAGGTCCACCCCCGCGAGCTGGGCCAGGAAGAGCACGGTCACGCCCTCGTAGAGGGCGGTGCCGTTCTGGTTGGCGGTGGCGCCCACCGTCAGCACGAAGCTGTTGATCTCGCGGGGCACGCCCAGGTTCTCCTCCGACACGCGCAGGGCCGTGGGCAGGGTGGCGTTGGAGGACGAGGTGGAGAACGCGGTGAGGATCACCGTCTTCACGCGCCGGAAGAACTCGAGGGGCGGGATGCGGCTGAGCAGGCGCACGGACAGGGAGTAGGTCACGAACATGTGCAGGCCGAGGCCGAGGAGGACGGTCAGCACGAACCAGGAGAGCGCCCCCAGGAGGTCGAGCCCGAAGCGCGCCACGTTGTTGAAGAGCAGGCAGGCCACGGCGAAGGGCGCCACCTTCATGACCATGTCCACGATCTTGGCCGTGACCGCGAACAGGCCCTCCAGGAAGCGCAGGAAGGGGTCGGCCGCCCCCGCCGGGAGCAGGGTGACGGCGACTCCCACCACCAGGGAGAAGAACATGAGCTGCAGCATCTGCGGCGTCTCCGCGGCGGACACGGCGTGCAGCGGGTTGGCGGGCACCAGCGTCTTCACCACCTGCATGAGCGGCGACTCCGCCGCCTTGCGCTCGTCCTGCAGCGCGGCCACGCGCCGGGCGGCGTCGCCCCCGTAGCGCGCGTTGAGGTCGGCGGCGGTCTCCGGGCTCACGCGCTTGCCGGGCCGGATGGTGTTGGCCAGGGTGATGCCGATGAGCACGGAGACGGCGGAGATGGCGAAGCAGTAGGCGAATGAGCGCAGCCCCACGCGGCCCAGCTTGCGGATGTCCCCGATGCCGGCCACGCCCACGACGAGGGAGGAGCCGATGAGGGGGACCACGATCATCAGGAGCGCGCGCAGGAAGAGGGTTCCCACCGGCTCCGTCACGTGGAACACCAGGCGGTTGAGCCCGGGATGGTCGCCGCCCAGGGCGGCGTTGGCGGCGAGGCCCGCCACCACGCCGATCACCAGGCCGGCCAGGATTCGCTGGTGCAGGGGCCAGCCCCGCGGCCGGTCGGCGGTGGCGTCCTTGAGGTCGGTGGTGACCTCGCGCTCGAACTGGCTCGCACCCCCGGGATCGCCCTCGGCCACGTGTCCTCCTCCGGAACGGTCGGCCAGTGTAGCCGATGGGGCCCGGGGCCGCCTTGACAGGGCCCGGCCGCTTAAATAGGCTAGCGACTCGATAGGGATTATCGAGTTGAAGATCTCCAGCCGCGGCCTCTATGCCCTCAAGGCCCTGACCCACCTGGCGGAGGGCTACGACCGCGGGCTGGTGAAGATCCACGAGATCGCGGCCGAGGAGGAGATCCCCGAGAAGTTCCTGGAGGGAATCCTCGTCGTGCTCAAGAACGGCCGCCTGGTCCGCAGCCAGCGGGGCCGCGACGGGGGGTACCGCCTGCGCCGTCCCCCCGCCGAGATCATGATCGGCGAGGTTGTCCGGCTGATGGACGGGCCCCTGGCTCCCTTGGGGGACGCCGTGGAGCTGGCCTACCGCGTGAAGACGGAGCCGCGGCACGCCGGGCTCTTCGATCTCTTCCTCGACGTGCGCAACGCCGCCGCCGCCATCCTCGACCACACCAGCCTCCGGGACCTGGTGGCCCGGAACCGCAGGGTGCTGGCCGGGCGGTCGCGCGCCGGGCGGCGTGATCACCGGAAAATGTCTAGGGGTTCAGTAGGCAAGGCATGACGACCAGCCCGAGGAGAGCGACAGGCATGAAGACGGCGGTGATGGTGCTGGTCCTGGCGGCCTCGGCCACGGGGGCGCGGGCCCAGGAGGAGCAGCCCGAACCCTCGCCGCCGCCCGGCCCCGCCCCGGCCCCCGTGGTCGAGAAGAAGGCCCCGGTGTCGTTCGGGCCCGGCGGGGTCGTCCTGGAATCGGAGACGGGCGACTACCGGCTGCAGCTGCGCGGCTACGCCCAGTTCGACGGGCGCTTCTTCGGCGGCGACGAGGGCCGCCTGGCCCTCGACACCTTCGTGCTCCGGCGCGTGCGGCCGATCCTGCGCGGCGCGGTGCACAAGCACTTCGAGTTCAACATCACGCCCGACTTCGGGGGGGGGGCCGTCGTCCTCCAGGACGCGTTCCTGGACGTGAACTACTCGCCCAAGGCCCGTGTGCGCGTGGGCAAGTTCAAGTCTCCCGTCGGTCTCGAGCGCCTCCAGCCCGCCACCGCCCTCGCCTTCGTGGAGCGCGCGTATCCCAGCGTCCTCCTCCCCATACGCGACGTCGGCGTCCAGCTGCACGGCGAGCTGGGGGGCGTGCTCGCCTATGCGGTCGGCGTGTTCGACGGCGCGCCCGACGGGGGCAGCGTGGACCTCGACGTCAACGACGGGAAGGACTTCGCGGGCCGCCTGTTCGTCACTCCCTTCGCGCGGGGCACGTCGGCCCTGCGCGGCCTGGGCTTCGGCCTGGGCGGCACCACCGGGGTGCAGAGCGGCCCGCTGCCCGCGTATCGCTCGGGCGGGCAGGTGAGCATCGTCACCCTCGTCGCGGGAATCACCGCGGACGGCAGGCGCACGCGCCTCTCCCCCCAGCTCAGGTACGAGCGCGGGCCGCTGGGCCTGATGGCCGAGTACGCCCGCTCCGAGGCCCGCGTGCTCCGGGAGGCCACGGGAGAGCGCGCCACCTTCTCCGGCGAGGCCTGGCAGGCCGCGGCCACCTTCGTCCTCACGGGCGAGCCCGCGGCCTACACGGGAGTGCGGCCCGGCAAGCCCTTCGATCCCGCGCGCGGGCAGTGGGGTGCCCTCGAGCTGGCCGGACGCGTCACCGGACTGGAGCTGGGCGGCGAAGGCGTGCGCGAGGGCCTCATCGACCCCACGGTTTCCGTGCGCGAGGCGTTCGCCTGGGCTCTCGGCCTGAACTGGCACCTCAACCGGAACGTCAAGCAGGTGGTGAACTTCGAGCGCACCACGTTCTCCGGCGGCGCCTCCCGCGGCGACCGCCGCGGCGAGAACGCCTTCTTCTTCCGGACGCAGTTCTCCTTCTGATGTCCGCGACGAGCCGCGCGACGTCACGCGCCCGCGCCCGCGCCTGGCTGGCCGTCGTTCTCCTGGCGGGGCTCGTGCCCGCCTGCGGCGGGAGGCCCGCCGCCGTGCCCCTCGGGCTCCTCAACGTCTCCTACGACCCCACGCGCGAGCTGTACCAGGACGTGAACGCGGCCTTCGCGGGGCAGTGGCGGGAGCGCACGGGCCAGGAGCTCACCGTCGCGCAGTCCCACGGCGGGTCGGGCAAGCAGGCGCGGGCCGTGCTCGACGGGCTGGAGGCGGACGTGGTGACCCTCGCCCTGGGCTTCGACGTGGACGCGCTGGTCCAGGCCGGCCTGGTGGCGGCGGACTGGAAGACACGCCTGCCCCACAACGCCGCGCCCTACACCTCCACGGTGGTGTTCCTGGTGCGCAAGGGCAACCCCAGGGCCATCCGCGACTGGGCCGACCTGGCGCGGCCGGGCACGGCCGTGATCACGCCCAACCCGAAGACCTCCGGCGGTGCGCGCTGGAACTACCTGGCGGCCTGGGCCTGGGCGCGCCGGCAGCCCGGGGGCAGCGACGCCTCGGCCCGCGAGTTCGTGCGCGCGCTCTTCGCCAACGTGCCCGTGCTCGACGCGGGGGCCCGCGCGTCCACCAACACCTTCGTGCAGCGGGGCATCGGCGACGTGCTGATCACCTGGGAGAACGAGGCGTTCCTGTCCATCCGCGAGCTGGGGCCGGAAAAGGTCGAGATCGTGGTGCCCTCCGTGAGCATCCTGGCCGAGCCGCCGGTGGCGGTGGTGGACGCGGTGGTGGACCGGAAGGGCACGCGCGCCGCGGCCCAGGCCTACGTCGAGTTCCTCTACACGCCCGCGGGCCAGGCGCTGGCCGCGAGGCACTACTACCGGCCGCGCGAGGCCGCCGCCCTCGCCGGCGCCCCGGTGGCCTTCGCGCCGGTGACCCTGGTCACCATCGACGACGCGTTCGGCGGGTGGGCGCGGGCGCAGCCCGCCCACTTCGGCGACGGCGGCGTGTTCGACCAGATCTACCAGGTCCGGTAGCGTGCGCTTCCTGCGGCGACGGCACAGCGTGCTGCCCGGCTTCGGCCTGAGCCTCGGCTACACCCTCTTCTACCTCTGCCTGGTGGTGCTGCTCCCGCTGTCGGCGCTGGTCCTGCAGGCCAGCACGCTGGGCGCGGCCGGCTTCTGGGAGACGGTGACCACGCCGCGCGTCCTGGCCGCCTACCGGCTGACCTTCGGGGCATCGCTGGCCGCGGCCGTGGTCAACGCCGTCTTCGGCGCGCTCCTGGCCTGGGTGCTCGTCCGCTACCCGTTCCCCGGCCGCCGGCTCGTGGACGCGCTGGTGGACCTTCCCTTCGCGCTGCCCACCGCGGTGGCCGGGATCGCCCTCACCACCCTCTACGCGGAGACGGGCTGGATCGGCCGCCACCTGGCGCGCGCGGGCGTGCAGGCCGTCTTCACGCCCCTGGGCGTGACGCTGGCCCTCACCTTCATCGGCCTCCCCTTCGTGGTGCGCACGCTGCAGCCGGTCATCGAGTCCCTCGACCCCGAGCTGGAGGAGGCCGCGGCCAGCCTGGGCGCCCGGCGCGCCCAGACGCTGTGGCGGGTGGTAGCCCCCGCGCTGCTGCCGGCCTGGCTGACCGGGTTCGCCCTGGCCTTCGCGCGCGCGCTGGGGGAATACGGCTCGGTGGTCTTCATCGCCGGCAACATGCCCATGCGCACCGAGATCGTGCCCCTGGTCATCATGACCCGGCTGGAGCAGTACGACTACGCGGGGGCCACCGCGGTGGCCGTCTCCATGCTGGCCGCCTCGTTCCTCCTGCTGTGGGGCATCAACCTCCTGCAGGCCTGGGCGGCGCGCCGCGGGGCCCCGGCGTGACCGCGCCGCGTCGGGCCGTGGCCGAGCCGGCGGCCGTGCGCGTGGCGCTGGTGGCGGTGGCGCTCGTCTTCGTAGCGCTCTTCCTGGTGGTGCCCCTGGCCGCCGTCTTCGCGCAGGCCCTGGAGAAGGGCGCGCGGGCCTACGTTGCGGCGGTGAGCGAGCCGGAGGCGGCCTCCGCCGTGCGGCTCACCCTGCTCACGGCGGCGGTGGCCGTGCCCCTGAACCTGCTCTTCGGCCTGGCCGCGGCCTGGGCCACCTCGCGCTTCGAGTTCCCCGGGCGCGGGGTCCTCCTCACCCTGATCGACCTGCCCTTCGCGGTGTCGCCGGTCATCTCGGGCATGGTCTTCATCCTCCTCTTCGGCCGCCAGGGCCTGCTCGGGCCCTGGCTGGCCGCCCACGACCTCAGGGTGGTCTTCGCCGTGCCCGGCATGGTGCTGGCCACCGTGTTCGTCACCTTCCCCTTCGTGGCGCGCGAGCTCATCCCCGTCATGCAGGCCACGGGCACCGAGGAGGAGGAGGCCGCCCGCGTGCTGGGCGCCTCCGGCCTGCAGATCTTCTGGCGGGTGACCCTGCCCAACGTGAAGTGGGGCCTGCTCTACGGCCTCATCCTCTGCAACGCGCGGGCGATGGGGGAGTTCGGCGCGGTGTCCGTGGTCTCCGGCCACATCCGGGGGGTCACCAACACCCTGCCCCTGCACGTGGAGATCCTCTACAACGAATACCAGTTCCAGGCCGCCTTCGCCTGCGCCTCGCTGCTCGCCCTGCTCGCGGTGGGGACCCTGGTGGTCAAGAGCCTGGTGGAATGGCGCGGGCGGGCCGCGCTGCGGCAGGCGGCGGAATGAGCATCGAGGTCCGCTCCGTCACCAAGGCCTTCGGCGGCTTCGTCGCCGTCCGCGACGTGACCCTCACCGTGGGAGCGGGCGAGCTCCTGGCCCTGCTGGGGCCCTCGGGATCGGGCAAGACCACGCTGCTGCGCATCATGGCGGGCCTGGAGGAGCCGGACGCCGGGCAGGTGCTGCTGCACGGGCAGGACGCCACGGAGGCGGACGTGCGCCGCCGCCGCGTGGGCTTCGTCTTCCAGCACTACGCGCTCTTCCGCAACCTGAGCGTGTTCGAGAACGTGGCCTTCGGCCTGCGCGTGCGCCCGCGCGCGGCACGCCCCCCCGAGCGCGAGATCCGCGACCGGGTGATGAGCCTCCTGCGCCTGGTCCAGCTCGAGGCCATGGCCGACCGCCGCCCCGCGGCCCTCTCCGGCGGCCAGCGTCAGCGCGTGGCCCTGGCCCGGGCCCTCGCCGTCGAGCCGCGGGTCCTGCTGCTCGACGAGCCGTTCGGCTCGCTCGACGCGCGCGTGCGCGCGGAGCTGCGGCGGTGGCTGCGCCGGCTGCACGACGAGATCCACCTCACCAGCGTCTTCGTGACCCACGATCAGGAGGAAGCCCTCGAGGTCGCGGACCGGGTGGTGGTCATGGACGAGGGCCGCATCGAGCAGATCGGCACGCCGGAGGAGGTGTTCGAGCGCCCGGCCACGCCCTTCGTGACCAGCTTCCTCGGCCGCGTGAACGTCTTCCACGGCCGCGTGGAAGCGGGCCGCGCCCTGCTCGGGCCCCTCTCCGTGCCGTACCCGGAACACCCCGAGCCGGATCCCCGGCCCGCCGCGGCCTACCTCCGCCCGCACGAGCTGGAGCTCAGCCGCGAGGCCGGGGGCGACGGCTTCTGGGCCACCGTCCGGCACGTCTACCCGGCGGGCGGGTCCATACGCGTCGAGCTGGCCGACGACGAGCGGCGCCTGCTGGAGGTGGAGCTGCCGCGGCAGCGCCAGCAGGAGATCGGGGCGGCGGTGGGCGACCGCCTCTACGTGCGGACGCAGACCGTCCGCGTCTTCGTCACGGCCAAGGAAACCGGCACTCCCTAGGGGTCGCCGGGCGTCCGTACCGCGAGCCGGCCCATGCCCGTGGGCCCCTTCCATTTCGCCCAAACTGATCGGATTCCGATCCGGGAATGCCCGTTCTTAGGGGGCGGATGCTCATCCAATCTCTTGACCATTGGCCCACGCGCCCGGTATAGTGCGCGTCTCACGTCCAATCCTCCGAACAAGCCGATGGCGGGGCCGCGCCCCCTTCACGTGCGGCAGCCGCGTTTTGTGTCCAACACGTCGAACGAGAGAGGACCCGAAGAAATGTCCAGACGTACTGGCCGGACGCTGTGGGCGCTGCTGGGAGCGCTCGCGATGCTGCCGGCTGCCCACGGGGCAGCCGCCGATTCCCAGGACATTCAACGACTCACGGCGGACCTCGGCGGCGCCGAGGTCAGCGTGCATCCCGCCACGGGAACGGCGCGCTTCGTGCGGATACCTTCCGGCGCGGCGCCCGCCGCCGCGGCCGCACGCTCCTTCGGGTTCGCCCCCGGCGGCGAGGACCTGGCCCAGAAGTCCGCCACGTTCCTCGACACCTACGCCGGCGCCTTCGGCCTGGCCGGCGCCGGTGACCTGAGCCTGGCGGGCTCCGCCAAGGACCGTACGGGCGCCACCCACCTCACCTACACGCAGCAGTATCGCGGCGTGGCGGTGTTCGGGGCCGTGCTCAAGACCCACTTCGACGCCGCGGGCGAGCTCCGCGTCGTCAACGGCGTGACCGTGCCCGGCATCGACGTGGACGCCACGCCGACCCGCAGCGCCGAGGACGCCGCGCGCGCGGCCCTGTCGCGCGTCACCGCCCAGAAGGGCGGCCAGCTCTCCGTCCGCTACACGCGCCTGTGGGTGTACCGCGCCGGCCTGCTGAAGGGCGTGCGCGGCGCCAACCACCTGGCCTGGGAAGTCGAGGTCGGCAACGGCAACGACGTGCGCGAGTTCGTGTTCGTGGACGCGCACACGGGCAAGGTCATCGACCAGTTCACGGGCGTCCACGACGCCATGTCCCGGCGCGCCTACGACGGCCTCTTCCTCCCCAACCCGCCCCCGTCCTATCCCGCGTCGCCGTTCTGGGTGGAGGGGGATGCCTTCCCGACCTCCATCGCGGAAGCGAACAACATGCTGCTCGCGTCGCAGGAGACCTACGACCTGTTCTTCGACGCCTTCAGCCGTGACTCCTGGGAC
>DATBIO010000123.1:0-36700 GCA_036556965.1 Vicinamibacteria bacterium
GGGCGCCCACCGGGCGGTGGCGCAGCCCGGTGCCCTCGAGGCCCTCGGGACCGCGGATGTGGTACGTGGGCAGCCGCGCCGCGCAGATGCGGGCGAGGGCCTGGGTGTTGCTGCTGTTGTAGCCGCCGATCACCACCATGACGTCGAGCCCGCCCTCGTCGAGCATCTTGATGACCGCGTCCTGGCGGTCCTGGGTGGCGGAGCAGATGGTGTCGAAGGCTCGGAAGCGCGCGCCCAGGTCGGCCTCCCCGTAGCGCTCGCGCATGGCCTGCCGCAGCATCTCCTGGATCTCCAGGCTCTCCGTCATGAGCATGGTGGTCTGGTTGGCCAGGCCCACGTGCGCGAGGTCGCGCTCGGGGTCGAAGTCCGGGCTCAGCGCTTTCGCGAAGCGGTCGCGGATGGTGTCCGCCCCCACGCGCCCGCGCACGAAGTCGCACACCAGCTCCGCCTCCGCCTTGTCGCGCACGATCAGGTAGCGGCCCCCGGGATGGGTGAGGGCCTGGGAGGCCGTGGCCTTGGTCTCCTCGTGGTAGTGCTTGCCGTGGATGACGGCGGTGTAGCCCTCGCGCGCGTACTTGTGGACGTTCTTCCAGACGTTGAGCACGCTGCCGCAGGTGGTGTCCACCAGCACGCAGCCCTTCTCGCGCAGGTACGCCATCTCCCCTACCGTGACCCCGAAGGCGGGCAGGATGACCACGTCCCCCGCCGCCACCTCCGCGTACCGCGCGGCGGGCTCGCCCTCCCCGCGCAGGATGTGCACGCCCATGCCCTCCAGGCGCGCGTTGACCTCCGGGTTGTGGATGATCTCCCCGGAGAGGAAGACGCGCCGGTCGGGGAACTGCTGCCGCGTCTCGTAGGCGTACTCCACCGCGCGGTCCACGCCGTAGCAGAAGCCGAACTCGCGGGCCAGCTTGAGGGTGACCTCCCCCGCGCGGGCGGAGGAGCCCAGCGCGCGCAGGCGGTCCACCACCGTGCTGTCGTAGCTCTGGGACAGCACGGGCGCCACCTGCGCCTTGAGGTTGAAGCCCTTCTGGAAGTAGGTCTGCGACACGCCTCGACAAGGATAGACGAGGCGGCCGGGGACGTCCTAACCGGGGCTACACTCGGTCAGGCCAAGGAGGAGCGGTGGTCGAAGCGCGTCACGTGGAGGTCGAGCCGGGGGACCTCGTGCTCCTGGTGGGCACGATGAAGGGGGCGTTCCTGTTCCGCAGCGAGGCCTCCTGGGCGCGCTGGGAGCGCGCGGGCCCCTTCTTCCCCGGCCACGCCGTGTACGCGCTGGCCCAGGACACACGCGAGGGCCGGAGCCGGCTGTGGGCGGCCCCCGAGAGCAGCCACTGGGGGGCCAGCCTGCACCTGAGCGACGACTTCGGCCGCACCTGGACGGAGAAGCCGGGCGCCGTCCGCTTCGAGAAGGAGACGGGAGCCTCCCTGCGCCGCATCTGGCAGATCGCGCCCGCCCCCGGCGACCCGCAGCGCCTCTACTGCGGGGTGGAGCCGGCGGCCCTCTTCGAGTCGCGCGACGGCGGGGAGACCTGGGCCCTCATGAGCGGGCTTTGGGACCACCCGCACCGCCCGCAGTGGGAGCCGGGCAACGGCGGCCTCTGCCTGCACACGGTGCTGCCGCCCCTGGACGGCGGCCCCTTCTACGTGGCCATCTCCACGGGCGGCGTCTACCGCAGCGACGACGGCGGCGGCAGCTGGCGCACCGCCCACAAGGGCGTGCGCGCCGAGTTCCTGCCCGACAAGCACCCCGAGTTCGGGCAGTGCGTGCACAAGATCGCGCGCCACCCCTCGCGGCCCGACCGCCTGTTCCTGCAGAACCACTGGGGCCTCTACCGCACGGACGACGGGGGCGCGAGCTGGCAGGACATCGCCAACGGGGTGCCCTCCGACTTCGGCTTCGGCATGGCCGTGCACCCGCACCGCCCCGATACCGCCTACATCGTGCCCCTGGAGTCGGACGCCTTCCGCTGCGTGCCCGAGGGCCGGCTGCGCGTGTACCGCACGGACGACGCGGGCGCGTCCTGGCGAGCCCTCGAGCGCGGCCTGCCCCAGGAGGGCGCCTTCGAGTGCGTGCTCCGGGACGCCCTCGCCACCGACACCTCCGACCCCGCGGGCGTGTACTTCGGCACGCGCAGCGGCAAGGTCTTCGGCTCCCCCGACGACGGGGACACGTGGGAGACCATCGCGGACGGGCTGCCCCCCGTGGTCTGCGTCAAGGCCGCGGTGGCGTGACCATCACCGTCCGCCTCCCCGGGCCGCTCCTTCCCCTGGCCGAGGGGCGCGGGGAGGTGCCCCTGAGCTTCGAGGGCGCCACGGTGGACGACGCGCTGCGCGCGCTCTGGGAGCGGTTTCCGGGCCTGCGCCACCGCGTCCTCGACGACCAGGGCCGCCTGCGCCGCCACGTCAACGTGTTCGTGGACCGCCGCAGCGTGAAGCAGGGCGCGGGCCTGGCCACGGGCCTGGCCGACGGCGCGGTCCTCAGCGTGATCCCGGCGGTGAGCGGGGGCTAGGGGAGCGCGCGCCGCTCCGGGGTCATGGGCATGCCGTCCCGCGGCCGCAGGGTGATGAGGGCCTTCCGTCGCGCCACGTGCCCTGCGCGCAGGCGCAGGCGCCACCGCTGCGCGATCACGGCCAGGACGAGGGTGCCTTCCATCCAGGCGAACGGCTCCCCGATGCACGCGCGCGCTCCCCCGCCGAAGGGGAAGTAGGCGAACTTCGGGCGCGCCGCGCGCGCCTCGGGCAGGTGGCGGTCGGGGTCGAAGCGCTCGGGCTCCGGCCACCAGCGCGGGTCGCGCTGGGTGGCGTAGGGGCTGAGGTGGACGAGCGCGCCCGCGGGGATGACGTAGTCGCGGGCGGAGAAGGCCCGGAGGGCACGGCGGCCGAGCCCCCACGCGGGCGGGAAGAGGCGCATGCCTTCGGCGAGCACGCGCTCCACGTAGCCGAGCCGGGGCAGGTCCTCGAAGGTGGGCGCGCGCTCGCCCAGCGCCGTCTCCACCTCCGCATGCAGCCGGGCCTCCGCCTCCGGGTTCTGGGACAAGAGGTAGAGCGTCCAGGTGAGGGCGTTGGCCGTGGTCTCGTGCCCGGCCAGGAACAGGGTCATGGCCTCGTCGCGGAGCTGCACGTCCGTCATGCCCCCGCCGTCGCCCTCCACGTCCTGGGCGGCCAGGAGGGCGGAGAGCAGGTCGGCGCGGTCCTCCCCCCCGGCGCGGCGCGCGGCGACCAGCCCGTAGACGGTGGCGTCGAGCTGGGCGCGGGCCCGCGCGAAGCGGCGGTTGCTGGGCAGGGGCAGCTTCTGGATCCAGCGTGCGCCGGGCACCGCGAAGCGCGGGAAGAGGGCCACGATGTCGGTGAGCGAGCGCGAGATGGCCTCCGCCTCGCCCTGCACGTCCGCCCCGAACAGGCACTCGCCCACGATGGCCAGGGTCACGCGCATCATCTCGTGGGCCACGTCCATCTCCGCGCCGTCGCGCCAGCGCGCGGTGGCGGCGCAGGCGTGCGCGGTCATGGCCTCGGCGTAGCCGGCGATGCGCTGGCGGTGGAGGGAGGGCTGCACCAGCCGCCGCTGGCGCGTGTGGTGCTCGCCCTCGCTGGTGAGCAGGCCCTCCCCCAGGAAGCTGCGCGCCCAGCGCAGCCCCTCGCCCTTCACGAAGTCGTGCTGGCGGGTCACCAGCACGTCGCGCACGTCGTCCGGGTGGACGAGCAGGTAGGCGTCCATGCCGGGAAGGCGGTAGCGGACGACGTCGCCGTAGCGGAGGGCGAGCTGCTGGATGAAGCCGGGAGGGTCGCGGCGGAAGTCCGGGAACGATCCGACCAGCGGCCGTCCGCGGGGGCCCGGCGGCGTGGCCGCCGGCGTCACGGCGCGAGGTACGCCCGCAGGCCTGCCTCCAGCGGGCGCGGCGTGAAGCCGAAGTACTCGGCGGCCGGGCGCGGGTCGATCTCCACCGCCTCCGTCACGAAGTCCACCGCCCCCGGCGAGAGCAGGGGCTCGGGCATGACCCGCATGGGCAGCGTCAACAGCTTCATGAGCGCGGCCGGCTGGTGGAGGATCGGCCGGCGGCGGCCGATCACGCGCTGGACGGCGCGCACCACCTCGTCCATGGTCAGCCTCTCTCCGCCCAGCTCCAGCTCGCGGCCCGCCGCGTCCTCGCGCACGACCGACTCCACCACGCAGCGCGCCACGTCTTCCACGTGGATCGGGTAGACGGGCGTGCGGCCGTCGCCGATGACCGGCACCACGGGCAGGTGGCGGCAGAACCACACGAAGCGGCTCATGCTGCGGTCCCCGCGGCCGTAGATCCAGGACGGACGCAGGAGCACGCGCTCCATCCCCGTCTCGCGGATGGCCGCCTCCGCCAGGTCCTTGGCCTTGAACCAGGGCTTGTCGCGGCCCTGGCCCGCTCCCGCGCCCGAGAGGTAGACGAAACGGCGCACGCCCAGCTTCCGCGCCGTCTCCGCGGCCACGGCCGTCCCGCGCCCGTCCACCTCCATGTACGTCCGCCCCTTGCCCGGGTCTTCCACCGGGTGGTTCGGGAACTGGATGGCCTGCACCACCACGTCCGCGCGCATGAAGGCCTTGCCCAGGCTGACGCGGTCGCCGGCGAAGGCCTGCACCACCTCCACCTGCCCGCCCCAGCGGTCGCGCGCCGCGGGGTCCCGGCTGGTCACCACCAGCTCGTGCCCGCCGCGCTCCCGCAACAGGTCCACCACCGCGCCCCCGATGAAGCCCGTGCCGCCCGCCACCACGATGCGCATGGAGGGCTTTATACACGGCCGCGCGCCTACAATGGGGCGTGTTCTTCAAGCAGTTCTACCTGGGCTGCCTGGCCCAGGCCTCCTACCTGATCGGCTCGGAGGGGGAGGCGGCGGTGGTGGACCCCCGCCGCGACGTGGACGAGTACCTGGGGGAGGCGGAGGCGAACGGCCTGCGCATCCGCTGGGTGATCGAGACCCACCTCCACGCCGACTTCGTGAGCGGACACCGCGAGCTGGCGGAGCGGACGGGGGCGGAGGTCGTCTTCGGCGCCCGCGCGCGGGCCGCCCTCCCCCACCGCGCCGTGCGCGACGGGGAGGAGATCCGCCTCGGCCGCCTGCGCCTGCGCTTCCTGGAGACGCCGGGCCACACCCCGGAGAGCATCTGCGTGGTCGTGCTGGAGGACGGGGAAGCCGCGCCCGCCCTCGTCCTGACCGGCGACACGCTCTTCATCGGGGACGTGGGCCGTCCCGACCTCGCGGGCGGAGCGGAGGGCCTGGGCGTGCGCGACATGGCCGGCCTCCTGTACGACTCCCTGCACGGCAAGCTCCTGCCCCTCCCCGACGAGGTGCTCGTCTACCCCGCGCACGGGGCGGGCTCGCTGTGCGGGCGCAACATCTCCAGCGAGACGGTGTCCACCATCGGCGACCAGCGGCGGCACAACTACGCCCTCCAGCCGATGCCCCGCGAGCGCTTCGTGGACATGGTCACCGCCGACCTGCCGGAGGCGCCCGCGTACTTTCCCCACGATGCCGCCCTCAACCGCGAAGGCGCGGCGCCCCTGGCCGCGCGCCGGCTGGTCCCCCTGGCGCCGGAGGCGGTGGAGGCGCACCTGCGCGAGGGCGCCGTCCTCCTCGACGTGCGGGACGCCGCCGCCTATGGCGCCGGCCACGTGCCGGGCGCGCTGAACGTCGGCCTGCGCGGCCAGTTCGCCTCCTGGGCGGGCACGCTGGTGGACACGGGGCGACCCATCGTGGTGGCGGCGGAGGGCGAGGACGAGGCGGGCGAGGCCCTGATGCGCCTCGCGCGCGTGGGGCTCGAGAACGTGGCCGGCCACCTGGCGGGAGGCGTGGAGGCGTGGGAGCGCTCGGGGCGTCCCGTGGCCCGCCTGCCCCAGATCGCGGTGGACGAGCTGCGCGCGCGCCTGGGGTCGGTGCCGGGCCTGCAGGTGCTCGACGTGCGGCGCGCGGGCGAGTACGCGCAGGGCCACGTGCCGGGCGCGGTCAACGTCCCCCTCCACCTCCTGGAGGAGGAGTCCAGGCGCCTGGACCGCGGGCGCCCCACGGCCGTGATCTGCGCCGGGGGCTACCGGTCGAGCGCGGCGGGCAGCATCCTGCAGGGCCGCGGGTTCCCGGACCTGGCCAACGTGGTGGGAGGGACGAGCGCCTGGCTGGCCGCCGGGTATCCCGCGGAGGCCGCGCCGCGTTGACCCCCGCGGCCGCCGTCCTGGCCGCCGCGGCGACGGCGCTCGCCAACGAGGGCGTGCTCCTGCGCGCGGGCGGCGACGCCGTGATCGTGGACGCTTTGTTCCGGGAGGGCATCCGCGGCTACGCCTCCCTGCCCGCAGGGGAGCGCCAGGCGCTGGAGGAGGGACGCGCGCCGTACGACGGCGTGGGCGTCGCCCTGGCCACCCACGCGCACGCCGACCACTTCGACCCCGAGGCCGTGCGCGCGTGGCTGGCCGCCCATCCCGACGGTCACTTCGTCTCCACCCCGCAGGCGGTGGCGCGCCTTCGCGGCGCGGGAGGCTCCCGCGTCCGCGGACTCCTGCCCGCCGCCGGCGCGCGCGAGGTGCTGGCCCTGGGCAAGGCGCGCGTGACCGTCTTCAACCTGCACCACGGCGAGGGCCAGCCCGTCTCCAACCTCGGCTTCCTGGTGGAGCTGGGGGGACGCCGCTTCCTCCACGTGGGCGACACCGAGGTGACGGCGGCCGAGCTGCGCCCGCTCCACCTGGAGAGCGCGCGCATCGACCTCGCCCTGCTGCCCTTCTGGACGCTGCTGGGGCCCGAGGCCGGCGCCATCCAGGAGGCGATCGGGGCGCGCGCGGTGGCCGCCGTCCACGTGCCCGCCCCCGACGCGCCTGCCGACTACTTCGGGCCGCCCGGGTCGCTGGAAGGCCTGCGCGCGGCGCTGTCCCGCCGGTGGCCGGCCGCGCTGCTCGCCTACCCGCCGGGGACCGTGCTGCCGCTGGCCGCGCCGGCCTCCGCCGTCCAGCGGAACACGCGGTCGAGCAGGTCGGGCATGGCGTCGGGGGCCACGGGAGGCGAGAACAGGTAGCCCTGGGCGTACCCGCAGCCGAGGACGCGCAGCCCCTCGGCCTGCTCCGGCGTCTCCACCCCCTCCCCCACCACCTCCAGGGCCAGGTTGTGGGCGAGGCTCACGATGGTGCGCACGATCTCCGCCTCGCGCGAGACCGCCCCCAGCTGGCTCACGAAGCTGCGGTCGATCTTGAGGCCGTCGATGCGGAAGTCGCGCAGGTTGCTCATCGACGAGTAGCCGGTGCCGAAGTCGTCCATGTGCACCTGGACGTGCGACGCGCGCAGGCGCCGCAGCATCTCCTGGGCGGAGTCGGTGTCCTGCATGATCGCGCTCTCCGTGATCTCCAGGCGCAGGCGGTGGTGGGGCAGGCCCGTCTGCTCCAGCGCCTCCTCCACCTGCTGCACCAGGCGCGGCTGCATGAACTGGCGCGCGGAGAGGTTCACGCTGATGGCCAGTCCGCCGTCCGCCCACCGCCCCCCGTCCCAGACCCGCGCCTGCCGGCACGCCTCGCGCAGCACCCAGTTCCCGATGGGCACGATGAGGCCGGTCTCCTCCGCCACCGCCACCACCTCCGCCACCGGCACCGGACCCCGCTCGGGATGGTCCCAGCGCAGCAGGGCCTCCACCCCCGCCACGCGGCCGGTGTCCAGCCGGACGATGGGCTGGTAGACCAGGCGCAGCTCCTGCCGCTCCACCGCGCGGCGCAGGCTCGTCTCCAGCTGCAGGACGGCCACCGCGCGCTGGCGCATGGCCTCGTCGAAGACCTCGCAGCGGGCCTTGCCCAGGGCCTTGGCCCGGTACATGGCGGTGTCGGCGTCGCGCAGCAGCTCCTCGGGCTCCGCCCCGCCGCGGCCGCCGAAGGCGATGCCGATGCTGGCGGAGGTGAACACCTCCTGGCCGCTCAGGGGCACGGGCCGGGCGACCTCCTCCTGGATCCGCTCCGCCACCACCACCGCGTCGCGCCCCTCCCCGATGTCGCCGAGCAGGATCACGAACTCGTCGCCCCCGAGCCGGGCCACGGTGTCCCCCGGGCGCAGGCACTCCTCCAGCCGGCGGGCGAGGGTGACCAGCAGCTTGTCGCCGGCCACGTGCCCCAGCGCGTCGTTGATCACCTTGAAGCGGTCCAGGTCGAGGAAGAGCACGGCGAAGACGTGCTCGGCGCGCCGCTGCGCGCGGTGGAAGACCTGGCTCAGGCGGTCCATGAAGAGGGCGCGGTTGGGCAGGCCGGTGAGGGCGTCGTGGAACGCGTCGTAGGCCAGCTGCTCCTCGGCCAGCTTGCGGTCGGTGACGTCGGTGAGCGAGCCGGCCATGCGGTACGGCTGCCGGGCGGCGTCGCGCACGGCCATGCCCCGGGCCAGCACCCAGCGCCAGCTCCCGTCGCGGTGGCGCATGCGGAACGCGTGCTCGAAGTGGGGGCGGTGGCCCTCGAGGTGCCCAGCCACCTCGAGACCCAGCCCGTCGGCGTCGTCGGGGTGCACGCGGTCGAACCAGTCCGCCTGCGTGCCCCGCACGTCGTCGGGGGAGAGGCCCAGGATCGCCGCCCAGCGCGGGGAGAAGTAGATCCGCCGCGTCTTGAGGTCCCAGTCCCAGAGCCCGTCGTTGGCCCCCAGCGCGGCCAGCGCGTAGCGCTCCTCGGAGTCGCGCAGGGCGGCGTCGCTGCGGTAGCGCTCGGTCACGTCGCGGAAGCAGAAGACCCGCCCGGAGGCCTTCCCTCCCGTGCGCTGCGGCTGGGACGTCCGCTCGAACACGCGGCCGTCCGCCAGCTCGACGAGGTCGGTGGCCTCCGCCTCCCTGTCCTGGAAGAGGGCCTGCGCGCGCGCGGCGAAGGCCTCCGGGTCCTTCACCTGGCGCAGGGCGGCGGCCATGGCGGTGGCGTGGTCGCCCAGGGCCAGGACCTCCTCCGGGATGCCCCACATGCGCGCGAACTTCTGGTTGTAGCTCATCACCATGCCGTCGGCGTTGACGGCCATGATGCCGTCGGCGGTGGACTCCAGGGTGGCGCGGAGCAGGGCCAGGGAGCGCTCGGCCCCTTCCTCGGCCAGGCGGCGCTCCTCGACCTCGGCCGCCAGCTCGTGCGTGCGCTCGTCCACCCTCTGCTCGAGCCCGCGCTGGGCCGCCGCCACCTGCCGCGAAGCCACCGCCGCGGCCACGATCACCAGGGCCACGGAGAGGACGAAGAGCACGAGGGTGGCCCGCGTGGCCAGCCGGGAGACGTCGCGGAAGCGCGCCCGGGCCTCGGCCACGCGCGCGTTCTCGTCGCTGGCCAGGCGCGGCAGCAGCTCGTTGACCATGGTGGCGGCGAGGGGCGCCGCCTCGCGGATGGCCCGCGCGCGGTCCGCCGGCGGCCCCGCGAGGGCGCCGCGCCACGCGGCCACCAGGCGCCGCCCCTCGGCGCTGGCCCCCGCCGCGCCCCCGGAGCCGGCTCCGCGGTCGAGGACGTCGAGCTGGCCGAGCCCCATCTCCACCTCGGCGAGGTCGCGGGCGAAGGCCGCCGCGTCCACCGGCTCGTCCGGCCGCTGGGCCAGGAAGTCCACCGCGCGGGAGAGCTCGCCGACGTGGCGCTCGAGCGACCCGATGAGGGCGAGGCGGCCCACGGCGTGGCCCAGGGACTCCATCCCCGCTTCGCGCTGGCGGCTGGTCCAGATGTGCATGGCCACGTTGGA
Organism: Vicinamibacteria bacterium; assembly: GCA_036556965.1. Classification (GTDB taxonomy): domain Bacteria; phylum Acidobacteriota; class Vicinamibacteria; order Fen-336; family Fen-336; genus DATBIO01. The sequence continues at coordinate 9,676 of DATBIO010000123.1, forward strand.
GGCCAGGAGGAGGGCGATGACGACGAAGGCGGGGAGCAGGCGCCGGCGCATCCTCAGCCCCCGGGGCCGGAGAACGACGCGCGAGAGAAGTGGCGGCGCACTGTGGTCCCCACGGCGCGGGGGGAAGCGCCGTTCGGCCGCGCCAGTCTATCGCAAGGGCGGCGGCGCCGGCGGACCGCGGCGCGTGACCGGAGGACCCTATCCGGGGGAGGCCTCGCGGACGCAGCGGAAGCCGACGTAGGCGGCGCCCTTGTCCTGCGGCCAGCTGCTCCGCACGGACACGCGCAGGAAGCGCGCCCCGTGCACCCAGGAGCCGCCGCGCAGCACGCGGTGCCCGCCCGCCGCCGAGGCCGCGCCGGCGGCGGGGACGCCGCCCGGTTGCCAGGGCTCGGCGCACCACTCCCAGACGTTGCCCGCCATGTCGAAGAGGCCGAAGCCGTTCGGCTCGTAGGCGGCCACGGGGGCGGTGCCCTGCACCGCGCCGCGTCCGCACTCCCCGCCGAAGCGCGCCCCGTTGCCCACCCCGTCCTCGCACGATGGAGCCTCGTTGCCCCAGGGGTGGAACCAGTCGGGGTGGCCGCCGCGGGCGGCGTACTCCCACTCCTCCTCCGTGGGCAGGCGTCCACCCGCCCACGCGCAGTAGGCGGCCGCGTCGTGCCACGACACGTTGACCACGGGATGGGCGGGCTTGCTCCACCCGCGGTTGAAGGAGGGCGCGGGAGACAGGGGGCGTCCTGTCTCCGCGGCGAAGCGGCGGTAGGCCGCCACCGTCACCTCCGTGCGTCCGATCCAGAACGGCCGCGGGATGGAGACCTCGGCGGGCGGGAAGCGCGCGGGGTCGCACTGGTCGTCGCCCGGGGTGCAGCCCATGCGGTAGGTGCCCGCGGGCGCGAGCGCGTACTCCAGGCCGTCGCGGCCGGCCTCCGCCCGCGGCGAGGGCGCGCCGGCCGGGGCGGCCGCGGCCGCCGCGGGAGAGACGGGCCGCGGCCGCAGGGCGGAGCGGCGCACCACCATCCAGGACAGGACGAAGGCGACCAGGGCCGCCGCCGCCACCGCGGCCACGAAGCCCGCGCGGCGCACCGCCTGCGGGGCCTCGTCGTGGACGCGGCGCGGTGGATCGGGCACGCGCGTGGTCGGCTCCTGGCCGAGGCCGGGGAGGGCCGGGGCGCCCGGACGGTACGGCTGCGTGGCCGCCTGGTCGGTGCGTCGCCGCGAGGCGCGCGCGGGGAGCACGGCGATGAGGGCGTCGCGCAGGGAGCCCATGGAGGGACGGCGCGCGGGATCGGGGTCGGTGGCGCGGCGCACCGCGTCGCGCACGGCATCCGGGAAGCCCGGACCCGGCTCCAGCGGCCCGGCGTTCAGCTTGCGCGCCGCCACCGACGCGGCCGCGGCGGGAGGCGTGAGCCCGGGCTCCACCGGGAAGACGGGCGTACCGGCCAGGGCCTCGTGGAGCAGGAGACCGAAGCCGTACACGTCGATGGCGCGCGGGTCCGGCTTCTCCGCGCGGAACACCTCGGGCGGCAGGTAGGACAGCGTGCCGAGGTGGCCCCCCGTGGTGAGGCTCTCCCAGTCCTGGCCGGCCGCGATGCCGAAATCCACCAGCCGGACTCCCCCCTCGTTGACGAGGACGATGTTGGCGGGCTTCACGTCGCGGTGCGCGATGCCGTGGTCGTGGGCGTGGGCCAGGGCCGCGGCCAGGGGCAGGAAGATGCCGACCGCCTCCTCGAGGCCCAGCGCGCCGCGCTGCAGGCGCGCCTTCAGCGTCTCGCCCTCCGCCAGCTCCATCACGATGTAGGGGACTTCCCGCGCGATGTCCACCGCGAAGCCCATGACGCGGACGATCGACGGGTGGCGGAGGGCGGAGAGGGCTTCCGCCTCGCGCACGAAGCGCGTGCGCACGTCGGCGTCCCCCGTCGGCTTGAGGATCTTGATGGCGGCCACCAGGCGCTCGCTCAGGGCCGAGTGGACGCGGTAGACGGCGCCCATCCCGCCCTCGCCCAGCGCGCTCTCCACGATCCACTCGCCGATGTGGTCGCCGGGCTTCAGGAGGGCCCGCGCGGCGCGCTCGGCCAGGGAGGCGCTCATGGGCGCGGAGGCGGCGGCACCGCGGGCAGGGGCGCGGGAGCGGCGGCCGCGGGAGGAGCGGCCGCCGGCGCCGCCGCCGTCCGGGGATAGCCGAGCTCCTGGGCCGCGGCCAGGATCTCCATGGCCGCCGGACCCGCCACGCGCGCGCCGAGGTCGCTGCGCGGCACCACGACGGCCAGGGCGATGCGGCCGGGGTTGGCCGGGGCGCAGGACGGCGCCTGCTCGGGCTCGGCGATGGCCACGAACCAGGAGTTCGGCTTGCCGTACACCCCGACCTCCACGCCCCAGGGCCGCTCCTCCTCGAGGCCGATCGAGTCGGCCGTCCCCGTCTTGCCGTAGACGCGGATGCCCGGCGGCTTGGCGAGGCCCGCCCCCGTGCCGCTCACGGCCACGCGCAGCATGCCGGCCAGGATGGGCGAGGTGGTGGCGGGATCGGGCAGGAGCGTCCTGCGCTCGCAGGTCGCGTCCAGGGCCATGCTGGGCGGGCACTTCCGGTACACGCCGCCCGAGGCCACCAGCCCCACCATGCGCGCGGCCTGGGAGACGCTCATCATCGACTCCCCCTGGCCGAACGCGGTGAGGGCGAGGTCCCGGCTCCCCGGCTTGCCCGCGTCGAAGTCGTCGTCCCAGCCGATCTCCAGGCCGTCCTTCACCATCTGGTGGTAGGGCCCGGGTCCGATGGCCAGGCCGAGCTGCCCGAAGTAGACGTTGCAGCTCACCTCGAGGCCGCGGGCGAAATCCACCTGGCCGTGCGTGTCGTCCTTGTAGTAGTCGTGGATGGGCTTGTACCAGCCGCGGTTGTAGGCGGGCCCCTGCCCGTCCCTCCAGGTGCAGCCGAACACGGGCGGCACCTGGAGCGGGCACGAGTTGCCCGTGCCGAGCAGGCCCTGCCGCGCGGCCACGATGGCGGTGAGGAGCTTGGCCGCGGAGCCGCCCTGGAAGATGCCGCGGAGCCCGGTCTTGTCCGGCCAGGGGCCGTACATGCCCACGAACTCCTGGCTCGCCCGGCCCAGCGCGATCTCGTCGAGCCGCTTCTCGAAGGCGGGGTCGCCGGGGTCGAAGTCCGGCCACTGCGCGCGCGCGAGCACCTGTCCGCTGTCGGCGTCGAGCACCACCGCCGCCGCCGCCGTGCCCCCCGCGGCCGCCTTGCGCACGGCGGCGGAGGCCGCCATCTGCAGGCGCGCGTCGATGCTGAGCTTGACCGTGCGCGAGGCCACGTCGTTGGAGACGCGGGCGATGGCGGCGGGGCGGTTGCGGCCCCCCGCGCGCAGGAGCGGGAGCAGCGGGCGGAAGTCGGGCGCGGGCAGCGGAAGCAGGCGCACGGACTCCCCGGGCTGGGCCATCTCCTCCGCGCGCTGCCGGTCCTCCGGCCGCTCCTGGTGCGTCTCGATCACGAAGAGGACGCGGTCCTCGCCGTCCGCCTCCTTGGCCAGCCAGACGGAGGGCCCGTCGGGCAGCTCGGGATAGCCGCGCAGGCGCGCCTCCAGCAGCCTTTCCACCATCCACAGCGGACGCAGAACCTCGGCGCGGGGCGGCCCGAGGAGGGTGCCCAGGGCGTCGCCCAGGGCGTAGGTGCGGCGGCCGTCCTCGGTGGTGCCCGCGATGGGGAGCCCGTTGCGGTCCAGCAGGTCGCCCCGGCGGATCTGCGCCGCGATGAGCCGCAGGCGCGGGTCGTGGATGTGCATGAGGATCTCGCCGCGGCCCTCCTCGGGGCGGAGGCGCGTGACGAGACCCTTCGCGCTGATCTCGTCGGCGCGGAAGACGCCGAGGTAGAGCGCGGTGCCCGCGCCCACGGCCAGCGCGGCCAGGCTGGCGGCCATGAGCCCCAGCACGCCGCGGCGCACCTCGTAGAGCTCGTCCGTGGCCTCGCGGGCGGCGCCGCTCTCCGCCAGACGCGCCAGCATGGCGGCCGCGGCCACGAAGACGATGAGGCTGGTCTTGCCCGCGGAGAGGAAGGGCGCCACCACGCCGGTGAGGGGGAGCAGGCCCATGGTTCCCCCGAAGATCACGAACCACTGCGCCAGGAGCATCACCGAGAGGCCCGCCGCCATGAAGGCCCGCTCCGCCGTGCGGTTGAAGGCGGCCACCCAGAGGCCGTGGAGGGCGACGGCGCCGAGGAGCAGCAGGTACAGGAGCACGCCGATGGCCCCCATCTCCTCCGCGAGGTGGGCGATGGCCAGGTCGGTGTGCCCCGCGGGCAGGGCGGTGGCGGGGGCCACCCCCAGCCCCTGTCCCCACAGCCCGCCCGCGGCCACCGCCCAGAGGGCGCGCGCGCCCTGGTCGCCGAAGGCGTGGGCGTTGCGCCAGGGGTCGAGCCACATGTGCAGTCGGAGCGCCACCTTGGGCGACTGGGCGATGGCCGGCACGTGCGTGGCCACGAAGATCATCAGGCCCACCACGGCCAGGGCCGCCGCCACCCAGCCCGTGGCGCGCGTCACCGCGTAGAACAGGGCCAGGAAGATGACGGAGAGGATGAGGGTGGGCCCGAGGTCCTTGACCGTGACGAAGGCGCCGAAGAGCGCGGCCAGCACGAGCAGGGCGGGCAGCATGAGGCGCCGGCGGGGGAAGCTCAGGCCGAAGAGGCGGTCGCGCTGGTGGCGCAGCTTGGCCGCCCGCCGGCCGAAGTAGTGGGCGAGGTAGACCACGAAGGCCAGCTTCACCAGCTCCAGCGGCTGGAAGCCGCCGAGGTTGATCAGGGTGTCCTCGGCGGCCTCCGTGCCGCTGCCGAAGACGCGCAGGACGGCGAAGGTGGCCACCATGAAGATGGGCAGCACCGGCACCAGGGGGGCCGTCAGCTCCACGGGGTCGCGCGGGAGGACGAGCACCAGCGCCCCCACCAGCGCCGCCATCAGGAAGCCCAGGGCGAAGTCGGGCCCTGGCCAGACACGGCGCTCGAGGGGCGAGCCGTAGCCGACCTGCAGGGCCAGGCCGAGGGCGCTGGCCGCGCACACCGCGGGCACGAGCAGGGGGGTGGCGATGCTGCCCCGGCCGCGCCGCGCGCTCACCACCCGGCCCACCACCAGCGCCAGCACGCCGCCCAGGAACTTGAGGTAGCTGCCGAGGGCCTGCGCCTGGACCTCGGCCGCCGTGCGCACGTTGCCGGAGGTGGCGGCGCCGGCCTTGGCCAGGGCGGCGTCCACCGCGGCCCCCACGCCGAACCAGGCCAGCACCGCGGTGAGGAGGATGGCCGCCACCTCGAGCAGCAGCACGGGGATCACTGCGACAGCTCCTTCCAGAGGCGCTTCAGCCAGCCTTCCGTGGGCCGGCCGGCGGGCCAGCCCACGCGCTCGAGGCAGCGCACCACCACCGCCGTCACGTTGTCGCGCGTGCCGTTGGCGAGGGCCAGCTCCACGAGCTCCTCGGCCAGGGCCTCGCACGGCGCCCCGTCCCGCCGCGCCTGGCGCAGGCGGCTCATGAGGTCGTCCCGCGAGAGCGCCCCGTGCAGGCCGTCGCTGCACAGCACCAGCAGGTCATCCGGCTCCAGGGCGATCTCCAGCCGGTCGATCCACTCGCCACCGTCGCGCAGCCGCCCGCCCACGTCACGCGTCACCTGGTTGTGGCCGCCCAGGTCGCGCGCGCGCCCCTCGCTCACCCCCATCTCCTCCTGGCGCACCGCGGCCACCGTGTGGTCCCGGGTGAGCTGCTCGCACCCCAGGTCGCCGGTGAGGTAGATGCGCGTGTCGCCCACGTGGGCGACACGGGCGCCGTCGTTGGCCAGCCGCAGGGCGGACACCACGCAGCCCATGCCCGCCAGGTCCGGGTCGCGCTGGGCGCGGGTCAGGATGCGGGCGTTGGCGGTGGCCAGCGCCTTCTCGAGGTCGGGCTCGGCCAGCAGCGTCTCGCGCATCAGGGTGGCCGCGGTCTGCCCGCCCTGGTGCCCGCCCATGCCGTCGATGACGGCGAAGAGGCCCAGGTCCGGCCGGCACACGAACGCGTCCTGGTTCTCCTCGCGCACCGGCCCGCGGTCGGTGCGCGCGGCGGCCACGAGGCCGGGCCCTTCCAGGAGGCCGGTGCTCTCCCCCCGGGCGTCGGTGGCGGCGCGGGTCACGAGAGCGACGCGGCGATGCGATCGAGGGTCAGGGTGAAGGCGCCGTTGGAGAGCGAGATCTCCGCGGGGAACCTGTCGATGGAGATCTGCCCGCCGGCCTGGATGAGCCGGCCCTTCACCTCCACCGGGTTGGCCTCGGAGAGCCGGCCGATGACCGCGGCATCGCCGCCCGCCTCGATCCAGAGCTGCCGCTTGTTGACCTTGGTGCCGGCGCCGGTGAGGGCCACGAACCCGGGGGTGGGCTCGGGGTGCGGCCGGCCGAGGACCACGCGGCTGCCCGCGCGGATGGTGGCGCTCCCCCCGTCCCAGTCCAGGCGCAGCTGCTCGCCGCCCTCGCCGTCCCAGGCCTGGGCGGCGCCGCGGGCCGGCTCGGGGATCCGCTGGGTGAACTCGGCCACGGCGCGGATGGCGGGGGCGCCGATGCGGATCGTCATCTCGTTGGGGTCGGGGGCCGCCTGCGACTCGACCTCGTTGAAGTCGGCCTTCACGATGGCGGCTCCCGGCCGCACGCTGCCCCCCTCGTCGCGCAAGAGGCGGAGGATCAACGCCCCCACCATCTCCGCCTTCAGCTTCTTCAGCTCCTTGCGCACCACCTCGCCGATGTCGCGCACGAGCGTGGCCTCGAGCTTCTTGATGCGCTCCCAGTCCTCCAGCTCCAGGAAGACGACGTACTCGTTCCAGACGAGGGGCTTGCCCGTGGCGGTCAGGTGGGGGCACTGCCGCATCACGCCCTTCACCGCCTTGGCCACGAGGAAGGGATCCACCGCCACCTTGGCCGCCCGCTTCCAGGGGTTCAGCCCGCCGTGCACGGCGGCCCAGTCCACGTGGAAGGTCTGCGGGTCCTGCTCGCTCTTGCTGACGCCGGGCATCGCTCAGTCCTTCGCGCGGCGCGGGAGCGGCCCCGCCGCCTCGCTCGCCGGGCCGGGGGGGGCCTCTTGCGATGCGGGAGTCCCCCCTGGCTCCCCGTCCATGGTCTCCTCGAGGTGCAGCCTCAACACCGACTTCGTGCGGCCGTCGGTGAACTCGATGACGTCGCCGGGGCGCACCGGCACGCGGCCGGAGGCGGCGAGGGCCGGGCGCAGCCGCTGGCCGTCGGGGCGCGCCACGATCAAGGCCTCGCGCTGGTCGAGCGCTTGCAGCTCGAAATGGGCGCCGCTGCGGTGCAGGCGGGCCGCCTTGCGGCTGACGGAGCGCTCGTCCTCGGTGACCACCACGTCGTTGGCCACCTGCGAGTCGTCGCCGTGCCAGGGGCCCCGGCCCACCAGCAGCTCCCGCCGCTCGGGGGGCACGGGCAGCACCTGGCCGTTGCGGTCCCCGCCCTCCACGCGGAGGCGGAAGCCCTTGGGCTCGCTCTCCGTGACCTTCACCCCCGTGCGCGCGGCCGGCTGGACCACGTAGCGCCGCACGGGAAGCGCGCCCTCGCGCACCCGCACGAGCCGGTTGCGGAGCTCGGCTTCCACCTCGCGGTCGAAGGCCGGATCGCGCACGAAGCGCTCCAGCACCTTGAGGCTCCCCTCCGCCACCCCGATGTGGACCACGACCTCTGCAGGCAGAACCTCCCACCCCCTGGCCCCGTGGCGGCGCAGCTTGACGATGCCGTCCACGACCCTCTTGAGGAGGTCCGGCCGGCCCAGCTCGGCCGCGTCCAGGGCGCCGCCCAACAGGGCCTTCAGACCCGTGATCGCCTTCTCTGCCATGCGCTCTCCGTGAGTTCGGCGCGCGAAAGGGCGCCTGAGAAAAATCTAGCGCGCCCCGGCCGGACTGTGCGGGGGAGTGTGCGCAATCCCACTCCAAGCCGGCTCCAAGGGAACCGGCCCCCCCGCCGGCCCGTCCGTTCCAAGTGGAGACGGGACATGGACAGGACGGGCGCCTTTCGGCTGGAGCTGAGCGATCCGTGGCCCGAGGACGCGGCCCGCGTGGCGGCCTGGGTGGACGCCGTGGAGGACCGGGCGGTGGCCCTGGCCGCCGGCCACGGGCTGGAGTTCGAGGCCGCGCGGCGCCTCGGCCTCGCCCTGCGCGAGGCCCTGGTCAACGCCCTCCGCCACGGACGCAAGGCGGACGGGAGCTGCGCGGTGACCGTGCGCGGCCGCCCGACGCGGACGGGGGTGGCGGTCACCGTGCGCGACGGCGGGCGCGGCTTCGACGCCCGGCGCGTGCCCGATCCGCTGCTGCCCACCAACCTGGACAAGAGCAGCGGCCGCGGCATCTTCTGCATGCGGCGGCTGACCGACCGCGTGGCCTTCGCCTTCCCGCGCCTGGGCGGGACGGTCGTCCAGCTGGAGGCCCGGCGCGCCCGGGGCGCCGGGCGGGCCCCGGAGGAGGACCCTCAGCGCATCAGCCAGCGCTTGGCGGCGGCGTCGTAGGCGTAGTTGAAGCTCTTCTCGAAGTCGTGCTTGATGAAGGAGCCGTCCCACTCCTTGGTCTTGCTGTCGATCTTGAACTTGATGGTGCCGCGCCAGGGCTGAGCCGCGTTCCCCGGCTGCTCCTGGACGTCCACGGATTGCACGTTCCAGACCGCGCTCACGCCGAGGCGGGGGTCCATCTTCTCGCCGTCGGCCTTGAGCGACTGCGCCTCCGCGTTCAGGGCGGCGGTGACGGCCTCGCGCGACAGCGACGGGTCGGGCTTCTTCGCGCAGCCGGCCACGGCCAGGGCCAGCGCCGCCAGGCCGGTCACGAGCGGCCTACGGTTCTTCATGGAGCGTCCCCTCCCTCGAACGGACCCTGACCACGGCCTGCGTCCGTGGCGGAGCTCACCAGCCCCCCCCACCGCCGCCGCCGGAGCTGCTGCTCCCTCCCCCTCCGCCGCCGCCACCCGAGCTGCTTCCGCCGCTGGAGCTCGGCGCGGCCACCCCCGTGGACAGGGCGCCGAGCGCGGACACCCAGCTGCCGCTGGCGCCCGCGCCCCCGAACGAGCCGCCGCCTCCCGTCCAGCTCGGCGTTCCCGAGGACGGCGACGACGACCCGCGGCCGCTGCCGTGCGAGACGTCCGACCACGCGGAGCCCCGCGAAGGCGCGGCGTGGGCCTTGAACCAGTCGGAGACCTGGTCGTCGAGGCCGAAGGCCACGACGTACGGGAACCAGGCGTCGTCGAGCGCGGGCTGCGGCTTGCCCAGCTCCTGGCTGAAGAAGGCGCGCGCCTCCGTCAGGCGCCGGCGCAGGGCCAGCGACTGCCGGCCGTGACGCGAGCGGGCCATGAGGAGGGTCGCGCCCCAGAGCGCGAGCGCGAGCAGCGCGAGCCCCAGCACCGAGGTCAGCGGCAGGTCGACGCGCAGGGGCAGCAGCAGGAGGACGGCGGGCACGGCGAGCACGAGGGCGGACGGAAGCGCGAAGGTCAGCGTGCGCAGAGCGCCCCAGTCGATACGATGGCGCCACCTGGCGGCCAACATTCCGGCCATACCGAAGACGACCAGCATGCCCCCCGCGAAGAGGGCGCACTGGACGAGCCACAGGGGGTCCGCGCGCGCGCCCAGCACCGCCACCACCACGGCCGTCACCGCCGCCGACAGGAAGAGCCAGTGCGCCGCCGACCATGCGCGGGCGGGCTCGCCCAGGAGGGCGCGGACCTGGCCTTCCAGCCACGGCCGGATGACCTGCGAAGGATCGAAGCCCTCGCCGGCATAGTGGCTCTTGATGAAATCGGTATCGGTCGTCTCCCTGCCCACGAACAGCTTCTCCACCAGCGCCTTCTCGTGGTCGCGGAGCGTGCGCTCATCCACGAGGAGCCGCAGCCGCAGCCTGTCGCCGTCACGGACCTCGGTGCGCAGCTTCCCCTCGCGGGCCATGCGGGCGATGGTGGCGCCCACCTCGGCGCCGCCGATGTCCTCCTCCCAGGCCGCGCCCACCACCTCGGCGGGATGCGGGAACAGGTGGCGGTCCAGCCACGCGGCGTTCACGTGGTGCGTGGCGATCCCGGCCAGGCGCCCGGTGGCCCGCTCGCGCCGGACGAGCCAGGCGATTCCGGCCAGGGGGGCCAGCGCGAGCGCCGCCACCGCGCCCATCCTCACCGGCCAGCGGAGCGCCGCCACCGCCGCGGGCGAGCCCGCTCCCCGGTACCTGAGCCCGAGGTCCACCGCGTAGCCCGTGCCCGGGGCCATGGTGCCCAGGCGCACGCTCGGCACCGGGCCCAGGGCCTCCCAGGCCGGGTCCACCTCCAGCTCCAGCGCGTAGCGCAGGATCGGCCACTCACGGTCCGGCATGCCGAAGTCGTGGTCGAGGCGATAGCCTCCGTCCGGCTGCTCGCGCACCACGCCGGAGAGCGTGTACTCCAGGCGGTAGTCGCGCCGCTCGTCCTGGAAGGGCGGGTCCTGGGGCCGGCGGCTGCGCCAGCGCACGGTGTTCCCGTCCACGCGCGCGTAGTGGTCCACCTGGTCGAGGCCGCCCTCCGCCATCCGCCGCACCGCGCCCGCCTCGTCCTCGCGGGACATGCGGTGGAGCGTCAGCCCTTGCCCGGGCCCGACGCGGAAGCGGCGCTCGCCGCCGTTCCAGTCCCCGGTGAAGACCATGGCGTGGCGCTCCGTCACGTGGAGGGCGCCCTCGGCGTCCAGGCGCGCCCGCACCTCGAGCGCGTCCCAGTGCAGGCGGCGCTGCGCCAGGAGGGGCGCGGCCTGGGCGGCGGCGAGGGCGCACGCGCAGACCGTCGTGCGGTGGAGCATCGCGCGGAACGGTAGGCGAGCCCACCGGACGGGTCAAGCCACCGCGCTCAGCGCAGGGGGGCGAGGAGCTCGATGAAGTGGACGCGGTTGCGGTCGCGCGCGCCCCCCGCCGCGGGCAGCGTCTTGGGGACCAGCCGGCCGCCCTCGTCCGTGATGCCGAAGTCGTCGTCGTTCACCAGGGCCAGCGTGCGCTCGCCCAGCACGGCCAGGCCCTCGGGCTTGTCGTGGGGATAGCCCCCGGGCAAGGCGAGCAGGTCCACGAGCAGCGTGCGCTCCACGGGCCGCAGGCCGGCGCGCGCGCGCTCCGCGTCCGTCAGCTCCTCGGGCGTCTTCCCCTCGTGGAGACGGCCGCGGGGCCCGTCCTCGGGATCGCTCAGGTCGGTGGCCCCCGCCAGGCGCACGCGGTAGACGCGCTTGTGTCGCGCGGGCTTCGTGGGATGGCCGGCGAAGGCGCCGTCCCGCTCCACGACCAGGAACTCGTCCTCCGCGAGCGCGGCCAGGGCGGTGTTGGAGTAGCCGGGCCCGTCGTGCAGGTAGGCGAACTGCTGCGTGCGGCCGGTGGCGGGATCGAAGACCACGAGGCGGGTCAGGCGCGCGGAGGTCCGGACGGCGGGGCCCGGGTTGTCGAGCGGGCCCTGGAGCAGGGCCACCAGCGTCCCCCTCCCCGTGGCGGCAAGCCCCTCGAAGCCGTAGTTCGGACGGCGCGCCGCCAGCACGCGGGGCAACGGGAGGCCGTGCCGCCCGGGGAGATGGGGGCTGACGCGCTCGATCGTGCGGCCGCGCGCGTCCACGTGCAGCAGCGACGGCCCGTACTCCTCCGCCACCCAGAACGTCCCGTCGGGCAGGGCGGCCAGGCCCTCGGGGTCCACGCCCCGCGCGTCCGCGCGCAGCGTCCGCCCCTGGAGGTCGAAGGCGGCCTCCCCCGTGCCGCCCCGGCCGGGGGGGTTGGGCAGCCCGACCAGGGGCCGGCCGCGCTCGTCGCGAAGGACCACGCTCCGCACCAGCCGCAGCCGCCCGCCCTCGCGCGCGAAGAGGCCGATGCGCGGGGCGTAGCCCGGCCGCAGGAAGACCTTCTCGTCCTCGCGCCCGGTGCCGACGTTCGGCCCGCGGTCGGTGAGGAGGAAGAAGTGGCCCGCACGCGTGGGGTGCACGGAGAGGGCGGAGCCGAACCCGCCCTGGTAGAAGGAGACCCCGCGCGCGCGCCCCAGGACGCTCCGGTCCACGTCCGCCACCTCGACGGCCAGCACCCGCGCGCTCATGGCCAGGACGGCGGAGATCCCGGGGAGACGGGGGTGGAGCATGGGCGCATTGTGCGCGCCGCGGCGCGGGCCGCGGGCGGAGACGGAGCTTATCCGGTGTACTGTCTGCGGCGGTGCCGGGAGCCGAGGGTCTTTCCGCCGCGGACGCCGACCTGCTGCGCGTGTTCGACGAGGCGCTGGCGAGGAGCGCGCGCGCCCTGGGGCCCGCCCTCGACTTCGGGCGCGGCTGTCCCGCGTGCTGCATCGGCCCCTTCCCCATCAACGCCCTCGACGCCTGGCGCCTCCGGCGGGGACTCCAGGCCCTCGACCCGGCACGGGCAGGGGAGGTGCGCGCACGGGCGCGCGCGGCGGTGGCGGTCCTGGGGCCGCACTTCCCCGGCGACGCCGACCGTGGCGTGTTCGCCGCCGACGACGCGGCCGAAGAGGCGTTCTGCGAGCGCTTCGCCACGCTGGCCTGCCCCGCCCTCGACCCCGGCAGCGGCCGCTGCGACCTCTACGCCCACCGGCCCCTGGCCTGCCGCAGCTACGGGCTGCCCGTGCGCATCGGGATCACCGACCTCCCCCCGTGCCGCCTCTGCGTGGAGGCCGACCCCGGAACCCTCGAGCGGTGCCGGGCCGAGCCCGACCCGCAGCACGGCGAGCGGGCCCTGCTGGAGCGGCTGGAGTCGGCGACGGGGGCCGCCGGGGAGACCCTGATCGCCTTCGCCCTGGCCGGGACGCCGTGAGGCGGCCGGCCCTTCGCGGGAGGAACCGACCATGCGCGCGCTGCTCGCTTCGCTGATGGTGGCGGGGACCACCGCCACGCCCGCCGCCGACTGGCCGCGGTCCACGCCGGACGCCCAGGGGATGGACGCCGCGGCGCTGGCGGCCCTGGACGGCGCCTTCCGGCGCGGCGACCACGGCTACGTGGACGGGATGCTGGTGATTCGCCATGGCCACGTGGTGTGGGACGCAACCTACCGCCACGACTACGCGTCCCTCTTCAAGGCGGAGCACGGCCCGCGCGGGATCTACAACTATTACGACCCCGAGTGGCACCCGTATCACCGCGGCTCGGACCTGCACACCATGCAATCGGTCAGCAAGAGCGTCACCTCCGCGCTGGTGGGCCTGGCCCTCCACCGGGGCGAGCTGCGCGGGCTGGACGAGGCGGTGCTCTCGTTCTTCCCCGGTTATCCGGCCGCGGACGACCCGCGCTGGCGGCGCATGACCGTGCGCCACCTCCTCACCATGACCACCGGCATCCGCTGGGACGAGAGCACGGTGGCCTACACCGACCCCGCCAACAGCTGCGCGCGCATGGAGGCGAGCCAGGACTGGCTGCGTTTCGTGCTGGCCCAGCCCATGGCCGAGGAGCCGGGACGCACCTTCGTCTACAACAGCGGCGCCACGCAGCTGCTCTCCCAGGTCCTGAAGCAGGCCACCGGGGTGCACGCCGACGAGTACGCGGCGCGGCACCTCTTCGCGCCCCTCGGCATCGGCGCCTTCCAGTGGAAGAAGACCCCCACCGGCCATCCCGATACCGAGGGCGGCCTCTACCTGCGCCCCCACGACCTCGCGCGCCTCGGGATGCTGTACCTGAAGGGTGGGACCTGGAGCGGCACGCGCCTGCTCCCGGAGCGCTGGGTCGCCGAGTCGACGGCGCCCGCCGTGGACGTGGCGCGGGCCGGCGGGCCCCCGTGGAAGTACGGCTACCAGTGGTGGCTGGTGCCGGCCGCGGGCGCCCCCGGAGGCTACGTGCCCATGGCCCTCGGGTACGGCGGCCAGCGGCTCATGGTGGTGCCGCAGCACGACCTGGTGGCCGTGTTCACGGGCTGGAACATCTACGACAAGCCGGCCCTCGACCCGTCGCTGGCCCTGGAGAAGCTGACGGCGGCGGTGCGCCGCTGAGGGAAGGGGGACGGCTCAGCGCTGGGAGGCGCGGACGGTGGCGTGCTCCATCATGTGCTCGCCGATGTAGGCCGCCCGGATGTTCTCGGGCATCGGCGCCAGGACGACGACCAGGCGCCGGCTGACGCCGTCACGGTCCACGGTGTACGTCGCGCGCGCGCCGGGGACCAGCGCCTTGCGCACCGCGTTCAGGGCCTCGCGGTTCTTCTCCTCCGCCAGGGCCACGCCGTTGAGGGCGATGAGCACGTCGCCGGCGCGGAAGCCGGCGACCTCGGCCGGGCTGCCCGGGACCACGGCCTTGACGACCAGGGAGCCGGCGCGGCTCTTGTCGATCTCCAGGCCCGCCCAGCCCTTGTTGCGGAGGGCCGTCGTCATCGCGTCCAGGCACTCCTGAACGGCCATGCTGCACTTCTCGTGCGTGCCGGCGACGGCGGGCGTGGCCAGGGCGGCCCCCACGGCGACGGCCAGCCACGTTCTCCTCATCACGCCCTCCTCGCGACCCCGCGGGTCCACTCGTTTGGGCGGCGCACGCGCCGTCCCATGAGCAGGTACGCGATCACGCGAAAGGGGTTCCTGCGCCTGCGGTTAAAGGATGTCGAGACTTGTGAGTCCAACCCCCTGGACCGCGGCCCGGCGCGAGGAAGCGGACGCCGGGGCTAGGCGACGACGAGCGCGCGTTGCAGGGCCCCCTCCAGGTAGACGGGCTCCAGACCCGTGGCCCAATAGGCCAGGGCGTCCCGGTTGGGCTGGCTCGTCTCCTGTCCCGTGCGCAGCACGGGCCCGCTGCCCCGGTGGGGATAGAACTCGAGCCAACCCCACCAGGTCCCGTCCGCCCGCTGCTCGCCCCAGGTGGTCACGCGGTACTCGGTGCCCTCCGGCCCCGCCACCGTGGCTGAGTGCTCGTGGATTCGCTCAGGCATGGACGCCTCCGCCGGGGAGTTCTGCATCATCGGTGCCAAGACGCTCAGGCCGGGTCGAAGGTCCAGGGCAGCGGGCCCTTCGCCTCCTCCCCCGCCTCCAGCCGGCCGATCGCTTCCTCGACGGCGCGCCGCTGGGCGGCGAGGTCGAAGCCGAAGTACCGGTCGGGATACGGGCGCCAGCGCGCCAGCGCCCGCCCGAACATGCTCCGCGCCCCCGCGGGGTTGGCGTTGCCGAGGTGGTAGAAGGCGACGGACACCTGGATCAGGCCCTGGAGGAAGTCCCGGCCGGAGCCGCGCACGCCCGCCCACACCTCCTCCAGCGTGTCGTGGCACTCGAAGTACTCGCCCCGGTTGAACTGCGCGACGCCCCGCCGGAAGGCCTGGTCCTCCTCCGCGGAGAGGGAGAGGCCGGCCGGCGTCGCGCTCACCCGCGGCCGGCGGCCGCCTTCTCGGCGGGTGCGCTGACCGGCTCCAGCACCACCGTGGACCCCGCCCGCGAGCGCTCCAGGAGCCGACGCCCGATCTCGTAGAGGCGCATCTGGGCGCGGAACGGATCCTCCCCCTTGCCCGGCTTGCGCCGGCGGTAGGCGCCGTCGGGCAGGAGCCGCCGGCCCTTGACGTTGTCCTGGAACATGGCGTCCAGCACCTCCAGCACGCGGTTCCGCGCCGCCGGCGCCTGTACGGGCACGAGCAGCTCGATGCGCCGGTCCAGGTTGCGCGGCATCCAGTCCGCGGAGCTGAGGTAGACCTCCTCGTCGCCGCCGTTGCGGAAGTAGTAGACGCGGGCGTGCTCGAGGAAGCGGTCCACGATCGACACCACCTCGATGGTGTCGCTCACGCCCTTGACCCCCGGGCGCAGACAGCAGACGCCGCGCACGTTCAGGCGGATGCGCACGCCGGCGCGGCTGGCGTCGTAGAGGGCACGGATGGTCTCCTCGTCCACCAAGGAGTTCATCTTGGCCCGGATCTCCGCGGCCTGGCCCTCCTCCGCCCGTCGCTGCTCGCGCTCGATGAGCTTGACGAACCGCTCGCGCAGCGCGGTGGGGGCCATGACCAGCTTCTTCATGCGCGGCGGGTCGGAGTAGCCGGTGAGGGCGTTGAAGAAGGCGGAGGCGTCCTCGCCGATGGCGGGGTCCGCGGTCATGAGGCCGAAGTCGGTGTAGATCCGCGCCGTCCTCTCGTTGTAGTTGCCCGTGCCCAGGTGGACGTACCGCTCGATGCCGGTGCGGCCGCGGCGGACCACCAGGCAGATCTTGGCGTGCGTCTTGTAGCCACGGATGCCGTAGATGACGTGGGCGCCGGACTCCTCCAGGCTGCGCGCCCAGCGTATGTTGGACTGCTCGTCGAAGCGGGCCATCAGCTCCACCAGCACCGTCACCTGCTTGCCCTTGTCCGCGGCGCGGGCCAGGGCCTGCACCACGGGCGAGTCGCCGCTCGTGCGGTAGAGGGTCTGCTTGATGGCGAGCACGTCGGGATCCTCGGCGGCGGCGGCCACGAAGGCCACCACGGGGTCGAAGGAGTCGTAGGGATGGCACAGGAGCACGTCGCGCGTGCGCAGGGTGCCCATGATGTCGGAGAGCTCCTCGGGCGCGAGCACCTGCAGCGGCTTCAGCGGCCGTTCGCGCAGGTGCTCGAGGGACGGGGTGTCCACCAGCGGCATCAGCGCGCGCAGGTCGAGCGGCCCCTTCACCTGGTAGACATCGGGCACCTCGATGCCCAGCCGCTGCACGAGGGCGCCGAGGAGGGCGTCGCCCATGCCCGCCTGCACCTCCAGGCGGACCACGCGGCTGCTGCGCCGCTTGCGGAGCTCCTCCTCCAGGGCCTCCAGGTAGGGCCGCCCGCCCTCGTCGTCCAGCTCCAGCTCGGAGTCGCGGGCGATGCGGAAGGCCGCGGCCTCGCGCACCTCCTGGCCGGGGAAGAGGGCGTCGAGCTCGGCGCGGATGACCTCCTCCAGGAAGACGTAGGTCATGCCCTCGGTGCCCACCGCCCGCACCAGCCGCGGGAGCCCGGACGGCACCTGCACGACTCCCAGGCGCGCCTGGTCCTCCTCCTCCGCCGGCGGCAGCGCCACCGCCAGGTTCAGGCTCAGGTTGCTCAGCCGCGGGAACGGCCTCGACACGTCGATGGCCAGCGGGGTGAGGGCCGGCAGCACCTCGGCCTTGAAGTAGCGGGCGAGCACCGTGCGCTGCGGGGGCTCCAGGGTGGAAAGGGGCACGATGCGCAGCCCCTGTTCGGCGAGGGCGGGCAGGATCTCGTCGGTCACCGTGCGGCCCAGGGTCTCCACGAGCTCGTGGGCGCGCTCGCTGATCACGTGGAGCTGCTGGCGCGGTGTGAGGCCGGCCGGATCGGGGGCGGTGTCGCCCTCGTCCACGGCGTCCTTGAGGCCGGCCACCCGCACCATGAAGAACTCGTCCAGGTTGCTGGCGGTGATGATGGCGAACTTCAGTCGCTCCAGCAGGGGCGTGGAGGGGTCCAGGGCCTCCTCGAGCACGCGCCCGTTGAAGGCGAGCCAGCTCAGCTCCCGGTTGATGAAGAGCTCCGGCTCCTTCTTGCGCGCCTTGCCGGGCTGCTTCAGGGCCATCAGGCGGTGCTCCACGCGCGCGGACGTCCCTCGCGGAACGACACCTGGCGGCCGAAGACCTCGGTGAGGAGGTCACTGCGCGCCATGGAGGCCAGCCGCTCCATGGTGAGGTCGCCCGCGCCCTCCACCTCGATCACCCACTCGCCCTCCTCCGCGAGCAGGCGCACGTCGTTGACCTTCTGCAGGTGGTCGGCGTCGAGGGCGTTGGCCAGGCGGAGGATGGCGGAGAGCTTGTTCACCTTCACCCGCGCCTCGCGGTCGAGAGCCATGTAGGGCGGGTGCGACTTCTGGGGCAGGCCGCGCCGGTGGTAGCGGGCCACGTTGGCCACCAGCCCCATGTCGTCGGCGTTGAGGCCGAAGATCTCCGACACGGAGAGCAGGTAGCAGCTGTGCTTGTGGTGGCCCTTGAGGCTCACGAAGTTGCCGACGTCGTGCAGGAGCGCCGCCACCTCCAGGAGCAGGCGGTCGCGGTCCCCCAGGCCGTGCTCCGCGCGCAGGTCGTCGAACAGCTTCACCGCGAGCTGGGCCACCTTCCGGCAGTGGTTCTGGTCCCAGCGGTACTTCTCGCCCAGGGCGGCCGCGCTGGCCAGCACCTGCCGGCCCAGGTCCTGGCTCACCCGTCCCTCGTCCGCCTGCAGCACGTCGAGGAGCAGGCCGGAGCGCAGCGAGGTCTCCGGGATGGCCACGCCCTCGGCCTGCGTCTCCAGGAAGAGCTCGCGACAGGCGAGGAGGGAGGGGACCAGCGTCTCCGCGTCCGACTGGGGCAGGTGGTACTGCTCGACCAGCTGCTCGACGTCGAACGCGCTCACCTGGTCGCACAGCGCGATGAACGGCTCGCGCGGGATGATGGGCAGGCCGTCGGCGGGCGCGTCGCCCAGGGTGTGGTCGGCGGCGAAGCGCACGTCCTCGCCGAGGGCGATGAAGAAGCGCGCCTCCCGCAGCGGGATCTCGCGGCGGATGTCGTCCACCACGTTGTGGATCTGGCGCCGGAGCAGGCGCAGGCCCTGCTCCGCGCTCCCGTGCCAGGAGGCCATGCTCTGGCGCAGGCGGATGGCGCCCAGCGGGTAGGTCCCCGAGTACAGCGGCTGCCCCTTGCGCAGGAAGGAGAGGTCGGCGCTGCCCCCGCCCACCTCCACCAGGAGGGTGTCGCCCGAGACCAGGGCCGGGTGGTCCTTCAGCCGGTCGCGCACGGCCAGGTAGGTGAGCCGGTTCTCCTCGGAGCCGTCGATCACCTCCACGTCGATGCCCGTGCGCAGGCGCACGCGGTCCAGGAAGGCGTCGCCGTTCTGGGCCTCGCGCACCGCGCTGGTGGCCACCGCGCGGTAACGCACCACGCCGTAGGTGTCCATGATCCGGCGGAAGCCCTGCAAGGCCTTGAGGGTGGCCTCGACGGTGGCGGGAGTGAGCCGGTTGTGGGTGAAGGTGTCCTTGCCGAGCAGCACGCCCCGCGACGCCTCCTCCAGCACCTTCGCGGGCGTGCCCGGCGGCCCCGGCTCCGCCACCGTGAGGCGGATGGCGCTGGCGCCGATGTCGATGACGGCCACCGGACGCACCGGCTCCGGCGCCGGGGGAGGCGGCGTGACCGGAGCCAGCGTGCGGTTGCGTCGAGTCGCCATTGTGGGGGGCTTGGCGCACTCACGGACGCGCGCCCGCGTGCGCCAAAGCCCCATTCTAGCCCGCTCCCGTGACGGTGCCGAGGCGGGGGCGCAAGCGGCTGCCCCTCAGCGGGATGGCCGTGCGGCCAGGGCGGCGCGCGCGCCCCCGTGCCCCGGTTCCCCCCGCTTCCCGGGACGAGGGCCCCGGGCGTGGGCGGTCCGCGAGAATATGTTTGAAGATGAGGGGGCGGCGCCGCTATGCTCCGCCCTTCGCGCCATGCCGGGCCGTCCACGCGTCATCGACCCCACCACCCCGCTGCTCCGGGAGCGGATCCGGCGCGTGTTCCAGAACCTGCCCGCGGCCCTGGCCGGCGACGAGGAAGCGATCCACGAAATGCGCGTCGGCGCGCGCCGGCTGCGCGTGGCCCTCCCCCTGCTGGGCACGCGTCCGGAGGGCCGGCGCGTGCGCCGCGCGCGCCGCGTCCTGCGCCAGCTCTCGCGCACCGCGGGCCAGAGCCGCGACCTCGACGTGGCCGTGGGCCTGTTGGAGGAGGCGGTGGGCCGGCCGGGGTCCGCGGAGGAGCGCGTGCTCCTGAAGCGGCTCCGCGCCGCGCGCCAGCGGAGCCGGCGCTCCATGGCGGAGGCCCTGTTCGACCTCGAGATCGCCCGCCTGCGGCGCGACCTGCGGACCGTGGTGCGCCGGCGCGCGGAGCCCGTCTTCACGGTCTCCCTGCGCATGCGCGACGCGCGCGAGTCGCGGGGGGGGCAGGCCCTCGCCCTCCTCCAGTCCCTCGGCGAGCGCTTCGACCCGCTGGCCCTGCACACCTACCGGCGCCGTGTCCGCCGGCTGCGCTACGTCGGGGAGCTGGCGGAGGTGCTGCGCAGCCAGCCCTCGGAGGCGCCCGCCATCTTCAAGGACCTCCAGGACCGCCTGGGCCGCGTCCACGACCTCTACGTGGTGTCGCAGTGGCTGGCCCAACAGGCGGACCATGCCGAGAAGCGCGGCCACGCCGACCTGGCCGCGGCGGCGCGCCGCCTGGCCGCGACCTTCCTGGAGCGAAGCCAGGAGGAGCACCGCGCCTTCCTCGCCGTCGACCCCGCGGAGGCGCTGCGCCGCGGCCTGGAGGCCATCGTCCCCGTCCGCAGCGTGGCCTGAACCCTTTCCGCGCGGCCCCCGACCCCGGCCCCCGCGCGCGCCTAGAATGGAGGAAGGACACCTGGGAGGTGCCATGCGCCTGCTGATCATCCGCCACGCGATCGCCGTGCCCCGCGGCACGCCCGACATCCCCGACGACGAGCGCCCCCTGACGCGCAAGGGCGTGCGGCGCTTCCGCCAGGCCGCGCGCGGGCTCCGCAAGCTCATCAAGGCGCCGGACGTCCTGCTCACCAGCCCGCTCCCCCGCGCCCGCCGCACCGCCGAGCTGGCGGCCAAGGCCTGGGGCAAGAAGGTCAAGCCCGAGGACGCGCCCGCCCTGGCCGGCGGCACGTTCCAGGAGCTGGCCACCATGCTCGCCCCCTACGCCGACGCCGCCGTGGCCATCGTGGGCCACGAGCCCGACCTCTCCGACCTCCTGGCCCGCCTGCTGGGCACGCCGCGCGCCGAGCGCCTGACCTTCCGCAAGGGCGGCGCCGCGCTGGTGGAGATCGAGGGCACGGTCGAGGACGGCGGCGTGCTGGTCTGGTACGCGCCGCCCCGCCTGCTGCGCGCGCTGGCCTGAGCGGCATGATGCGCCGCCCCGGCGGGAGGGCGGCTCAGGGAATGAGCAGCACCTTGCCGCTGGTCTCGCGGCCCTCCAGGCGCCGGTGCGCGTCCGCCACCCGCGCCAGCGGCACCTCGGCGTCCACGCGCAGGCGGAGGGAGCCGTCCTGCACCCAGCCCATGACCTCGCGCGCGCGCGCGAGGAGCTCCTCCCGCGCGGCCACGTAGGCGAAGAGCGTGGGACGGGTCAGGAAGAGCGAGCCCTTGGCCGCGAGCGTCTGCGTGTCGAAGGGCGGGACCTTGCCGCTGGACTGGCCGAAGAGGACCATCATCGCGCGCGGCGCCAGGCAGTCCAGGCTTCCTTCGAAGGTCGCGCGCCCCACCGAGTCGTAGACCACCTGCACGCCGGCGCCGCCCGTGAGCCGCTTCGTCTCCGCCACGAAGTCGCTGCGCGTGTAGAAGACGACCTCGTCCGCGCCCGCGGCGCGGGCCAGGGCCGCCTTCTCCTCCGTGGAGACGGTGCCGATGACGCGCGCGCCGCGCCGCTTCGCCACCTGGCACAGCAGCAGGCCCACCCCTCCCGCGGCCGCGTGGACCAGGCAGGTGTCCCCGGGCTTCAGCGGGTACGTGGTCGAGGCCAGGTAGTGGGCGGTCATGCCCTGGAGCATCAGGCACGCGGCCTGGCGCGTGCTCAGCGCGTCCGGGACCGGCACCAGGCGGTGCGCGGGCACGGCCGCCTTCTCCGCGTACGCGCCGAGGACGCCCGTCCACGCCACGCGGTCTCCCGCCTTCACGCCGGCCGCCTGCTCGCCCACCGCCTCCACCACGCCCGCCCCCTCCATGCCGAGCGTGAAAGGCCGCTCGGCCGGGTACAGGCCGGTGCGGTAGTAGACGTCGATGTAGTTGAGGCCGGAGGCTTCGACGCGGACCACCGCCTCGCCCGGCTTCGGGGCGGGATCGGGGATGTCTTCGTAACGCAGGACCTCGACTCCGCCCGGCTCGTGCACGCGGATGGCCTTCATGCCGTCATTTTACGGCGCAGCCACGGCTCGAAGGACCCGCGTGGCGGGCTTCGGGAGGAACGCCCGCGGAACCTTGGCGAGTGATTGGCGTCTCATTGGATTGGGGGTGGTGATGCGCCTCACCCCCAGGGGTTGTTCGTATACGTCTGTGAGGCGCGGAGGTCACAATGCTCGCTTGGTTGCGCTGTGTCGTGCGGCAACATCACCGTCCCAGCCGTCACCCGCTCGGCGGCTTCCGGTGCGTGGAGTGCGGCGCGGTCGGCGCCGACCTCGAGGAGATGGGGTTCCGCGGCTCCGGCTGGGTGGGGCCCATGCGACGGACCTACAGCCGCGAGCACGGGGAGATCACGCGCTCGGCCAGCTGGGACACGGGTCGGCACGCGGTCATTCCGTAGAGAAGTCGGGGGGGTAATGGCGTCAGCACCCCCCCGCGCCTTCGGCTGACGACCCTAGAACTGTTCCGCCTCCGTCGACTCGGCCAGGGCCAGGGTGGACGCGGCGCCGGCGCTCACCACCTGCGCCACCTGGTCGAAGTAGCCCGTGCCGACCTCCCGCTGGTGGCGGGTGGCGCTGTAGCCCCAGCGCTCGGCCGCGAACTCCGCGTCCTGCAGCCGGGTGTAGGCGGCCATCCCCTCCTCGCGGTAGGCGCGCGCCAGCTCGAACATGCCGAGGTTGAGGGCATGGAACCCGGCCAGGGTCACGAACTGGAACTTGTAGCCCATGGCCCCCAGCTCGCGCTGGAAGCGCGCGATGGTGGCGCCGTCCAGGTGCTTCTTCCAGTTGAAGGAGGGCGAGCAGTTGTAGGCGAGCAGCTTGCCGGGGAACTCGGCGTGGACGCCCTCCGCGAAGCGCCGCGCCTCCTCCAGGTCCGGTGTCGACGTCTCGCACCACAGGACGTCGGCGTAGGGCGCGTAGGCGCGCCCGCGGGCGATGGCGCAATCGAGCCCGCCCTCCAGGGCGAAGAAGCCCTCCGGCGTGCGCTGGCCGGTCACGAAGGGACGGTCGCGCGGGTCCACGTCCGAGGTGAGGAGCTTCGCGCTGCAGGCGTCGGTGCGCGCGATGAGCACGGTGGGGACGTCCAGGACGTCGGCGGCCAGCCGCGCCGCCACCAGCGTGCGCACGAACTGCGAGATCGGCACCAGCACCTTGCCCCCCAGGTGTCCGCACTTCTTCTCGGAGGAGAGCTGGTCCTCGAAATGCACGCCCGCGGCGCCCGCCTCGATCATGGCCTTCATCAGCTCGAAGGCGTTGAGGGGGCCGCCGAAGCCGGCTTCGGCGTCGGCCACGATGGGCGCGTACCAGTCGCGTCCCGCCTTGCCCTCGGCCCGCTCGATCTGGTCGGCGCGCTGCAAGGCCTGGTTGATGCGCCGCACGACCTCGGGGACGCTGTTCGCCGGGTAGAGGCTCTGGTCGGGGTACATCTGCCCCGCCCCGTTGTTGTCGGCCGCCACCTGCCAGCCGGAGAGGTAGATCGCCTCGAGGCCCGCCCGCACCTGCTGCATGGCCTGGTTGCCGGTGAGCGCGCCCAGCGCGTGCACGTAGGGCTCGGTGGTGAGGAGGCTCCACAGCCGCTGCGCGCCGCGCTCGGCCAGGGTGTGCGCGATGCGCACGCTCCCGCGCAGTCGCTCGACGTCGTCGGGGGAGTACGGCCGCGTCACGCCGTCCCAGCGGCCGCGCGGGGCGGCCGGGGCCGGCGCCTCCAGCTCCGGAGTCGTTTCGACGGTCTGCGTGGCCATCTCAAGCCTCCTTTTCCAGCACACGGTCGTAGGCGGGCAGGGTCAGGAAGTCGGCGCACTGCTCGGCCGTGCTGAGCGTCTCGAACAGCGCCGCCGCCTCCGCGTAGCGGCCTCCCGCCTCTTCCGCGATCACCCGGCGGGCCAGGGCGGGGGTGAGCGGACGCCCCTGGGTCAGCGGTCCCTCCAGGGCCGCCCCGTGGCGGATCCACTGCCACACCTGCACGCGCGAGATCTCGGCGGTGGCCGCGTCCTCCATGAGGTCGTCGAGGGGCACGCAGCCCAGGCCCCCCAGCCAGGCGTCGAGGTAGCGCACGGCCACGCTGACGTTGTGGCGCAGGCCCGCCTCCGTTCGCGGTCCTGCCGGCGCCTGCAGCAGGTCGCGCGCGGTGACGTTCACGTCCTCGCGGGCCACGTGGAGCTGGTTCGGGCCCGGCATGTGCGCGTCGAAGACCTCGCGGGCCAGGCCGACGAGGCCGGGATGGGCCACCCAGGTGCCGTCGTGCCCGTCCTTCACCTCGCGCAGCTTGTCCGCGCGCACCTTGGCCATGGCCGCTTCGTTGCGCGCGGGATCGTCCTTCACCGGGATGTAGGCGGCCATGCCGCCCATGGCGTGGGCGCCGCGCCGGTGGCACGTCCGCACCAGCAGCTGCGTATAGGCGCGCAGGAAGGGCTGTTCCATGGTGACCCGCGACCGGTCGGGGGTGACGAAGCCCGGGTCCTCGCGCAGGGTCTTGATGCTCGAGAAGATGTAGTCCCAGCGGCCGCAGTTCAGGCCGGCGGAGTGCAGGCGCAGCTCGTAGAGGATCTCGTCCATCTCGAAGGCGGCGGGCAGGGTCTCGATGAGGACGGTGGCCTTGATGGTGCCCGCGGGCAGCCCGAGGGACTCCTGCGCGAGCAGGAAGACGTCGTTCCAGAGGCGGGCCTCGAGGTGGGACTGCAGCTTCGGCAGATAGAAGTAGGGCCCGGTGCCGCGCCGCACGAGCTCGTGCGCGTTGTGGAAGAGGAAGAGGCCGAAGTCGAACAGGGACCCCGACAGGGGACGGCCGTCCCGGAGCACGTGCTTCTCGGGAAGGTGCCAGCCGCGCGGCCGCACCATGAGGACCGCGGGCCGCTCGCCCAGGGCGTAGCGGCGGCCGGACTCGGCGACGAAGGAGATGGTGCCGCGCACCGCGTCCTGGAGGTTCCGCTGGCCGGCCATCAGGTTCGCCCAGGTCGGGGTGGCCGAGTCCTCGAAGTCGGCCATGAAGACGCTGGCCCCGGAATTGAGGGCGTTGATGACCATCTTGCGGTCGGTGGGACCGGTGATCTCGACGCGCCGGTCGCGCAGGTCCGGGGGGACGGGGGCAACCCGCCAGTCTCCCGCGCGCACGCGAGCCGTCTCGGGCAGGAACTCGGGCCGCTCTCCGCGATCGAAGCGCTCCTGGCGCTCGCGGCGCCTCGCCAGCAGCTCGTCGCGGCGGGCCGCGAAGGCGTCGTGGAGCCGGGCCACGAACGCGAGCGCGTCGACGGTGAGCACGGCCTCCGCGTCGGGATGGACGGGCGCCTGCACGTCGAGCAGGGCCGGTGGGCCAGTCAGACCGGACAGCGTCACCTGTATGACCTCCTGGGTGCTTGCAAGCAGTTTTCATGCTGAGCTATGCTCTTGTCAATAATTCCGTGTTGTCATCGAGTTAAGGGTGTTGACGGAGTGCTGTTGTGGTCCGTCAATTTGTAAATAGAGTCAACGGAGGGTTGCCATGCCCGACGCGACGCTCGGCCCCAAGGTGCGCGCCCTCCGGAGGCGCGAGAGCCTGAGCCAGATCGCCCTGGCGGAGCGGCTCGGCATCTCGCCCAGCTACCTGAACCTCATCGAGCACAACCGGCGCGCCCTCTCCGCGCCCCTGCTCATCAAGCTCGCCCAGGTCTTCCGGCTGGATCTCCACGACTTTTCCCCGGAGAGCGACTCCCGCCTGGCCGCGGACCTGCTCGAGGCGTTCGGCGACGCCGTGTTCGAAGGCGCGGACCTGACCTCGGCCGAGGTCCGGGAGCTGGCGGCCAACCTGCCCTCCGTGGCCCGCGCCGTGCTCGCGCTCTACGGCGCCTACCGCGGCGCGCGCGAGTCGGAGAGCGAGATGGCGGCCCGCCTCTCCTCCGACGACGCGGGATCCGTGAAGAGCTGGCGCCTGCCGTCGGAGGAGGTGAGCGACCTCCTCCAGCGCCACGTGAACCACTTCCCGGAGCTGGAGGAGGGCGCCGAGGCGCTGTGGCGCGAGGCGAGGCTCGACGGCAGCGACCTCTACGAGGGGCTGGTCCGGCACCTGGAGCGGCGGCACAAGGTGCGCGTCCAGGTCGAGAAGACGGGGGCCATGGAGGGGGCGGCGCGCCGCTACGAGCCCCGCTCGCGCACCCTCGCGCTCTCCGAGGTCCTGCGCCGCGGGAGCCGGAACTTCCAGCTCGCCTACCAGGTCGGGCTGCTCGAGCACCGCGCGGCCATCGAGCGCGTCTCGGGGGATCCGATGCTGGGCAGCGACGAGTCGCGCGCCCTCATGCGCGTGGCCCTGGCCAACTACTTCGCGGGGGCCGTGCTCATGCCCTACGGCCCCTTCCTGGAGGCGGCCCGGAGCGAGCGCTACGACATCGAGGTGCTGGGCAACCGCTTCCGCACCAGCTTCGAGCAGACCTGCCACCGCCTGACCGCCCTGCGGCGGCCCGGAGCGGAGGGCGTGCCCTTCCACTTCGTGCGCGTGGACGTGGCCGGCAACATCTCCAAGCGGTTCTCGGCCTCGGGCCTGCGCTTCGCGCGCTTCAGCGGCGCCTGCCCGCGGTGGAACGTCTTCGCGGCCTTCCTCACCCCCGGCATGGTGCGCGTGCAGCTCTCGCAGATGCCGGACGGACGGACCTACTTCTGGGTGGCGCGGACGCTGCGCAAGGACAGCGGGCGCTACCACGCTCCCCACACCGTGCTCGCCATCGGGCTGGGCTGCGAGGCCCGCCACGCGCGCGAGCTCGTCTACGCCGACGGCGTGGACCTGGAGAACAAGGAGGCGGTGGTGCCGGTGGGCGTGACCTGCCGCCTCTGCGAGCGGCTGGACTGCGAGCAGCGCGCCTTCCCCGCCGTCATGCATCCCCTCCGCGTGGACG
The DNA here is from genome assembly GCA_036556965.1 of Vicinamibacteria bacterium. GTDB lineage: Bacteria > Acidobacteriota > Vicinamibacteria > Fen-336 > Fen-336 > DATBIO01. Next base: position 36,283 of record DATBIO010000123.1, read on the forward strand.
AGAACGCCCGCGGCATCTCGTTCTACGCGCCGGTGGGCGGCAGCCAGGGCTGAGGGAGGGGGAGGCGGCCGGGACCCCCGACGGAGGGCGACCGTTGACACGCTCCTGCCCCCCGCCTAGCCTGGGAAGGAGCACAGTTCCCCGGCGCTGAGGACCGGCCGGAGCCCGACGACGGGCTCGTGGCGCTCTCGACGAGACGAACCGCGTTCTCGACCGCCCGTCGCTGCCCGCGGTCCCTGGGAGACGCCACACCATGACCCTCCGCTCCCTCCTCTCGGTGGCCGGAGCCTTCCTGCTGCCGCTCGTTCCGGCTTCCACGGCGACGGCGGCGACGTTGCCGCCCGGGTTCACGGAGAGCCAGCTGGCGGGGGGGTTGAACAGCCCCACGGCCATGGCCATCGCCCCGGACGGGCGCGTC
>DATBIO010000124.1:0-12654 GCA_036556965.1 Vicinamibacteria bacterium
GGTGCTCGGCGCGGCCCGTCAGGCGGAACAGGAGTTGGCCGCGCGGGCGAGCACCACGTTCTCGTCGCGCTGGGGCCCGGGCCGGTCGAAAGGCCCGCGCGCGGAGGCGGTGTCGAACCCGGCCCCGTCCCCACGCCGGAAGCGGCGGGCCACGAAGAGCACCGCGGCCTCGGCGCGCTCGAGCCACGCGCGGTCCCTGGTGGCGGAGTGGAGGGCGAGGAAGGCGCGGGCGGCGGCCAGGGCCAGGCGCGACCGCGGAATGGACGGGGGGAAGCAGCAGGCCGGCCATGGCCAGGAGCAGGGGAGCGCGCATGGACCCTCGCGGCGCCGCCCGGACGGTGGCGGCGATCTTCCCGGAGTACGCCGGGCGGGGCCCGGCGGATGGCCTAGGGCCGGCGGGGCCGCCGGAACACCTCGTCCCAGACGGCGAGGGCGGGCTTGGGGGCGAACCCGGTGTCCACCAGGCCGATGGCGGCAAAGAGCGGGACGATGGAGCCGGAGGGAAGGGGGATGGCGCCCAGGTCCAGGTCCGTGAAGGTGATCTGGAACCACCCGGCGGCGCGGGCGGCGTCGAGGATGCGCGCCTGCCGCTCGAGGTAGCGCCGCTGCTTGTCCGGGGAGGAGACGATCCCGCCGAGGCTGGCCGAGGTCCATCCGCCCTCGATCACCATCACCGGAAGGGGCGGCGCCTCCACGAGGCGCGCGTAGTAGTCCAGCGGCAGCTCCTCGGGCTCCACGAAGCCGGCCAGGTACGGGTAGGAGGACAGCCCGATGACCTCGGCGAAGGCGAAGTCGCTGCGGTCGCGCGCGATGCCCACGAAGGGTCCCCCGGGGACGAGGCGGCCCCACGCCACCTCCACCTGCACCGTCGAGAACACGCGGGTGGAGGGCGCCCGTCGCCGCGCCTCGCCGGCGGCGCGCACGGCGGCGTCCACCAGCGCCGCGTAGAGGGAAGGGGGAGCGATGGCGCGCACGAGGTTGGTCTCCGAGGCCACGCTGAGGTAATCGGGACGGATGACCTCCGCGAACGCGCCCACGTAGCGCACGTAGGCGTCGCGCACGGCGGGCTCGGTCAGGCTGCGGCCCAGCGCGCGCAGGGCGGGAGAGTCCTGGGCGCGGTCGAGCCCGTCCGTGGCGTCGATGCTGGCCACCAGCACGGCCAGACCCTTGCCGCGGAAGTAGTTGGCGAGGCCGAGCTCGTTGGCGCGGACCAGCGCCACCGCGTCGTCGCCCGCGAGCAGGCGCTCCCACGGCGGGTCGTAGAGCAGGAGGCCGGCGTCGGCGCGCGTGGCCCAGAGGTCCACCGTGCGGATGGCGAGGGCGTTGTCCGGCCGCGGCGGGATGGCCGTGAAGCCCATGAAGTACGCGCGCGGCTCGGGTCCCGGCGTGGAGCCCATGCCCCCGCCGTCCCCGCAGGCGGCCAGGCCTGCGGCCAGGACCAGCGACGCGGAAAGGCGGAGCCGCATGGGGCAAGTGTGGCTCCTGGCGGCGCGGGGCGCCACCCGCGGCGGTCGCGGCGCGGGGTTGAGGTAGCCTGTCCGCCGTGATCGACCTCCGCTCCGATACCGTCACCCGGCCCACCCCCGAGATGCGGCGCGCCATGGCGGAGGCCGAGGTCGGCGACGACGTCTTCGGCGAGGACCCCACCGTCAACCGCCTCCAGGAGACGGCGGCGGCGCGCCTCGGCTTCGAGGCCGCCCTCTGGGTGCCGAGCGGGGTGATGGGGAACGAGATCGCCATCCGGCTCCTCACCCGGCCGGGCCAGGAGGTGCTGGCCGACGAGCGCAGCCACGTGGTGCAGTACGAGCTCGCGGGAATGGCCGCCCTCTCCGGGGTCATGCCGCGCGTGGTCCGCGCGCCCGACGGCCTGCTGACCGCCGCCCTCGTCCGCGAGGCGCGGCGGCCCTACGCCTACTACCGCTCCGACCTCGGCGCGGTGGTCCTGGAGAACACGCACAACCTCGCGGGCGGGGTGGTGGCGGACGCCGCGCTCATGGCGGGGGCCATCGCCGCCGCGCACGAGGCGGGCCTCCCCGTGCACGTGGACGGCGCGCGCCTCTGGAACGCCGCCGTGGCCCTGGGCACCGAGGCCGGCCGGCTGGTGGAAGGCGCGGACACGGTGATGGTCACGCTGTCCAAGGGACTCTGCGCGCCCGCCGGCTCGCTGCTGCTCTCCTCGCGCTCCCGCATCGACGAGGCGCGCCGCGTGCGCAAGCAGCTCGGCGGCGGCATGCGCCAGGTGGGGGTGCTGGCGGCGGCGGGGCTGGTGGCCCTGGAGCTGGTGCCCCGCCTCGCCGAGGACCACGCCAACGCCGCCGTGGTGGCGGAGGCGCTGCGCGCCTGCCCGGGAGTGGAGGTCCTTCCCGGCCGCACCAACATCGTGGTGGCCGGCTTGGCCGGGCGCGCGGCGCCGGAGGTGGTGGAGGCGCTGGCCGCGCGCGGCGTGCTGGCGGTGGCCATGGACGGGCGCACGCTGCGGCTGGTGACGCACCGCGACGTCGACCGCGCGCAGTGCGAGGCGGCGGCGCAGGTGTTGCGCGAGCTGCTGGCGTGAGGCTGGCGCGGGACGTGGGCGCGCTCTCCGCGCGCGTCCACGACCTGCTGGTGGTGGGGGGCGGCATCCACGGGGCGGCGGCGGCCTGGGACGCCGCCCAGCGGGGCCTCGACGTGGCGCTGGTGGAGGCCGCGGATTTCGGCGCCGGCGCGTCGTGGAACAGCCTGAAGACCGTGCACGGGGGGCTGCGACACCTCCAGCGGCTCGACCTGCGCGGCCTGCGCGAGTCGGCGCGCGAGCGGCGCGCCCTCCTGGGCATCGCCCCCCGCCTGGTCCGGCCCCTGCCCTTCCTCGTGCCGACCTACGGCCACGGCCCGAAGGGGCGCGAGGCATTCGCCCTGGGTCTGCGCCTCAACGACCTGCTCACCCGCGACCGCAACCGCGGCCTTCCCCCCGAGCAGCGGATTCCCGCCGGCGCCGTCCTGTCGCCGGCCGAGGTGCGGGAGCGCCTGCCCGGGGTGGCCACGGACGGGCTCACCGGCGGCGCGCTGTGGACGGACGCGCAGGTGGCCAGCACCGAGCGGCTGCTCCTCGCCTTCCTCCACGCCGCGGCCGGCGCGGGGGCCTGCCTCGCCAACTACGCGCCGGCGCAGGAGCTCCTGCGCGAGGGTGCGCGCGTCACGGGCGCGCGCGTGCGCGACGCGGAGGAGGGGGGGACGGTCGAGGCCCGCGCGCGCATGACGCTGGTGGCGGCGGGGGAAGGCGCCGACGCGCTGGTGGGCCCCGTGGTAGGGGCGTGGGCGCCCGTGCCGCGGCTCCAGGCCATCAACCTCGTGCTGAGGCGGCGTGCCGCGTCCGTGGGCGTGGGGGCACGGCAGGGAGGCCGGTTCCTGTTCCTGGTGCCGTGGGGGAGCCGCGGGCTCGTGGGCACCGAGTACGCGCCCGCGGAGGCGCCGCCCCTGTCCGCGCGGCGCTTCCTGGCCGAGGCCCAGCGCGCCTTCCCCTGGGCCGGCCTGCGCGCGGAGGACGTCGCGCTCGTCCATCGCGGGCTGGTGCCGGGCCGCGGCGGCGCGGACGGGCTGTGGACCCGCCACCGCCTGACGGACCACGAGGGCGCGGACGGCGTGGCCGGCCTCGTCTCCGTGGTGCCCGCGAAGTACACGACGGCGCGCGCGGTGGCGGAGGCGGCGGTGGACGTGGTGGCGCGGCGCCTCGGGCGCGCGGCGGCGGCCTGCCGCACGGCGGTCACGCCGTTGCCCGAGGTGGCCCCGGAACCCGCGGAGGAGATGGCGCTTCACCTCACGGATGCCGTCCTGCGGCGCCTCGACCTCGGGGCGGGAGGCCCTCCGCCCCCGGAGGCGGTGGCCCCCGTGGCCGCGGAGATGGCGGCGCGCCTGGGGTGGGACGATGCCCGCCGCGCGCGGGAGACGGCGTCCCTGGCCGCCTTCTACGAGGGCGCGGCCCTCGAAGCGGTAGAGTGAGGCATGCGCCTGCTGCTGCTCAGCAACTCCTCCAACCACGGCCGGGGCTACCTCGACCACGCCATGGAGGCCGTGCGCGCGTTCCTCGACGGGGCGCGGCGCCTCCACTTCGTGCCCTTCGCGCTGCACGACCAGGCGGCCTACACGGAGAAGGCCCGCGCCCGCTTCGCGCGCGAGGGGCTGGAGGTGGTGGGGCTGACCGCCGACGAGGCGGGCCGGCGCGCGCTCCGGGAGGCGGAGGCCGTGTTCGTGGGCGGCGGCAACACCTTCCGCCTCCTGCGCGCGCTGCAGGACAGCGGCCTGCTCGCCGCCCTGCGCGAGCGCGCGCAGGGAGGCATGCCGTTCATGGGCGCCAGCGCCGGCACCAACATCGCGGCCCCCACCATCCGCACCACCAACGACATGCCCATCGTGGAGACGCGGGGGCTCGACGCCCTGGGCCTGGTCCCGTTCCAGATCAACCCGCACTACCTCGACCCCGACCCCGCCTCGCGCCACATGGGCGAGACGCGGGAGGAGCGGCTGCGCGAGTTCCTCGAGGAGAACGACATCCCGGTGCTGGGCCTCCGCGAGGGCGCCTGGCTGCACCTGGAGGACGGGCGCGGCGCGCTGCAGGGCGCCAACGGGGCGCGGCTGTTCCGCCGCGGCCGCGACCCGGAGGAGCGGGCGCCCGGATCGTCCATCGACGACCTGCTGGGCTAGGCCCTAGCCCGCGGCGAGGCGCGGGCGGCGCCATCCGGCGATCCAGCCCCGCGCGCGCGTGCGCACCACGGCCAGCGCGAGCATGGCCGCGGTGAGGATGAGGACGCCCGCCGCCGCCTGCTCCACGCTCAGCGCGTCGCGCGCCCAGGGCACGAAGAAGAGCCCGTAGACGATCTCGAGGTGGGCCCAGTACATGAGGAGGCTGGTGCGCCCGAGCAGCCGCACGAGGCCCGCCCCGGGCAGGCGGTCGAGGAGCGGCGAGAGGCCGAGCACCACCAGGGCCACGCCGATCTTCATGAGCGTGTAGTGGGGGCTCGTGTACCAGAAGTCGTAGCGCGGCTCGCGCCACGGCGCCACGCGGTCCAGCCAGAGCCCGAGGGGGAGGAGCGCCGCTCCCCCGGCCACGAGGCCGGCCAGGTACCAGGCCTCGCGCTCCCTCTCCCGCGCCCAGGAGAGCCCGAAGCCCACGGCCGCGCCCATGGCGGCGTAGGCCGTCCAGGGGAAGAGCGGGAAGTAGGCGTCCGGCACGCGCCCGGTGACGTAGCCCGCCACCGAGGGCGGAAGCAGGCGCGGAGCCAGCCCGGAGTCCCAGGCCGCGGGCGTCAGCAGCGCGACCCCCGCCGCGCAGGCGAGGGCGGCCAGGCCGCGTCCGCGGCGGCGGGGCCAGCCGAAGCAGGCCACGGCGAGGAGGGTGAGGCCGAGGCCGATGCAGTTGAGGACGTCCACGCGCAGCAGGTCCGCGGGCCGGGCGAAGTGGCTGGTGGTGAACATCCACAGGCGGAAGAGGAAGGCATAGCCGAGGATCTCCAGCCCGCGCCGCACGCCCTCGCGGATGACGCCGCGCGGCGACGCTCCCGGGGCGCGCCAGCGTCCTTCCGTCAGCAGGGCCAGGGCGAGGCCGGCCAGGAACAGGAACATGACCGCGGGATAGCCGCCCACGAGCCGCGTGTAGGCGAAAGCGGGCCGGCCGTGCTCCGCGGGCCGCACCCAGGCGAAGAAGGCGTGGGTGTGGAACATGAGCAGCACGCACAAGCCGCGCGCCCAGTCGACGTAGGTGAGGCGGGATCGCGTGGCCACGCCGCCCTCGCGCCTGCCGGACCGCTAGCCCGCCGGCGCGAACGTCTGCCGGTACTGCCAGCGCGCGCGCACGCGCACGCCGTCCTTGGAGGCCGGCACGAAGCGCCAGCTGCGCAGCGCGGAGAGCACCGCCTGGTCCAGCAGCGCCCCCGCCGACTCCAGCACGCGCAGGTCGCGCGGCTCTCCCGTCTCCATGACCGTCAGCTCCACCTTGACCGAGCCGCTGAGGCCGAGGCGGCGCGCGGCGTCCGGGTAGACGGGAGGGTTGCCGGAGAGGCGGCGCGGCGGGAGCACGGCGGACCCCCACTCGGTGACCTCCCCCGCCAGCGCGCGTGACTGTGGCAGGAGGGCGGGCCGCGTCTCCAGCGGCCGCAGCCGGGCGCGCACGTTGAGGGGCTGCCCGGGGCTGGCGCTGACCATCTGCACGTGGGCGTCGAAGCCGGGGATGTCGAGGCGGAGCTCGTGCCGGCCCGGGGACAGCGAGAGGTCCTGGAGGGGGGTGATGCCCAGGAGGCGGCCGTCCACGCGCACGGTGGCGCCCGCGGGCATGGAGTGGACGAGGAGGGGGGCGTCGAGGGGGACGAGCACGAAGCGCAGGGGCGGCGGCGGCTGGCCCTCGGTGAGGTGCAGGCTCAGCTCGGCGGGCGCGAACCCCTCGCGCGCCACGCGCACGCGGTGCGGACCGGGCCGCAGGCCGTCCACGGTCACGGGCGCGGCCGCGGTCTGGGCGTCGTCGATCCACACCGACGCGCCGGCGGGCTCGGTCTCGATGCGCAGGCCGGGCGCGGGCGGCGCGGGGGCTTGCGGGGCGGGCACCGCCGCCGGTGGCGCGGGGCTCCGCGCGGGCGCCGTCCCCCGCAGCCATGCCACCTCGGCGGCCAGCAGCGCCACCGCCGCCGCGGCCACCAGGCGCGCCCGGCGCCGCCGGCGACGCACGGCGGACCCGCTCTGCGCGCCCCCCAGCTCCTGCGTCTCCACCGCGGCCATCGAGCGGGCCAGCTCGGCCTCGACCACGGGCAGGGGGGGCCAGGCCGCGGGGTCCAGCGCCTGCTCCGACCCGCCCAGGGCGGCTACGAAGGCGGAGGCGCTGGCGAAGCGCTCCTCGGGCTTCTTGTCCAGGGCGCGGCGGAAGACCTCGTCGCAGCGCTCGGGGAGGGCGAGGTTGAAGGAGGTGGGCGGCGGCACGGGCTCGTTCACCACGCGGTACATGATCGAGGTGATGGTGTCGCCCCGGAACGGGCGCGTGCCCGTCAGCATCTCGTAGGCCACCACCCCGAGCGAGAAGATGTCCGCGCGCGCGGTGACCTCGTGGCTCAGGATCTGCTCGGGCGCCATGTAGGAGGGCGAGCCGAAGAAGACGCCCTCCGTGGTGATGGCCGAGGCCTCCAGCCGCGCCACCCCGAAGTCCATCAGCTTGGGCCGGCCGTCCGGCTGCACCATGATGTTGCCCGGCTTGATGTCGCGGTGCACGACCCCCGCGCGGTGGGCGTAGTCGAGGGCGTCGGCCAGGGGCACGAGCAGGCGCATGGCCTCGTCGAGACTGAGCACGGTGCGCTGGCGGAGCAGCCCGTCGAGGGTGATGCCGTCCACGTGCTCCATCACGATGTAGTCCGCGCCCACGTCGTAGATGCCGACGATGTTGTGGTGGGACAGGGAGCCGGCGGCCTGGGCCTCGCGCCGGAACCGGCGCAGGTACTCCTCCCGCGTGTCCTTGGTCAGGTACTCGGACTTGACGGTCTTGATGGCCACCGGACGCCGGACGAGGGGGTCGAAGCCCCGGTAGACCCGGCCCATGGCCCCGTCACCGATGGGCTGGCGAACCTCGTAGCGTCCGAAGGCCTTCGCGTCCACGTCCCCGTCACCCCCGCTTCCTGGGCCCGTGCGGCCGGGCCTGGGCATGTTAGCCCCGTCGCTCCACGGCTGCCAGGGAGTCGGTGCGATCCGGTGTGCGTCCTCGTCGCGGACGCGCGGGGCTACGGCATCGGCTTGAGGCTCACTTCCCGGTAGTGGCTGGTGCCGAGGAAGTCCCGGAAGGCGAAGCGCTTCGCGGCCGCGTCGCGCTGCTTCTGCTCGTCCGCGGTCTTGTAGTGCTTCGCCGCGATCTCCTTGGCCTTCGCATCGTCGCCGGCATCGTAGTCGAGGGCCTTGCCGAAGCTCGGGTAAAGGGTGCAGATCAGCACGTCCCCGTCGGTGGGGGTGGTGGGAACGTGCAGGTAGACCCTCTGGTCCAGGATGAGCCCCGCCTTCTTCGACTCCTGGCCCGAGGGCAGGAAGTTCTGTCTCAGGTACGTCATGTAATCGTCGAAGTGTCCCTGCTTGGTGCGGTAGGCGCTGCACTCCCAGACGGGGCCCTCCGTGAAGTGCTCCTGGGCGAGGGCCGCGGGGACGAGGAGACACGACACCAACGCCGCGAGACACCACCGTTTCATGCGATCTCCTTTGGAGGAAGGGGAGGCACTCTGGCTTACGCCGGCTTGCCGCGTCAAGTCGCGTCCGCGCCCGGCCGCGACGCGGACAGGAGCAGCATGTAGCCGCTGGACGGGACCAGCGCGTCGAGACGGGACACGGCCCAGACCGCCGGGTAGACGAGGGAGTAGGCGGCGAACAGCCGCCGGTGCCGGCCCACGTCGTCGGCGGTGACCACGCGCCCCTTGGCCGATCCCTTCTTCCCGAGCCGGGCCACGGCGAGGTTGATGGCCGTGTCCACCGCCTCGGAGAAGAAGCGCGAGTACGTGCGCGCGCTCTCCACCCGGAAGCCCGCCGTCTCCAGCAGCGCGCGCGCCCCCTCCTCCGCGTAGCCAGGCCGCAGGTGGCCGTGGTCGAGGTCGGTGAGGCCGAGGCGGTGGCGCAGCCGGCGCAGGACGCTGTCCTTCAGGTGCGGGGTGTTGACCACCAGCCGCCCGCCCGGCTTGAGCACGCGGAAGAGCTCGGCCGCGAACGCGCCCTCGTCGGCCACGTGCTCGAGCATGTCCACCACCGCCACCGCGTCGAACTCGGCGTCGGCGAAGGGCAGGCGCTCGCCGTACAGGAGGTGGACGTCGTCGTGCACGAGGGAGCGGATGGACTCCACCGCCTCCACGGTGAGGTCCGCCGAGGCCCAGCGCCCGCCCCGGCGGCGCAGGAGCAGGCTGATGACGCCGTTGTCGGAGCCGAGGTCCAGGCACCGCCGGCCCTCGGTGGGGCCGAGGCCCGCCTGGATCTCGGCGAGCTTGCGCTGCTTCAGCACGGAGCGGCGGAAGAGGGCCTCCGCCCAGCCCGCGCCGCTCACGCGCGGTCCGCGCGCAGCACCACCGGTGACCCGAAGGCCCGCGTCAGGCCCAGGAAGGAGGCGCCGCCCTCCAGGGCGCGGGCCAGGGGGGCGAAGCGCAGCGCGCGGTGCAGGGCCATGGGCCAGAAGAACTGCGGCCGCCGTCCCGCCACCCGGAAGCCGTGGGCGGCCAGCGCGTCCGCGACCCAGGCGTCGTGGAACACGGTGAAGGGCCGCGTGTCCCTCTCCACGCCCTTCTTGAGGCCGAAGAGCGCACCGGACAGGGCGTTGACGCTGCGCGCGGTCGGGTAGTCCACCACCACGGCGTGGGTGGCCAGGCGGCAGAGCTCGCCCACCAGGTCGCGCCAGCGCTCCACGTGCGGCAGCAGCCGGAAGCACAGAACCACGTCGAACGTGCCCGGCGCGAAGGGCGCCGCCAGCGGGTCGCCCACGCGGAAGGAGACGCCGCTGCCACGCAGCCGGTGGCCGCACTCCTCGGAGCTGCCCAGGACCGTGACCTCGTGTCCCAGGGCGCGCAGCATGGGAGCGAGCTGCGCGTGGCCGCCGCCCACGTCCAGCACGCGCGCGTGCGGCCGGTCCGCCATCAGCGCGCGCACGGCGCGCCCCTGCACCTCGAGGAACCAGCGGCCCACCGCCCCCTCGAAGCGTCGGGCGTAGCGGTCGGACGAGGTCTCGACGTCGGCGAAGGGCGCGTTCAACCGCTCTGGCGCAGCAGCTGCACGAGGGCGCCGATGACGTCGGTGTCGGTGAGGATCCCCACCAGCTTCCCGTCCCGGAGCACGGGCAGGCCGCCGAACTTCGTGCTGTGCAGGGTGTGCGCCGCCTCCAGGAGCGACGTTTCCTCCGCCACCGTCACCGGGTTGGTGATCATGATGCGGGAGACGGGGATGGTCTCCATCACCCGGTCGAACTCCTCCTGCGAGGCGGAGAGTGCGGAGGGCTGGGCGCGGTTGAGGTCGCCGTGGGCCAGGATCCCGAGCAGGCGCCCGCCGGCCACGATGGGGATGCGGCGGATGGCCCGCGCGCGCATGAGCTCCACCGCGCGCATCAGGGGGTCCTCGGGGGCCAGGGTGGCGGGCTCGCGCGTCATGGCCTGGCCGACCGTCATCTGGCGTGCCCACGCGGGAACGCCCTCGGGCAGGCCGGCGCCGCACCGGGGGCAGCGGGTCTCCATGCGCGCGGCTATGGTAGTCCAGGCGGCGACGGGCTCGGCGGCGGCTCCGCCGGCGGTGCGTCGGCGGGCGGCGGCTCCGAGGGGAGGGCTTCCGTGGGCGGCTCCGCGCCCGCCGAGGGAGAGACGAGGGGGGCGGCCGTCTCGGGCTCGGGCTCCTCGGGCTCGTCCTCGGGCACGGGCTCCGGCGGCGGCGGAGGCTGGCTGCCCAGCCCCGAGCGGCCGAGGTAGCCCCCCTGCGCCATGAGCCAGAGCACGCGGCGCTGGGCCCGCGCGTGGCGCCGGGGGTCCACGCGCGGGTTGATGCGGCGCGGGTTGGGGACCATGGCGGCGAGGCCGGCCGCCTCCTCCGGGGTCAGGGCGGAGGCCGCCTTGCCGTAGTAGCGGCGCGCGGCGGCCTGCGCGCCGTACACGCCGTCGCCCCACTCGATGACGTTGAGGTACAGCTCCAGGATGCGCGCCTTGCTCAGGTCGCTCTCCAGCCAGTGCGCCACCAGCAGCTCGCGCAGCTTGCGCACGGGGTCCTTGCGCGTGGTGAAGAAGAGGTTCTTGGCCAGCTGCTGGGTGATGGTGCTGCCGCCGCGGGCGAAGCGGCCCTGCCTGCGGTTCTGCTCCAGCGACTCCTTGATGGCCTCCCAGTCCACGCCCTCGTGGCCGAAGAACTTCTGGTCCTCGGAAGCGACGATGGCGTGCACGAGGTGGCGCGAGATGCGCGAGAGAGGCACCCACGTCTGCTCGCGGCGCGCGGTACGCCCCCTGGCCCTGGCCTCGCGCTCCCGCTGGCGCATGACGGAGGTCACCCCGGGGTTGGCCCTGGCCAGGGCCCTCACCTCGCTGCGCCAGGGCAGGCCCCAGGCCGCGTAGACCACGAACAGCGCGAGGGCGGCCAGGAGGACGAGGAAGACCTTCTTCATCGGGCCCTCAGCGGCGCGCGGCCCAGCCGACCTCGTCCAGGCGCACCTCGCCGTGGACGGGGGGGGTGAAGCGCAGACGGCGCGACACGACGTACACGTCCTGGGCCGCCACCAGGGGCGCGTAGGCCAGGTCCGCGTCGGCCAGGCGCAGGGCCCGGCGCAGCAGGGGCAGGCGCTCGCGTGCCTCCAGGATCCGGAGGTTGAGGTCGGCGAGGCGGTCCACCTCGGGGTTGCCGTAGGCGGCGGTGTTCCCCGGCCCCAGGCCCGCCCCGTCGTCGCGCGTGTGGAGCATGTAGGTGAGGAGCTCGCTGGCGTCGCCGCTCGTGCAGCCGTACCCCTCGACGCCGACCTGGAAGTCGCCCGCGGCCAGGGCCTCCTGCACGGCCGCGCTGGGACGCTCGTCGAGGCGCGCCTCCACGCCCGCCGCCCGCCACTGCTCGGCGATGGCGTCCTCGAGGGGATGGCTCTCGGCCGCGGCGAGCAGCGCGACGGAGAGCACGGGGTGTCCGGCCTCCGTCAGCAGGCGGCGTGCGGCGGCCGCATCCTGGGCCACGGGGGGCACCGCGGGGTCGAAGCCGAACACGGGCGGGGTGACGAGCTGGCTCGCGGGCACGGCCAGCCCCTGCCACGGTCCGCGGGCGAGGGCGGAGCGGTCCAGGGCCGAGGAGAGGGCCCGGCGCAGGCGGTGGTCGCGCAGGGGGTTGGAGGCGCTCCGGCCGGGCAGGCGCGCGCGCAGGTTGAAGGTGAGGTAATAGACGGCCAGGCCTTCCGCGCGCCGCACGTCCATGTCCTCGGGCACGTCTTGCGCGAGCTCGGCCAGCCGCGACCGCGGGAAGAAGAGGGCGAGGTCGGGCGGGTCGCCCCGCATCTCCTCCAGGAAGCGGTCGGCCTCGCGCAGGCGGACCTCGACACGGGCGAAGGCGGGCGCGGGGCGGCGGTGGGGGTTCGCCTCCAGAACCACCGAACGGCCGGGCTCCCAGGCCACCAGGCGATAGGGACCGGTGCCCAGCGGCTCCCGGCCCATGCGGCCGCCCACCGCCCGCGCGTGCCGCTCGGAGACGATGGGCACCAGGGCCAGGCTGTTGAGCACGGCCACGGGCGCCGCGGTGTGGACGTCCACCGTGGTGTCGTCCACCACCACCACCCGCGTCACCTGGCGCACGAAGCCCGTGAGCTGGGAGCCGGCCAGCGAGCGCAGCCGCTCGATGCTGAACTTGACGTCCGCGCCCCGCAGGGCCGCGCCGTCCGCGAAGCGCGCCCCGCCGTCCAGGTAGAAGCGCCACGTGCGGTCGTCGGGGTTGATCCAGCTCCGGGCCAGGGCCGGCCGCAGGCGCAGCTGGGCGTCGAAGCGGACGAGCCCCTCGAAGAGGTTGCCGAGCACGAACGCGCTGGTGTCGTCGAAGGAGGCGTGGGGGTCGAGGCTGGTGAACTCCCCCCGCGCCAGCACGCGCAGCGGCCTCGCCCGGTCCTCGCGCGGCGCCCGCGCGCATCCGGAGGCGAGGAGCGCGGCCACCAGCGCGGCAAGCCCCCGGCGGACAGTCATGCGG
>DATBIO010000125.1:0-19056 GCA_036556965.1 Vicinamibacteria bacterium
CTGGTGGTGACGGCGCTGGTGGCCCTGCTCGGCAACTTCGGAGGCGGGGCCCTGGCCGCGCGCGGCGCCATGCGGCGCCTGCTCGCGGCGGCGTTGCTCCTCCTGACCGCCTCCCTCGCCACCCTGCCCCTCGTCACGCGCGAGGCGCACGTCGTGGGCTACGCGATGGTCATGGGCCTGGCGGGCGGCTTCGTCATGGTCGTGTTCTTCACCTTCTGGGGCCGCGCCTACGGCCGCGCGCACCTCGGGCGCATCCAGGGCGCGGCCCAGGTCCTGACCGTGCTCGCCTCGGCGGTGGGGCCCCTGCTGCTCGCGCAGTGCGTGGAGTGGACGGGCTCCTACGCCCCCGCCTTCTACGTGCTGGCGGCCGTGGTCGCGCTCCTGGCCGTGGCCGCGGCCGTGGTGCCGCTGCCCGCGCGCGCGACGGCCTCCGCCTGAGGGGCGGCGCGCCGCCCTGCGCTAGGGGGACAGGGCGTAGAGGCGGCCGTCCAGGGCGGGGAAGAACACCAGGCCGGCGCCCAGGGCCGGGGAGCCTCCCACTCCGTACTGGCCCGACGCGGGGGGCGTGAGGGCGAGCCGCCACACCGTGCGGCCGCTCTTCCGGTCCACCGCGATGGCCCCCCCGCGCTGCGCGCCGCCGGTGGCGGGGTCTCCCACCGCGCCCACGTAGACCCGGTCCGCGGACACGGCGGGTTGCCCCCAGGGCCACCCGTACGCCTCCGCCGCCCAGCGCCGCTCGCCCGTGTGCGCGTCGAAGGCCTGCAGGCGCGAGGTGTCGGAGGAGCCCACGTAGGCCACGCCGTCGCGCACGGTGGCGGAGGACTCGATCCAGGAGAACCAGAAGTACCGCTTCCAGCGGCGCGCCCCCGTGGCCGCGTCGAGGCCCAGCAGGTCGTAGCTGCGGCTGCCCACCACCAGCGTGTCCTCCGCCAGGGCGGGGGTGGAGACCACGGGCCCCCGCGCGTCGTGCTTCCAGACGAGCGTTCCCTTCCCCGCGTCCAGGGCGTAGACGTGGCCGTCGAAGCTGCCGAAGTAGACGCGGCCGCCCTCCACCGCGGGCGCGGCCAGCACGCTGTCCCCGCTCCGGAACTCCCAGCGCTTCTCCCCGCGGCCGGCGTCGAGGGCCACCACGCGCCCGTCGTGCGTGCCCACGTAGACCCGTCCCTCCGCCACCGTGACGTCGGAGCCGAAGCGCTCGAACCGCGGCTTGGGCTGCGCGGCGGGGATGCGGGTGACCGCGCCCTCCTCCGCGCGGGCCCGCCAGCGCTCGCGGCCGTCCGCGGCGCCCAGCCTGTAGACGAGGCCGTCGTCGGCATGGAGGTAGAGGTCGTCCCCCGTCACCGTCGGCCGGGTGCGGATGGCGCCTCTCGCCTGGAAGGACCAGAGCGCCTTTCCCGTGCGCGCGTCGAGCGCGTGCAGGCGCCCGTCGTCGCCGCCCACGAAGACGCGGCCGTCGGCGAAGGCGGCGCTCCCCCACAGCGGCGCCCCCGCGTCGAAGGTCCAGGCGGGGGCCGCCACGGGCGCGCCGGGCTCCGGCCGGCGCGGCAGCGCGACGCGCTCCACGCGCCGCAGGGTGAGCGGGATGCGGTCGGCGGGGACGAAGGCGGACGGGATGAGGCCGCGGAGCGTCCCCTCCGCGCGGTCGTAGGTGAAGGTGAAGACGCCCAGGGTCAGCACGTTGCCCTCCGCCTTGAAGGGCACCCCGCCCAGGGCGACGTCGGCCAGGGCGATGGCGGGGATGGTGACCCTGATGACCACGGTGCCGTTCGGCAGCGGCTCGAAGACCAGCGCCATCTCCGTGCTCTCGCCGTCGTGCGTGGCTTCGCCCGCCCAGGCGCCGGCGATGTCCGCCGACGTGAGGACGGGACCGGCGGGGGCGACGGCCAGGGCGAGGCACGCCACGCACACGGCCACGGCTGCGTTCATTGCCTTGATCCCCGCCCCCCGACGGCCGCGCACGAGCATACGTCCTCGCGCGGCGGCTGCGCGCCGCCGCCGGTCAGGGGCAGACCTCGTCGAAGGTGGCGATCACGCGATGGGAGGAGGACGGCGGCGCGGCCGCCTCGCGCACGCACAGCGCCGTGTCCGTGCCCGCCGCGCGCGCGGCGTCGAGCTCCGCCGCCACGTCGGAGAGGAAGAGCACCGCCCCCGCCTCCAGGCCGAGCGCGCGCGCCACCGCCCGGTAGGAGCCCGCCTCCTTCTTGGGGCCGGTGGTGGTGTCGAAGAAGGCGGAGAGGTGCGCGGTGAGGTCGCCCGCGGTGGTGTGGGCGAAGAGCAGCTTCTGCGCCTGCACGCTGCCCGAGGAGTAGACGGCCAGCGTGCGTCCCTGCCCGCGCCAGCGGGCGAACGCGCGCGGCACGTCCTCGTAGAGGGTGCTGCGCAGCTCTCCCGCGCGGTAGCCCTCCTCCCAGATCCGCCCCTGGAGCGCCTTGAGGCCGGTGGACTTCCGGTCACGGTCCATCAGGAAGCCCAGGTAGGCCAGGGCGCCCTCCCCCCCGCCCTCCCATGGCGGGGGGGAGGCGCCCGCGTGGACGTCGGCCGCGTGCTCGGCGCGCAGCCGGGCCAGGTCGGCCCGCACGTCGGGATCCGCGCCGCGCCGCGCGAGGAAGCCGGCCAGGCGCACGCGCGCGTAGGGGAAGAGGACGTCGGCCACGAAGGAGAGGGGGGTGGTGGTGCCCTCGATGTCGAGGAGGAGGGCGCGCGGCCCCCCGGCGGGGGCGGCCACTCAGGCGTCCGGGGGCAGGTCGCGGGGGCCGAAGCACACGGGGGCGAAGCGCGCGTCCACGCCGCTCTCCGTGTAGTGCGGCGTCCAGCCCGAGGGGTCCTGGAACAGGCGTATGGCGCGGATGCGGCGGTCCGCGCACAGGTCGAACCAGTGCCAGGTCCCGCGCGGCACGCGGATGAGGTCGCCCGCCTCCACCTCCACCGCGAACACCGCGCCCTGGCGGGGCCGTATGTGGAAGAGGCCTCGGCCGCGCACGATGAAGCGCACCTCGTCCTCGTCGTGCCAGTGCTCGCTGCGGAAGCGGGCGAGCATCGTCTCCAGGTTCGGCGTCTGCGCCGAGACGTCGATGACGTCGGCGGTCACGTAGCCCCCCGCCGCCTTGAGCCGCTCGATCTCCGGCGCGTAGGCGCGCAGGACCTCCTCCCCGGGCGCCTCGTCGGGGACGTCGCGCGCGGTCTCCCAGCGCTCGTAGTCGATGCCGGCGCCGCGCAGGTGGGCGCGCACCGCCTCCGCCTCCGTCAGCCGCCGCCCCTCGTCCGGGATGGTCACCGTGGCCATGTCCGCCTCCTCATGCCCTCGCGCCCGCGCTCCGTCCCACGGCCTCCAGCAGGAACTCCAGGACCTCCAGGTGGCGCGCCGCCTCCTCCACGTCGCCGCCCCATGTGTAGAGGCCGTGCCGCCGGATGAGGAACCCGTGCGCGTCGGGGTGGGCGCGCAGCATCGCCTCCACGGCCGGCCCCTCCCACTCCTGCGTGTTCTCGATGATGGGCAGCCATTCGCGGTGGGCGTGCGTGCGCACGCCGTCGAGGCCCTTCAGCATCTCGTAGCCCTCGATGGCCAGGCCGCCCGCGGCGGCGTGGGCCTCGGAGAGGAGCGTGCTCCACAGCGAGTGCGTGTGGACCACCGCCCCCGCTCCCCGCGCGGCCACCACCGCCAGGTGCACGGCCGTCTCCGCGGAGGGCCGCCCCTCGCCGCTCAGCACGGCGCCGCCCGCGTCCACCTCGAGGACGTGCCCGGGCTCGAGGCGGCCCTTGTCCACGGAGGTGCGGGTGATGGCGAGCCGCAGGGGGGCGCGCGCCACCACCGCGCTGAAGTTCCCGCTGGTGCCCAGGGCCCAGCCGCGCGCGTGGGCGGCGCGCCCGAGCCCGGCCAGCGCCGCCGCGGCGTCGGCGAAGGCGGTCATGGGGCGATTGTAGGCGCGCCCGCCTCCGCCTCCACCGTCAGCACCTCGCCCGGCCGCAGGCGGCCGGAGTGCCCGGGCCACAGGCTGCGCCAGCGGCGTCCGTCTCCCGTCACCGCCGCCGCCACGCGCCACAGCGAGTCGCCCGGCTGCACGTGGTAGCGCAGGCGGACGGGCCCCGCCGCCGGTGGCGCCGGGAGCGGCGGCGCGGGGGCGGCCACGGGCGCCGGACGCGTCGCCTCCGGGGAGGCGTCGGGCGCGGGGGGCCGTTGCAACAACCCGCCCAGCGCCACTCCCCCGGCCAGCGCGGGCAGCGCGAGCCAGAGGGCCGCCCCGCGCCGGCGGCCCGCCGCGGCCCGCATGGCGCTGTCCAGGGGCCACCAGGCCTGGAGCGGGGTCTCGCACCGGAAGCAGGCGTCGGGGCGGTCGGCCAGGGGCTCGTCGCAGACGGGGCAGCGGGCGGCGTCAGTCACCGCGCGTCCTCCGCGCCGTGCCCACCACCAGGTCGGGGGCCGCCTCCACCACCCTCCCCGTCTCCTTCCAGGCGCGGTAGGACGCCTCCGCCTCGGCCCGCAGCCCGAGGAGCGCCTCCAGCTCCCGGTCGCGGGCGGCGGCGTCGCCCGCGAGGTGATGGTCGCGCGCGCGCAGGGCCGTCTCGTGCAGCGCGTCGTGCAGGCGCGTGGGCAGGCCGAGCATGGCCCCCCAGTACCAGGCCTCCAGCGCCGGCCCCAGCGGGCCCGCGAAGAGCTGCTCGCGCAGGGCGTAGAAGCGGCGGTGCACCACGTCGGCGGGGGCGCGCGTCTCCAGCATGACGCGCACCCCGCGCAGGCCCTCGATGGCCTCCGCGCGCGCCGCGGGCTCGAGGGCGTCCCAGAACTTCGGAAGCAGGCTGCCCTCGAAGAAGGACAGCCAGTCGGAGATGCGGGCGCGCGCCTTGTCCGCGTCGGAGAGGCCCTCGCCCCACTCCGCCTGCGTCCGCGCCGCGAGCTGCTCGCGCAGGTCGCGCAGGCGCGCCAGCGCCGTCTCCGCCTCGCCGCGCCCACCCTGGCCGCGCGCGGAGGAATCGAGGACGGCGCGCGCGCCCTCCACGGCGCCGCGCAGGCCTTCGAGCAGGCCGCCGCCGCCGCGCGCGTTCGCCTCCAGCAGCGCCTCGCCGTCGAGGGAGGCCCCGGCCAGGCTGGTGTACAGCTCCTCGGGGCCCTCCTCGCGCCCGGACATCGGGAACTCGCCCGGGCGGCCGCTGAGCTGGCAGGCCGCCTGTATCGTCTTGTTGGCGTCGAGCCAGAGGGTGACGTCCACCTCGCTGCCCGCCGCGGACGCGGGGAGGCCGCGCGCGAAGAGCCGCTGCCGGTCGTGGTAGCGCCTGTCCTCTCCCGCCTGCGTGAAGGCGGCCAGGGTGAGGCGGTAGATCGTCTGCCCCGCGTAGCGCGTGCGCGCGGGCACGCCGAAGACCGATTCGCGGGGAGTGGGGGCCTCCGTGCCCGCGGGGATGGCGTCGTGGAAGCGCCCGTCGTCGTCCACCACCGCGTAGCCGTAGGGGCAGACCCGCGCCAGCTCCGGCCGCTCGCGCGCGTAGAGGGCGGCCCCCAGCGCCACCGCGTGCATGGGGTCGACCTCGTCGTGCAGGGCGGCCCGCGGCAGGAGCTCCGCCAGCACCGCGCGGAAGGCGGGGATGCGCGAGGAGCCGCCCACCAGCAGCACGCGCCGGATCGCCTCCCGCCGCGCGTCCGGGCGGGCCAGGCACGCCTCCACCTCCGCGCGCACGCGCGCCAGCCGCGGCGCCAGCACGTGCTCCTCCAGCTCCTCCCGCCGCACCTTGAGCGCGACCTGGCGCGGCCTGCCCGTCTCCGGGTCGAGGAGGGGGCAGACGAAGGCCGCCTCGGGCCGGCCGCTCAGCAGCTCCTTCACGAACTGGGCGGTCTTGCGCAGCTGCCAGCGGGCCAGGGGGTCGTCCAGCGTCTCCTCGGGCAGGCGTGCGCGCTCCACCGCGTAGCGGGCGAGGTCGAGGTCCACGTCGTCGCCCCCCAGGACCAGGTCGCCTCCGATGGCGCGCTGCACCCAGCGCCTGCCGTCGGTGTGCTGGACGGTGACGTCGAGCGTCCCCCCGCCCCAGTCCACCACCAGCACCGGCTCCCCGGGCGCGAAGGACAGCACGCGCGCGAAGGCGAAGGCGGCCGCGCTGGGCTCGTCCAGGAGTTCCCCCACCACCTGCAGGCCGGCCTGGCGGGCCGCGTCCAGGGTGGCCTGCCGGTGCGGGTCGCGGAAGTAGGCGGGCACGGTGATGGCGGCGCCGTCCACCGCGCGCTTCAGGCACGACTCGGCGTGCCGGCGCGCCGTGCGCAGCACGTGCGCGCTGACCTCGTGCGGCCAGAGCACGGCCTCGCGGCGGCGGCGCCGGACCTCGAGGCCGAGGTCGCGCTCCCCGCGGCGGACCAGCCGCACGGGGCCGCCGTTGGTGGAGAAGTAGCGCCCGCTCCCCTCGCGCAGCGCCTCGTCGTAGGTGCGGCCCATCAGCCGCTTCACCGAGCGCAGCGCGGTGCCGTCCGCCTCCCACTTCTCGGCGTCCTGTCCGACCACCACGTCGTCCAGGCCGGACTCCCAGCGGTAGTAGACGACGCTGGGGATGACCCGTCCCTCGCCGCGCGGGATCACGTGCGGGCCGTCGTCGTAGGTGAGGGCGGCCACGGTGTTGGTGGTGCCGAGGTCGATGCCGATCAGGGCCATGCGCCCGCCACCACCACCGCCTCGCGCAGTCGGCGGCCGTTGAGCACCACGCCCGCGCTGACCACCGCCACCACGCGTCCCTCGCGGCCGGGGACCCTCCGCTCCTGGATCACGCGGTGCCGGGCCAGGTCGATCTCCTCCCCCGCCTCCCCGTCGAGGACGACGCCCGCGCTGTCCAGACGCTCGCGCACGGCGTCCCAGGCCACCGCCTCGTCGCCCGCGGCTCCGCGCAGGAGCTCCAGGCCTTCCACCGCGGCGAGGAGAGCCCGGTCGCGCTCGCGGCGGGCCTCGGCCAGGTCGCGCCGCAGGGCCTGGCGGTCGCGCGCATAGGCCCGCACCAGGTCCCGCGCGCGGCCCTGCGCGTCACCCTCGCCCGTCATCGCGATCCCCGTCGCCCCCCGTGCCGAAAAGCTTACACGGAGCCAGCCTTGGCCCTATCATTCGCCGTGGCCGCGCAGGCGATCGACGTGTTCGGCGGCCTGGGCATCGCCCTGGGCCTGGGGCTGCTCGTGGGCCTGCAGCGCCAGGCGGCGGCGTCGAGCCTGGGCGGCCTGCGCACCTTCCCCATCGTCGCCCTCCTCGGGGCGGTGTGCGCCCTGCTGGCGGAGGCCCAGGGCGGCTGGGTGGTGGCGGCCGGCCTCGTCGGCGTGGCGGCGGCCACCGCCATGGGCAACGCCGCGCGCATCGAGCGCGACGAGGGCGAGCCGGGCATCACCACGGAGGTGGCCCTCCTCCTGATGTACGCGCTGGGCGCCTACGCCATGCTCGGGTCGCGCCCGGCGGCGGTGGCCCTGGGGGGCACCCTGACCGTCCTCCTCCACTTCAAGGCCGAGCTGCACGGCCTGGTGGAGCGGCTGGGCGCGCGCGACCTGCGCGCCATCATGCAGTTCGCCCTCCTGGCCCTGGTCATCCTCCCCGTGCTGCCCGACGTCGAGTTCGGCCCCTACGCCATCTTCAACCCGCAAGAGGCCTGGCTGATGGTGGTCCTCATCGTGGGGCTGAGCCTGGCCGGCTACATCGCGGTCCGGTTCTTCGGGGAGAGGGTGGGCGTGGTGACGGGGGGCCTCCTCGGCGGCGTCATCTCGAGCACCGCCACCACCGTGAGCTGGTCCCGGCGGACGAGCGACGCCCCGGAGACCAGCCGCATGGCGGCCATGGTCATCCTCATCGCCTCGACCGTTGTCTACGGGCGCGTGCTGCTGGAGGTGGCGGCGGTGTCGCGCGGTCTGCTGCCCGCCATCGCGCCGCCCGTCGCCGTCCTCGCCCTGGTCATGGCCGCCACCGCCGCCGCCATGTGGCTGCGCACGCGGGGGGGCGAAGAGGCGGCGCCGTCGGGCGGGGACCCCACCGAGCTCAAGGCGGCCCTGACCTTCGGCGCCCTCTACGTGGCGGTCCTGCTCGCCGTGGCCTGGGCCCGCGACCAGCTCGGCGCGCGCGGCCTCTACGTGGTGAGCGTGGTCTCCGGGCTGACCGACGTGGACGCCATCACCCTCTCCGTGTCGCGGCTCTCCGCCTCGGGGAGCCTGCCGGAAGGCCAGGCCTGGCGCCTCATCGTGATCGCCGTGCTGTCGAACCTCGCCTTCAAGGGCGGCCTGGCCGCGGTGCTGGGGAGCCCGCGCCTGCGCCGCTGGGTCCTCTTCACCTTCGCCGTGCAGCTCGCGGCGGGCGGCCTGGTCCTCGCCTTCTGGCCCCGTTGACCGCGGCCACCCGCCCGGCGGATCATCCGCGCGCATGATCCGCGCGCGCCACCTGCGCATGGCGGGCCGCTACCTGGCCCACCGCTTCTCCGAGCTGCACCCCTACGAGGTGCAGGCCCTGCTCCTGAACGCCTGCAACCTGAAGTGCGTGTACTGCCGGTGCCCGGAGATCAAGACCGGGCTGATGGACACCGAGCAGTGGCGCCAGGCGATCCGCGGCTTCGGCCGCCTGGGCACGCTGCGCATCAAGTTCCAGGGCGGCGAGCCCACCCTGCGCCTCGACTTCCGCGAGCTGTGCGCGGAGGTGCGCGCGGCGGGCATCGTGGCCGCGGTGGTGACCAACGGCACGCGCATCGCCGAGCAGCCCGCCCTCCTCGACGAGCTGGACGAGGTGGTGGTGAGCATGGATTCGCTCGGCCCCGCCGTCCACGACCTGCTGCGGGGCGCGGGCAGCCACGCGGCCGCCATGCGCGCGCTGGAGCTGTCCCGCGCGCGCGGGCTTCCCACCTACGTGAACATGGTGCTCTCCGAGGAGTCCCGGGGCGAGGTGGAGGGGCTGCTCGGCTTCTGCGAGGCGCGCGGCATCGGCCTGCACGTCCAGCCCCTGGTCTTCGGGCGCGCGGCCTACGACGACGGCGCCCGCGGGCGCGCCCTGGGCGCCGAGGGCGTGCGCGCGGTCCACGACCAGCTCGCGGCCTGGAAGCGCGCCGGGCGGCCCCTCATGTTCGCGGCCTCCAGCTACGCGCGCGTCTCCGCCTGGCCCGACCACGCGACGCTGGCCGTGCGCTCGTCCGGCCCCTCCGGCTGCATGGCCGGACGCTTCTACGTCCACGTGGAGCCCAACGGCGACGTCCACCCCTGCGGGCAGCATGGGGCCGACTTCCGGCCCGGCAACATCGTGCGCGACGGGCTGGAAGCCGCCCTGCGCAACGCGCAGACGCACGACTGCGGCGACTGCTTCTCCGCCTACCTCACCGAGCGCAAGGACCTCTTCGCCCTTCGCCCGCGCGCGCTGCTCGAGATGGCGCGCCGCGGGTGAGCGCGACGGCCAAGGCCGCCCTCGGCGCGCGGTACGCGGCGCGGCTGCTGGGGAGCCGCCTCCGGGGAGGGCCCCTGCTCAGCTCGGCCGCCCTCTACCTGACCCACCGCTGCAACCTGCGCTGCGTCTACTGCAACTCCCCCTTCATGAAGACGCCGGAGCTCACGCGCGAGCAGTGGCTGGGCGTGGTGGACGAGCTGGCCGCCGTCGGCTGCCGCCGCGTGGCCATCCTGGGCGGCGAGCCCACCTTGCGCCCCGACCTCCCCGACATCGTCGACCGCGCGCGCGGCCACGGGCTCTCCTGCGCGCTCACCTCCAACGGCCTCCTGACCCCGCGCGTCATGGAGCGCCTGCGCGGCCTCGACACGCTGGTGCTGAGCCTCGACGCGCCCGGGCCCGCCAACGACGCCGTGCGCGGGGCGGGGGTGTTCGAGGCCGTGCGCGCGGCCATCGCCGCGGCGCGGCGGGTGGGCGTGCCCGTCAAGCTCAACGCCGTGCTCTCCGCGCGCACCGCGCCCTGCCTGGACGACCTGCTGGCCTTCGCGGAGGCGGAAGGGCTGGACGTGACCGTCAACGTCATGCGCTCGGGCGCGGCCGACCTCTGGCGCGACGCCGCCACCATCAAGGACGACGACGGCGCCATCGCCGCCCTCTTCCGCCGGCTGGCCGCGCTGGCCCGCTCGCACCCGCGGCTGCTGTACTCGCCGCAGACCTACGCGTACGGCGCGCTCTGGGGAGACTACGGCCGCGACCGGTTCGAGGAGCACGAGCTCGCCGCGGACGACCCCCGGCGCACGCGCGCGCCGCGCTGCCACGCCGGGCGCGACTACGTGGCCATACAGCCCGACGGGACGGTCTATCCCTGCACCCTCACCGTGGGCCGCATCCCGGGCGGCAACGTGGTGCGCGACGGCGTGGTGGAGGCTTGCCGGCCCCTCTGGTCGCACTCCTGCGTGGCCTGCTACTCCGCCTGCCAGGTCGAGCAGAACCACCTGTGCTCGCTCCAGCCGCGCGTCGTCTGGCGCTTCGTGCAGCGCCATCTCGCCCGCTACGCCTGAGGGCGCGCCGCGGCGAGGATGGGGACGGGCGCCCGGGACCTCCAGGCCCTCGCCACGAGAGTATGCTCCCCAGGCAATGCCCTCCAGCGACGACCGCGGGCGCGGCACCCGCCGCCACCCGCGCTTCGAGGTGGACGTGCGCGTGGACTGGTCCACCGGCCGCATGTTCGTGTCGGACATGGCCGTCAACCTGAGCCTGGGCGGGCTCTGCGTGCAGTCCGGCACGGCCATGCCCCAGGGCGCCGAGGTCACCATGGTCCTCTGGCTCCCCGGCCGGCGCCCGGTGCGCGCCACCGGCCGCGTGGTGTGGACGGGCCCGTCGGCCTCGAGCGCCATCCTGGCCGCCAGCGGCGTCGCCCTCGTCGAGATGCACCCCGCCGACCGGGCCCTCCTCCACGACTACCTGGGCGAGATGGCGGCCGGCGCTCCCCCCGCCGGCGGGCACTGACCCCCGGCGTGCGCCGCTTCGACTGCGTGGTGGTGGGCCTCGGCGCCACCGGCGGCGGCGCCGTGCGGGCGCTGGCCCGCCGCGGCGCGCGCGTCCTGGGCCTGGACCGCTTCTCTCCTCCCCACGCCCACGGCTCCAGCCACGGCCGCACGCGCCTGATCCGCGAGGCCTACTTCGAGGACCCGCTCTACGTGCCCCTGGTGCGGCGCGCCTACGACCTCTGGGCGCAGCTCCAGGCCCGCGGCCCGCGGCTCTGGCGGCAGACGGGGGCGCTGGTGCTGGGTGACCCCGCGGGGGCGGCCCTCGCGGGCGCGCGCGCCAGCGCGCGCGCGCACGCGGTGGCGCACGAGGAGCTGGACGCGGCGGCCGTGCGCGGGCGGTGGCCGTTCCTGCAGGTGGCGGGGGACCAGGCCGGGCTCTTCGAGACGCGCGCCGGCCTGCTCTTCGCGGAGGCCTGCCTGCAGGCGCTCCTCGGCGACGCGGGCGAGGCGGGAGCGGAGCTGCGCACGGGAGAGGCCGTGCGCGGCTGGTCCGCGGACGGGCGCGGCGTCTCCGTGGACACGGAGCGCACCCGGTACGAAGCCGACGCCCTGGTGCTGGCCGCCGGCCCCTGGACGGCGGAGCTGGTGCACGGCCTTCCCCTGCGCGTGGAGCGGCAGGTCGTGCACTGGTTCGAGGCGCCGGACCTGGGGCCGGAGCGGTGCCCCATCGTCCTCTGGGAGCACGCGCCGGGGCGCATCTTCTACCTCACGCCCGACCTCGGCGACGGCGTGAAGGCGGCCC
This sequence comes from Vicinamibacteria bacterium, assembly GCA_036556965.1. GTDB lineage: Bacteria > Acidobacteriota > Vicinamibacteria > Fen-336 > Fen-336 > DATBIO01. Next base: position 11,655 of record DATBIO010000125.1, read on the forward strand.
GGCACCACGAGGGGGAGACGGCGGCGCCCGGCGCGGTCCGCCCGCCGGGACCCGAGGACGAGGCGGCCACGCGCGCGCTGCTGGCGCGCCTCCTCCCCGCCGCCGACGGAGCGCTGCGCGAGGCGCGCACCTGCCTCTACACGAACACGCCGGACGGCCACTTCGTGGTCGACCGCCACCCCGGGCACGCACGCGTGGTGGTGGCCTCTCCCTGCTCGGGCCACGGCTTCAAGTTCGCGCCCGCGGTGGGCGAGCTGGTGGCGGACCTGGCCCTGGGCCTTTCCCCCGCCCTCGACCCCGCTCCCTTCGCCTTCTCCCGCTTCGCGCGCGGCTGATCAGGAGGCGTCGCGGCGCCCGCCCAGCTCCACCCACGTCCCCGCGCCCTCCGCGCGGGCGCGCGCGTAGACCAGCTCCGCCGCCGCCACGTCCTCCACGGCCAGGCCCAGGGACTTGAAGAGGGTGATCTCCTGCGGTCCCCCGCGGCCGGGATGGGCGCCCGCGACCACCTCGCCGATCTCCGCCAGCACGTGCGCGTCCCCCACCGCCCCCTCGGCGCGCGCGAGCAGGAAGTCGCCCGCCTCGTGGAGGGCCGACTCCCGCCGGTCCACGAAGAGGCGGGCGCGCGCCACGGCCTGGGCGTCCAGCTCGCGGGCGTCGGGGCGCGAGGCGCCCACGGCGTTGACGTGGGACCCCGGGGCCAGCCAGGCCCCCTCCAGCACGGGGACGCGCGACGAGGTCACGGTGCACACGATGTCGGCCTGCTCCACCGCCGCGCGCGCGCTGGACGAGACCTCCACGCGGAGGCCGTGCCGCCGGGCCATGTCCTCCGCGAAGCGCGCGGCGCGCGCCGGATCGCGGCTCCACACGCGCACGCGCCGCAGCGGGCGCGCCGCCATCATGGCCTCCAGGTGCGTGGCCGCCTGCACGCCGCTGCCGAGGAGGGCGAGGTCGCCGGCATCGGGACGGGCGAGCAGGCGCGTGGCCACGCCGGACACGGCGGCGGTGCGGATGGCGGTGATGGCGCCGGCGTCCATGACCGCCTGCAGCGAGCCGTGCGCGCGCTCGAAGAGCAACACCGCGCCCTGGTGCGAGTCGAACTCCGTCCCGTGGTTGCCGGGGAAGACGGTGATGGCCTTGAGGCCGAGGCCGGTGGCGCCCAGGGCGGCGGGCATGACCGCGAAGGCCGCGCCCCCGGGGAGCGGCATCACCTGGCGCAGGGGCAGCACCGCCTCGCCGCGCGCCACCGCGGCCAGGGCCTGGGCCATGGCGTCCATGCACGCGGCCATGGGCAGCAGGCGGGACACCTCCTGCTGGCCGACGATGAGGACCGGCATCGGCTCAGTAGCGCCAGCTCGTGAGGTCGGCCCCCGGAGGAGCGGACCGCAGCAGGCGCGCCGCGGCGCGCGGGATGAACATCTGGTGATAGCGCAGGCGGGAGAGGGCGTTGGGCCGCGTGTGGTCGCCGTTCCAGCAGTGCTCGGCGCGGTCGCCGTAGTCGACCTCGCCGCCGTAGGGCGGGTCGGCCTTCTCCAGGACCTCCTCCACCAGGTAGACCGCGTTGTTCAGGTAGTAGTTGTCCATGTCGCCCACGTACAGGTTGACCTTCCCCTGCAGCTTGCGGCCGAGGCCCTTGCCCCAGTCCCGCCGGAGGATGTGCCCGAGGTCGTAGTTCTCGCGCCAGTGCGCGGCCACCGCGGGGTCGATCGCCCCCGTGCGCTTGTCCCAGATGCGCCGCGGGTAGCCGTCCTCCCCCACCGGTGAGTAGACGGCCTCCCACACGTCCCACTGCTGCCCGCTCCGGCTGCGCGTCCCCAGCACCAGCTCCAGGCGGTTCACCGCCTCCAGCGTGGCGCGCACCTGGCCGAGGTGGTTCCGGATGGCCGGCCGCGGCACGCGCATGAAGGGGCCGTCCACCCAGTACGCGTTCTTGTCCCGGTAGAGGTCGACCACGGTGTAGGCGCGGAAGTCGATGGGGTCGGGGCAGGCGGCCCAGCACCCGTTGTACTCGTCGGGGTAGAACACCTGCGCGGCCAGGGCCTCCCAGCCTCCGGTGGACCCTCCATAGAGGAAGCGCGCCCAGCCCGCGCCCAGGGCCCGGTACTTCTTCTCCAGGTAGGGGATGAGCTCGTAGGTGATGGCGTCCCCGTAGGGGCCCAGGTTGGCGGAGTTCACCGCGTAGCTGTCGTCGTAGTACGGGTTCGCGTGCTGGATCTCGATGGCGAGGAAGCGCGGGAAGCCCGCGCCCGTCCAGTCCTTGTGGAGCTGGTAGGCGTGCTCCTGCTGCGTGCGGTTGTAGCAGTCGAGCGCGAAGCGCTCGCTGCGCTCGCACGGGAGGTCGGGGTCGGGCGGCTGCTCGCGCCACCCGCCCAGGTCGTGCGGGAAGTGGCCGTGGAAGATGGCCAGCGGATAGCGCGCCTGCGGGTGGGCCGCGAAGCCCTGCGGGAGCAGGACGTGCGCACCCAGGTGCATGGGGCGGCCCCAGAAGCGGGTGAGCCGCTCGCTGAGGATGCGCTCGTGCTTCACGTACGCCGTCTCCGCCGGCGGCGCGATGGGGGGGATGACGCGGTCCAGGCGGATCTCCACGGGGTCCTCGCCCCCCACCGTCACCGCGCGCGGCATGCTGTGGAGGTTGCCGGGGGCGCGGTTCCATTGCTGCCCCTCGCCGCGGTCCATGGGCAGCTTGACCACGTGCCCGTCGGCGCGGCGGAAGGTCTCGTAGCGGTGGAGCAGGGCCTGCACGTGGTAGCGCCCCGGCGGGACCTCGGACAGGCTCGGCGCGGGATAGCCCAGCGTGCCCGCGTCGAACACGGCCTCCGCGCCGGGGCGCCAGCCCTCGACGTCGATGCCGAACACCTGCTGGCTCTTCGGGCCCTCCTCGATCTGGAAGCGCGGCTCGGCGGCGCCGTCCACCGAGAGCAGGAGCAGCAGGCGGCCGTCGAGCGGCTCCGCGCTCATCTCGGCGGGAAAGCTCACCACGAAGCGCGCACCGCCGGCGGCGCGGGTCCGGGCTCCCGGGAATGCGGCCACCGTGGCCGAGACGCAGAGCAGGGCGGCGAGCCGGCGCACCTTCGTGTCGGACATGGCGCGGGAGTCTACCACCCGGGCCCTCGCCATCCCCCTGGACGGATGCGAAACGTGTTTTGTTGCTATACGCGACCCGTTGGGAGCGCAGAAAACGTGTGCTCGGCGCCTTGACCTCATCAGACCGCTGACGCACCATGCCGCGCTGTCGGTCCCTCCGGCGGCGGGCGATGCACGGCTCTGCGGAAATCCTGCGGTCGTACGTCCGCCTGCTCGGGCGGCTCAGCGGCGCCGCGTCGGTGACCGTCTACGTGCCGGCCGGCGCGCCGGAGGAGAGCGACCTCCTCGTCCACGACGGCGCCCTGGATCCGGTGCCCGAGCTGGCGGAGCCGCGCGCGGCCGCCCTCTTCCACCGCGGCTTCGCGCCCGCGGAGGGCGCCCACGAGGGCAGCGTGGTGCAGGCGGCCAGCGCGAGCCCGGGCGGCGTGCTCTATCGCATCCCGCTGCGCTGGGTCCTGCTCGACTCGGAGGACGAAGCCGCGGGTCCGGAGCGGCGCAAGGGCCGCGGCCGGCCCGCGTCCGAGGCGGCGGCCTGGGTGGGGCTTCGCTTCGAGGGTACGCGGCCCGCATCCGAGGGCGAGAGCGGCCTGCTGCGCTTCCCCGCGGCCGCCGACGGGCTGGGCACGGAGGACTGGTGGAGCCGCTTCCTGGGGCTGGCCGCCGCCTTCGCCGCGCACACGCGCACCGTGTCCCGCACGCTCATCGACCCCGTGACCGGTCTGCCGGAGCGCGCGGAGTTCCACAGCGAGCTGGAGACCGCCCTCATCCAGGCCGCGCAGACGGGCATGCCCGCCACCGTGCTCCTGGTCGGGCCCGACGACTTCGGCTGGGTGAACGAGCGGCTCGACCGCCGCGCGGGCGACCGCGTGCTGCGCGAGATCGCCACCAGCCTGCGCACGGGCCTGCGCAGCCAGGACCACGTGGGCCGCTACGGGGGCGCCATCTTCACCGTCATCCTGCGCGAGACGGGAAGCGGCGACGGGCGCCGGGTGGCGGAGAACGTGGTCGCGCGCCTGAGCGACCACCGCTACCACGACGGCGTGCTGCGCCTGGACTTCAGCGCGGGCATCGCGGTGGCCGACCCCACCGAGCCCCTGGAGGCGCACGAGCTCATCCGCCGGGCCGACCAGGCCCTGAGCGCGGCCAAGCGCGGCGAGCGCGGCAGCGTGCGCGCCTGGGAGCGCGGCACCGACGTCGAGCAGGCGCGCAGCCTGGACCGCCTGCAGGGCATCTTCACCGGCGACAAGGCGAAGGACTACCGGAACATGCGCCTGCTCCTGGACTCGGTGGCGGTGGTGGCAGGGGCCACCCGCCCCGAGGAGCTGGCCGCGGACATCACGGAGCGCCTCTACGAGGCGCTGAACGCCCGCCGCGTGGGGGTCCTCGAGCGCGTGGGCGAGCACGGCCTTCAGGTGCTGGGCGGGCGCACCCGCACCGAGGACGGGCCGGAGCCCTTCGAGGTCACTCCGGCGGACCGCGAGCTGGTGGAGGCCGCCTGCGCGCAGGGCAACTTCGTGGCCGAGAGCGGCGTGGGCGCCATCCCCCTGCGCCTGGGGGACCGGTGCCTGGGGGCCATCCTGCTGGAGGTGGCCTCCACCGCCCTGGCCTTCGAGGGCTCGGACCGCCGCTTCCTCGACGCCCTGGCCGCGGAGGTGGCGGTGGCCCTGGACCGCGCCCGCCTGATCGAGCGCGAGCGGAAGCGCGAGCGCGAGGAGAAGGAGCGCCTGGCCGCGGAGATCGAGGACCTGCGCCGCGTGCTGCACGGCTCGCGCCTGGCCTACCGCTCCGCGGCCATCGAGGGCGTCCTCACCGCCGCGCGCAAGGTGGCGCGCACCGACACCACGGTGCTCATCACCGGGGAGAGCGGGACGGGCAAGGAGGTGCTGGCCCACACCCTCCACGAGCTGAGCGCGCGGAGCGACCGGCCGCTGGTGGTGGTCGACTGCAGCGCCATCTCCCCCACCCTGATCGAGAGCGAGCTGTTCGGGCACGAGAAGGGAGCCTTCACGGGGGCCCTCGCGCGCAAGCCGGGCCGCCTGGCCCAGGCCGAGGGGGCCACCGTGTTCCTGGACGAGATCGGCGACCTGCCCCTGGACCTGCAGAGCAAGCTGCTCCGCTTCGTGCAGGAGAAGCAGTTCACGCCCGTGGGCGGGGTGACGCCGCGCCGGGTGGACGTGCGCATCGTGGCCGCCACCAACGCCGACCTCCGGGCCAAGGTGGCGGAGGGCCGCTTCCGCGAGGACCTCGTCCACCGCCTCAACGTGGTGCGCCTCCACGTGCCTCCCTTGCGCGAGCGCCGGGAGGACGTGGTCCACCTCGCCAACCTCTTCCTGCAGCAGTTCGCCGCCCTCTACCGCCGCCCCGCCCACCACTTCACCCCCGCGGCGGAGGAGGCGCTGCAGGCCTATGCCTGGCCGGGCAACGTGCGCGAGCTGCAGAACCTCGTGCTGACCTCCGTGCTCTTCTGCGAGGGCGAGGAGGTGGACGCGGCCGACCTCCAGGGCTTCGGCCCGCGGGCGGAGACGCGGGCGGAGACGTCCACGGAGACGTCCCTGCCGGCGGCGGGGCCGGCGGCGCCGGACGGCGACGCGGGCGCGCGGCTCCGCCTGGCCCTGGGCCGGGAGATAGCGGCCGCCCTGGCCCGCGGAAGCCGGTCCGCTCCCATCGGCAAGTGGCTGATGGAGGACCTGGTGCTGGCGGCGGACCGCATGGCCGGCGGCATCGTACGCCGGGGCGCGGAGCTGCTGGGCCTGCCCGAGACGACGTATCGCCGGCAGGTCCGCCAGGCCGCCGAGCGCCGCGACGGCGGGCTCGGCCAGCGCTCGGCCACCTGGCCCGAGGTCTCCTCCCTGCTGGAGTCGGTGGTGCGCGGGCGGCAAGGGGACACCGACGTCTGCGAGTGGGCGGAGTCCTGCCTGCTCGAGGAGATCGACGCGCGCACCGCCGGTGACGTCCGCACCGCCGCGGCCCTCCTCGGCGTCACCGAGCCCACCCTCCTGCGCCGGCGCGCCATCCGCCACTCCTAAGGAACGGCGCGCCGGAATTCCGGCGGCCGTCCCAGACCCGCGCGTCCACTTTCCTGTGAGCGTGGAACTCCTTCCGCGCTAACTGTTCCTTCCGTGAACACTCTCCCCGCGCGGCGGTCGCGCGCGTACTGGCACCCTCGTTGCTTTAGTCGCGCGCCCATGAGCGGGAATCATGAGTAACAAGATTGTGCCTCACGGGATGAGGCTGGTCGCGGCGCTCGTCCTCGCCGTCACCTCGGCCTCGGTGGCACCGGCTTCGGAGGGGCAGGACTCCGGGCCGCGCCGGCATCGCAAGATCAGCCCGCGGCTGCACTGGCAGGCCCCGTCCCAGAACAACAGCGGCAAGGGCAGCGACTGGGTCGAGGTCATCGTGCGGTATCGCCGCCAGCCGGGCGTCAACGAGCAGCGTGCGCTCCGCGGCCTGGGCGGCCAAGTGCGCCGCGCGCTCCGCTCGTCCAGCGGCGTGGCCGTGCGCATCCCGCTCAACAAGCTCGAGCGCCTGGCCGACCACCCCGACGTCGAGTTCGTGGCCGGCGACTTCCCCGTGTCGATGGCCATGGACATGGCGCGCCCGGCGGCGGGCATGCCCGCGCACAGCGACCCCGAGAGCGGCCTCACCGGCGCCGGCGTCACGGTGGCCGTCCTCGACACCGGCGTGTCCTCAAACGGAGAGATCAACTCGCTCCTGGGCAACCTGGACTTCGTGGGCGGCGCCAACGGCGTCTTCTCGCTCCTCGGGTCCGTGGACCAGAACGGGCACGGCACCCACGTCGCGGGGATCATCGCCGCCGACGGCAGCCAGTCGGACGGCCTCTACCGCGGCATCGCCCCCGCCGCGAGCCTGGTCTCCCTGCGCGTCCTCGACGGCGACGGGCGGGGCGTCACCTCCGACGTCATCGCGGGCCTGGACTGGGTCCTGGCCAACCGGCAGGCCTACGGCATCCGCGTGGTCAACCTCTCCCTGGGCCACCCCGTCTACGAGCCGGCGGCCTCCGACCCCCTGGTGCAGGCCGTGGAAGCGCTGTGGGACGCGGGAGTGGTGGTGGTGTGCTCCGCGGGCAACCGGGGGCGCAGCGGCTTCGGGACCATCAGCAGCCCCTGCAACTCGCCCAAGGTGATCACGGTGGGCGCCTCCAACGACCGCAACACGCTGGACCAGGCCGACGATCGCGTGGCCAGCTTCTCCTCGCGCGGGCCCACGCGCCTGGACTTCGTGGCCAAGCCGGACATCCTGGCCCCCGGGAACCGCATCGTCTCCGCGCGCTCCTCGGCCCTCCCTCCGGAGCTCGTGACCG
>DATBIO010000126.1:0-38542 GCA_036556965.1 Vicinamibacteria bacterium
GACGCACCAGGCCCTGAAGGAGCTGCGCGCCCACGTGGACCGCAGCCATCCCGACCGCATGCTGCTGGCGGAGGCCAACCAGTGGCCCGAGGACTCGGTGGCCTACTTCGGGGCGGGCGACGAGTGCCACACCGCCTTCCACTTCCCGATCATGCCCCGCCTCTTCATGAGCCTGCGCACGGAGGACCGCTACCCCATCGTGGACATGCTGGAGCAGACCCCGCCCATCCCCGACACCTGCCAGTGGGTCCTCTTCCTGCGCAACCACGACGAGCTGACGCTGGAGATGGTCACGGACGAGGAGCGCGACTACATGTACCGCGTGTACGCCCAGGACACGCGCGCCCGCATCAACCTCGGCATCCGCCGCCGCCTGGCCCCCCTCCTCGGCAACAGCCGCTCCAAGATCGAGCTCCTGAACGGGCTGCTCTTCTCCCTCCCCGGCACCCCCGTCATCTACTACGGCGACGAGATCGGGATGGGCGACAACTTCTACCTCGGCGACCGCAACGGCGTGCGCACTCCCATGCAGTGGAGCCCCGACCGCAACGCGGGGTTCAGCCAGGCCAACTCCCAGCAGCTCTACCTGCCCGTGATCATCGACCCCGAGTACCACTACGAGGCGATCAACGTGGAGGTCCAGCAGAACAACCCGCAGTCCCTGCTCTGGTGGACCAAGCGCATGATCGCCCTGCGCAAGCGCTACCGGGCCTTCGGGCGCGGCGTCATGACCATGCTCTACCCGGACAACGCCAAGGTGCTGGCCTTCGTGCGGACGCACGGCGAGGAGTCGGTGCTGGTGGTGGCCAACCTCTCGCGCTACGCACAGCACGCCGAGCTCAGCCTGCCCGCCTTCCGCGGCCGCCGTCCCGTGGAGCTGTTCGGGCGCGCCTCCTTCCCCGTGGTGGGCGAGGGCCCGTATTCCATCGCCCTGGGGCCGCACGGCCTGTACTGGTTCCTGCTGGAGCCCCAGCGCCCGGACGCCCGCCACGCGGACGCGGAGCTCCTCCCGCCCGTGCTGGAGCTGTCCGGGCGCCTGCCCGCCCTCTTCGAGGACGAGCGGCTGGAGGGGCTGCTGCCCGCCTACCTGGCCGGGCGCCGCTGGTTCGGGGGGAAGGCGCGCGCGCTGCAGGGCGCGCGCGTGGTGGAGGTGCTGCCCCTCTCCCCGGGGGCCGCGGTGGCCCTGGCCGAGGTCGAGTACGCGGAGGGCGAGCCGGAGACCTACACCGTCCCCCTGGCCGCGGTGCCCGGGCGCGGGGACGAGGCGGGAGCCCCGCCGCGCGCGACGGTGGTGGCGGCGCTGCGACTGGACGACAAGCCGCACGTCCTCGTCGACGCGCTGTGGGACCGCGCCTCCGCGGACCGGCTGCTGGCCATGATGGCGCGCCAGGTGACGGTGAAGGGCCGCCACGGCGAGCTGGAGGGCTGGTCGACGCGCGAGGTGCGCAAGGCGCTCGAGGACGGCGCGGACCTCACGCCCTCCCTGCTGGGGGCGGAGCAGAGCAACACCTCGCTGCGCTACGGCAGCCGCTTCATCCTCAAGCTGGTGCGGCGCCTGGAGGGCGGCACCAGCCCCGACCTCGAGATCGGCCGCTTCCTCACCGAGAAGGCGGGCTTCACGCACAGCCCGCCCGTGCTCGGCGCCCTGGAGTACCGGCGCGGGCGGGGCGCCCCGCGCACCTTGGCCATCCTGCAGGGTTTCGTGGCCAACGAGGGCGACGCCTGGCGCTTCAGCATGGACGCCCTGGGCCGCTACTTCGACCGCGTGCTGACGCAGAAGGCGGGCGCCTCGCCGGCGGCGGTGCCGGAGGGGCCGCCCTCCCTCTTCGGCAGCGAGCCCACCCCCGTCGTGTACGAGATGCTCGGGACCTACGTGCAGGCGGCGGAGCTGATGGGCCGCCGCACGGCGGAGCTGCACCGCGCCCTCTCCTCCGATGCCGAGGACCCCGCCTTCGCCCCCGAGCCCTTCACCACCCTCTACCAGCGCTCCCTCGTCCAGTCCGCGCGCAACCTCGTGCGCCAGGCCTTCACCCTGCTCCGCCGACGGCTGCGCGACCTGCCCGAGGACGCGCGCGACGAGGCGCAGAGGGTGCTGGCCCTGGAGGGCGAGCTGCTGCGGCGCACCAAGGCCGCCCTGACGCGCCGGATCACCGGCCAGCGCATCCGCGTCCACGGCGACTTCCACCTGGGCCAGGTCCTCTACACCGGGCGCGACTTCGTGATCATCGACTTCGAGGGCGAGCCGGCGCGGCCGCTGGGCGAGCGCCTGATCAAGCGGTCCGCCCTGCGCGACGTGGCGGGGATGGTCCGCTCCTTCCACTACGCGGGCCACGCCGCCCTGCTGCAACGCCTGGCCTCCGGCCAGCTCCGCCGCGAGGACGTCACCGTGCTGGAGCCCTGGGCGCGCTACTGGGAGCGCTGGGCCTCCGCCGTCTTCGTGCGCGGGTACCTGGCCTCGGCGGGAGAGGGGGCCTGGCTCTCCTCCTCTCCGGATGAGCGCCGCCAGCTGCTCACCGCCTACCTGCTGGACAAGGCCGTGTACGAGCTCGCCTACGAGCTGAACAACCGGCCGGACTGGGTCCGCATCCCCCTGGTGGGGATCCTGGACCTGGCCCTGGGAGCCGAGTCGTGAGCACGCGCGGCTCGTTGCTCACCGAGCAGGACCTGCACCTCTTCAACGAGGGGACGCATTACCGGCTCTACCACACCATGGGGGCGCACCCGCGCGTGGTGGGCGGGAAGGTCACCGGCGTCTCCTTCGCGGTGTGGGCGCCCAACGCGCGCCAGGTCTCCGTCATCGGGGACTTCAACCGCTGGGAGAACGACGCCCATCCCCTGCGCCCGCGGGGCAGCTCGGGCATCTGGGAGGGCTTCGTGCCCGGCCTGGCCCCCGGCGCCAGCTACAAGTACCACCTGGTCTCGCGCCACGACGGCTACGCGGTGGACAAGGCCGACCCCTTCGCCTTCCGCGCCGAGCTGGCCCCGCAGACCGCCTCCGTGGTCTGGGACCTCGAGTTCCCCTGGACGGACCACGAGTGGATGGAGACGCGCGGCGCGCGGCAGGGCCTGCGCGCTCCGATCTCGATCTACGAGGTCCACCTGGGCTCCTGGCGGCGCGCGCCCGACGACCCCGAGCGGCTGCTGACCGCGCGCGAGCTGGCGGAGCCGCTGGCGGAGTACGTGCGCGAGATGGGGTTCACGCACGTGGAGCTGCTGCCCGTCATGGAGCACCCCTTCTACGGCTCGTGGGGCTACCAGGTCACCGGCTACTACGCCGCCAGCAGCCGCTACGGCACCCCGCAGGACCTGATGTTCCTCGTGGACACCCTGCACCGGGCGGGCATCGGCGTGCTCCTCGACTGGGTGCCCTCCCACTTCCCCTCCGACGAGCACGGGCTCGTCTACTTCGACGGCACCCACCTCTTCGAGCACGCCGACCCGCGCCAGGGCTTCCACCCGGACTGGAAGACCTACATCTTCAACTACGGGCGGCCGGAGGTCCGGGCCTTCCTGATCTCCAACGCCCTCTTCTGGCTCGACCGCTACCACGCGGACGGCCTGCGCGTGGACGCGGTGGCCTCCATGCTGTACCTCGACTACTCGCGCGCGGCCGGGGAGTGGGTGCCCAACGCCTACGGCGGCCGGGAGAACCTGGAGGCCATCGACTTCCTCCGCACCCTGAACGAGAAGGTGTACGCCGCCTTCCCCGGGGTGCAGACCATCGCCGAGGAGTCCACCGCCTGGCCCCTCGTCTCGCGCCCGCTCTACCGGGGGGGCCTCGGCTTCGGCCTCAAGTGGGACATGGGCTGGATGCACGACACCCTCGAGTACATGGGCCAGGACCCCGTCTTCCGGAAGTACCACCACGGCCAGCTCACCTTCCGCAACATGTACGCCTTCAGCGAGAACTTCGTGCTGCCCCTGTCTCACGACGAGGTGGTGCACATGAAGGGGTCGCTGCTCTACCGGATGCCGGGCGACGACTGGCGCAAGCGCGCCTCGCTCCGGCTGCTCTTCGCCCACATGTGGTCCCAGCCCGGCAAGAAGCTCCTCTTCATGGGCGGCGAGCTCGGGCAATGGCGCGAGTGGAACCACGACGCGAGCCTGGATTGGCACCTGCTCGCCGACCCCGCCCACGAAGGCCTCCGCCGCTGGGTGGCCGACCTGAACCGGCTGTACCGCGACGAGGGGGCCATGCACCGGCTGGACACCGAGCCCGCGGGCTTCGAGTGGGTGGACTGCCACGACGCCGAGGCCAGCGTGCTCGTCCTCATGCGCCGGGCGGAGGAGGGCGGCCCGCCGGTGCTCATCGCCCTCAACTTCACGCCCCTCCCGCGCGAGAACTACCGCGTGGGCGTGCCCACGGGCGGCCTCTGGCGCGAGCTGCTGAACAGCGACGCCACCTCCTACGGCGGGACGGGCATGGGCAACATGGGCGGCGTGGAGGCCTCCCCGGTCGGCTGCCACGGCCGCCCCTGGGCCCTGACCCTGACCCTGCCCCCGCTGGCCGCCGTGTTCCTTGCCCCCGAGCACGCGCGGGGGGTGGAGCCCGAGGCGGCGGAGGCGGCGGCGGCGCCCGCGCCCGCGCCGTCGGCCCCGGCGCGGGGGACGCGCCCCGCCGTCAGTCGCCGAGGAAAGCGGTGAGCAGGCGGTGGAAGTGGTGCACCCCGTTCTCGCGCTGCACGGAGTAGCGGCCGCGGTCGTAGGTCCGTGACCGCAGGTTGCGGTGCACCGCCTCGCAGATGCCGATGTCCTCCTTCTGCACCTCGTCGCTGAACGCGAAGCTGCGCGCGAACTCCTCCGCCACCCCGGGGCTGTCCGGCTCCAGCACGAACCACTCGAAGCGGGTCAGCGTGCGCTCCGGCCCCAGGGGCACGATGACGTTGGTCTGCAGGTTGTCGGGGTAGAGGTTCAGCATCACGTTGGGGAAGACCCAGTAGTACAGGGCCTCCGGGGTGACCCCCTCCTCCAGGTTGCGGCGGTACAGCGACGCGTCGGACTTCGAGCGGATGGGGGCGTGCTGCTTGGAGTGGAAGCGCGCCGTCTCCACCCGGTAGGCCGCGTAGTCCAGCTCGCGGAAGAGGCCGGGGTGGACCATCGGGATGTGGTAGCCTTCGAGGTAGTTGTCCACGTAGACCTTCCAGTTGCAGGCGACCTCGTAGTCCACCCGCTTGTAGAGGCTCATGTGCGCCAGGGGCAGGCGCGCCGTCTCCTCCGGGATCGAGCCCAGCGCCTCGGCCAGCGAGGGGCCCTCCGCGGCGAGGTTCACGAACAGAAAGGGCCCCCACGTCCCGGCCCGGAAGCTCGGCAGGCAGACCTCCGACCGCGTGAAGTCGCGGACTCCGTCGAACTCGGGGGTGGTGAGCAGCCGGCCGTCCAGGCCGTAGGTCCAGCCGTGGTAGGCGCACTGCAGCGACTTGCGGTGCCCGGCGCCGTGGGCGACGGGGCCCGCGCGGTGGCGGCAGACCGCGGAGAAGGCCCGTACCTCGCCGTCCTCGGCCCGCGCCACCACCACCGGCTCGCCCGCCACCGTGCAGGTGAAGAAGTCGCCCGGCAGCCGGATCTGCTCGGTGTGCCCCACCAGCTGCCAGGTGCGGGCGAAGACCAGCGCGTGCTCGCGTTCCAGGAGGGCGGGGTCGTGGTACGCCGACGCCGGAAGGGTGGAGGCGCGCGCGAGGTCGGGCTCGACGCGCAGGTCCTTCGGGCTCATGGCCCGATGCGGGAGCCGATCACGCGGTAGAAGACGGCCTGGCCCCCGGGAAGCTCGCCTCCGAGGCCCAGGCCGAGGCGCCCGTTGAGCCCGGCCGTGCACAGCGTCCCCGTGAAGCCCACTCCGACCTGTCCGCGGCCCGCCACCGTCCCGTCGGTGGCGGCGTCGAAGCGCTCGCCGTCGAAGGTGCCGGGCAGGGTCACCCAGGGCTCCGCGGCGATGAACTCGATGCGGGGCGCGGCCGCCACGATGCGGAGCTGCGTGACGCGGCGCAGCCCGATGACGGCTTCGTGGTTGCCCGGATCGCTCTCCACCGTGATGGAGACGGCGTAGGTGCCGCTCTTGTCCACGGGGGCGCTGCCACTCGGAGAGACGGCGACGGACGACGGCTCGCCGGCCTCGCCGGACGAGTCGCCGCCGGCCAGCACGACGAGGCCGAGGACGACCGCGGCGCCCCCCCCGATGACCGCGTACTTGGGGAGGCCGAGGATCTGTCCGCTCCCGCCGGAGGCCACGGCGGCACCGCCGGCGGGAGGGCAGGTCCCGTAGCAGCCCTCGAAGGACGACACGGCCTCCGTGGCCGCGCCCTGCAGGTAATCGGCCTGCTGCCGGGCGAGGGCCGCCGCCCCCTGCGCCTCCCTGGCCTCCGCTTCCTTCTTGCCCAGGGCGGCCGCCGCCGTCTCCAGCGCCTTGCGCGCCTTGGGCGTGGGCTTGCCCTTCGGCTTCCTGGGCGCCGTCTTCTTCAGCGCGGCCAGCTCGCGGGACAGGCGCTGCGACCGCCCCTCGAGCAGCTCCGCGTCCTGCCCCGCCCGCGCCGCCTCGCGAAGCCTCTCCTGCACGCGCGGCTGCAGCGCCGCGCAGCGCTGGCCGCACGCCGCGGCCACCCCCGCGGCGGCGGCGGGCAGCGCCACCGCCGGCGGCGGCTCCTCCGCTTGCTGCTCCTCCTCGGCGCATCCGCACACGGCGAACACCGCGTAGTCAGGGTCGTCCGCCTTGAAGCGCACCTCGTGCCGCTTGCCGTCGTTGCTGCGCTGATCGGGGGCGAGACGCGTCGTCCCCACCACCCGCCAGGCCCGGGCCCGCTGCGCGGCCGGCGCCTCGGCCGGCGCGCGGCAGCCGCAGTTCCCCTCCACGGCGAAGGTGAGCTGGAGCTTGCCCTTGCCCCCGGGCAGGGCGCGCAGGTCGAGCACCGACCACGTGCTGCCGCAGTCGGCGTCGGAGGCGGGCGCGGCGTGTGGGGTGGAGCCTGCGGCGCCGAGCCGGTCGTAGAGCACGCGGGCGTCGCGCTCGGCGGCGGCCAGCCGCTCGGGCGTGATCCTGGTGCCGGCGCGCGGCCGGAGGGCCAGCACGAAGGCCTCGGCGTCGTCCGCCTCCAGCCAGGCGTCCTGGAGCGCGGCCACGTCCTGCCCTCCGCGTACGCGGTAGCCACCCGTGAGCCCCGGCTCGAGCGCGGTCTCGACGCCGAGGGTGCGCAGGGCCAGGGGCCCCGAAGGCGCCGCGCCGAGGGCGGCCTTGGCCCGGCGGAGGGCGGGGCCGGCGCAGGCGGGCGTCGTGCCCCCCACCAGCCGCACCGACTTCGCCTGCGGGTCCTCGGGCATGTCCTTCCAGAGGCGCTCCGCCTGGCCCTGCGGCCGCCACACCAGGGTGGGGACGTCGCCCGCGCCCGCGGCGCCCGCGGCGCCGGCAACGACCGAAAGCACGGCGATACCCAGGGCCCGCATGGCGCGCTCCGGCGAGGGAGAGGTGATCGCGCGAGGGTACGTCCCGCGCCGCGCGGCGGTCAAGCCATCCGGTAGGATGGGGGAAGGAACCCTGGTCCCTCATGCCGCGCTACATCTGCGTCCACGGCCACTTCTACCAGCCCCCGCGGGAGAACCCCTGGCTGGAGACCATCGAGCTGCAGGACTCCGCCTACCCCTACCACGACTGGAACGAGCGCATCACCGCGGAGTGCTACGCGCCCAACGCCTTCTCGCGCATCCTGGACGGCCAGGACCGGATCGTCCGCATCGTCAACAACTACGCGCGCATCAGCTTCAACTGCGGGCCCACGCTGCTGGCGTGGATGGAGAAGGGCGCTCCCGAGGTCTACGCGGCCATCCTGGAGGCCGACCGCGAGAGCGCCCGGACCTTCGCCGGCCACGGGTCGGCCATGGCCCAGCCCTACAACCACATGATCCTGCCCCTGGCCAACGCCCGCGACCGGCGCACGCAGGTGGTGTGGGGACTGCGCGACTTCCGCCGGCGCTTCGGCCGTGACCCCGAGGGCATGTGGCTGCCGGAGACGGCGGTGGACGTGCCGACCCTGGAGACCCTCGCGGAGGCGGGCGTGCGCTTCACGGTGCTGGCCCCTTCGCAGGCCCGCGCCGTGCGCGCGAAGGGCGCGCGCGAGTGGCGGGAGGCCAACGGCGACCTCGACCCCTCGCGGCCCTACGACTGCCCCCTGCCCTCCGGCCGCCGCATCGCCATCTTCTTCTACGACGGGCCCATCTCGCGCGCGGTGGCCTTCGAGAGGCTCCTCCAGCGCGGCGAGAACCTGGTCAGCCGGCTCATGGGCGCCTTCCACGAGGGCCGTGACTGGCCGCAGATCGTGCACATCGCCACGGACGGCGAGACATACGGCCACCACCATCCCCACGGCGACATGGCCCTGGCCTACGCCCTCGACACCGTGGAGTCGCGCGGCCTGGCCACTCTGACCAACTATGCCGCCTACCTCGCGCGCCATCCCCCCGACCACGAGGCGCAGGTCCACGAGAGCAGCTCCTGGAGCTGCGTGCACGGCCTGGAGCGCTGGCGCAGCAACTGCGGCTGCAACAGCGGGGGCCACCCGGAGTGGCACCAGGAGTGGCGCGCGCCCCTGCGCGAGGCCCTGGACTGGCTGCGCGACGAGCTGGCCGAGCCCTTCGCCCGGGAGGCCGGCCGGCTCCTGCGCGACCCCTGGGCCGCCCGCGACGAGTACGTCGAGGTCATCCTCGACCGCGCGCCCGAGCGCCAGCGGGGCTTCCTGGAGCGGCACGGCCCCGGGGGGCTCGACGAGGCGGGAGCGGTGCGCGCGTGGAAGCTGCTTGAGCTCCAGCGTCACCTCATGCTGATGTACACGAGCTGCGGATGGTTCTTCGACGAGCTCAGCGGCATCGAGACGGTGCAGGTGGTCCAGTACGCCGGGCGCGCCCTCCAGCTGGCGGAGGACGTCCTGGACCTGCGCCTGGAGGAGGCGTTCCTGGCGCGGCTGGGCCACGCGCGCAGCAACCTGCCCGAGCACGGCGACGGCCGGCGGATCTTCCTGAAGTTCGTGAAGCCGGCGGCGGTGGACCACTCCAAGGTGGGCGGCCACTACGCCATCAGCTCGCTCTTCCACCGCTACGAGGACCGCGAGATCGTCTACTGCTACGAGGTCTGCCGGCGGGAGCAGCGGGTGCAGGAGGCGGGGTCGGCGCGCCTGCTCACCGGCCATGCGGACGTCGCCTCGCGCGTGACCGGCGAAGCGCGGCGCGTGACCTACGGCGTCCTGCACTGGGGCGACCACAACATCAGCGGCGGCGTGCGCGCCTTCCGCGGCGAGGAGGCCTACGCGGCCATGGAGGCGGAGGTGGGCGAGGCCTTCGGGCGCGCCGACTTCCCCGAGGTGGTCCGGCTCTTCGACCGGCACTTCGGCAGCGCCACCTACTCGCTGCGCTCCCTGTTCCGCGACGAGCAGCGCTCCATACTGAGGCACCTCCTGCGCGCCAGCCTGGAGGAGGCGGAGGGCGTCTACCGGCAGATCCACGAGCGTCGCGCTCCCCTCATGCGCTTCCTCACCGACCTCGGGATCCCGCTGCCCCGCCCCTTCCGCGCGGCGGCGGAGCTCGTCATCAACGCCACCCTGCGCGCGGCGCTGGAGGGGGCCGAGCTGGACCAGCGGCGCGTGGAGGAGCTGATGCAGCGCGCGGAGCGCGAGGGCGTGACCCTCGACGTGCCCGCGCTGTCGTACGCGCTGCGCCGGAGCATCGAGCGTCTGGCCCGCCAGTACCTGCGCAGCCCGAGCAACCTCGGCCTCCTCCGGAAGCTCGTGGAGGCCGTCCGCCTGGCCCGCGCCGAGCCCTTCGACCTCGACCTGTGGGCCGCCCAGAACCGCTATCACGAGGTCAGCGAGCGGCTGCGCCCGGCGCAGGAGGGCCGCGCGCGCGAGGGCGACGACGAGGCCCAGGCCTGGCTGGCCGCCTTCCAGGAGCTCGGGCAGGGCCTCGGCTTCGCGGTCCCCGAGTAGGGGCGGCGGAGCCTGGGCGCTTGAAGCCGCCCGCGATGGCGCCGCGCGTGCCGCGGGCCACCTATCGCCTCCAGTTCGGCCCCCGCCTCGGGTTCCGCCAGGCGGCGGCGCTGGTGCCCTACCTCGACGCGCTCGGCATCAGCGACCTCTACGCCTCCCCGCTCATGGTCGCGCGCCCGGGCAGCGAGCACGGCTACGACGTGACCGATCCCTACCACCTGAACCCGCAGCTGGGCAGCGAGGCCGACTTCCGCCACCTGGCCGCCTCGCTGCGCGCCCGCGGCATGGGTCTGCTCCTGGACATCGTGCCCAACCACGTGGCGGCGAGCGCGGCCAACCAGTGGTGGATGGACGTGCTGGAGAACGGGCCGGCCTCGCCCTGCGCCCCCTACTTCGACATCGACTGGCAGGCCAAGGGCGGCGTGGCCCGGCCCGGAACCCTGCTCCTCCCCGTCCTGGGAGACCCCCTGGCCGAGGTGCTGGCCCGCGGCGAGCTGGCGGTGGCGCTGGGCGCCGACGGCTTCTCCTTCCGCTACTACGAGCACCGCTTCCCGCTCTCGCTGCGCTCCTACGCCGCCCTCCTCACCCTGCGCCGGCCGGGCGCGGGCAAGGGGGAGCGCGGCTTCGGCCCGCGCCGGGAGCTGCGGCGACTGGTGGGGGAGCTGGCCGAGCTGCGGCGGCGCGAGAAGGGCGTCGGCGAGGCGGCCCGCCTGCGGCGTCGGAGGGCCCTGAAGCGGAGGCTGTGGCGGCTCTACCGGGAGCCGCCGGTGCGCGCGCTCCTGGACGAGACGCTGCGCCTGTTGGACGCCCGCGCGGACGCCGCGGCTCCCGAGCGGCTGGAGGCGCTGCTCGACCTCCAGTACTACCGGCTGGCCTTCTGGCGCACGGGCCTGACGGAGGTGAACTACCGCCGTTTCTTCGACCAGAGCCACCTGGCCGCCGTCCGTGTGGAGGAGCCCGCCGTCTTCGAGCGCCGCCACGGCCGCGTGGCGGAGCTGGTGCGCAAGGGCCTGGTCACCGGCCTGCGTGTGGACCACGTGGACGGGCTCTACGACCCGCAGCGCTACCTCGAGCGCCTGCGCGCGCGCGCCGCCGTTCCGGTGGTGGTGGAGAAGATCCTGACCGGCGGGGAGGCCCTGCGCGCGGAGTGGCCGGTGGCGGGGACGACGGGCTACGACTTCGCGGCCGCCGCGAGCGCCCTGTTCCTGGAGCCCGGCGGGGCGCGGCGCCTGCGTCGCGCCTACCAGGCCTTCACCGGCCGGCGCGAGTCCTTCGCGGAGACGCGCCTCCAGGCCAAGCGCCAGGTGCTGCACGACCTCTTCGCCGCCGATTTCCGCCTGCTGGCCCGCGAGCTGGCGCGGCTGGCCCGCGCCGACCGCGGCGTGCGGGGGCTGCCCGAGGCCGCCCTCTTCGCCGCGCTGGCGGAGGCCTCGGTGGGACTGCCGATCTACCGGACCTACGTGCGCGGGACGCCGGTGACGCCGCCGGACCGCGAGGCCATCGAGGCCGCCCTGGCCCAGGCGCGGCGCGCGCTGCGCGGGCCCCCCGGCGCCACTCGCGCGCTCCGCTTCCTGCGGCGCGTCCTGCTGCTGGAGGGAAGGGCGCGCCCCGCGCAGATGCGCGCGCGGCTGGCCTTCGTCCTGCGGTGGCAGCAGCGCACCGGCCCCCTCATGGCCAAGGGCGTCGAGGACACCGCCTTCTACGTGGACAACGCGCTCCTCTCCCTCAACGAGGTGGGAGGCGATCCCGACGCCGCCGTGCGCCGGGCCGCCTCCGCCACGGCCTGGCACGCCTGGTGTCGCGGGCGCCGGCGCCGCTGGCCCGACGCCCTCAGCGCGACCTCCACCCACGACACCAAGCGGGGAGAGGACGCCCGCCTGCGCCTGCACGTGCTGGCGGAGGCGCCCCGGGAGTGGGCGGCCGCCGTCCGCCGCTGGTCGGAGTGGAACGCGCCCCTGCGCCTGGCGGTGGACGGCGCCGCCGTGCCCGACGCCAACGAGGAGTGGATGATCTACCAGGCCCTGCTGGGCGCGTGGCCGCTCGACGCGCGGGCGGAGGGCGCGCTGGGCGCCCGCTTCGAGGCCTACCTGCGCAAGGCGGCGCGGGAGGCCAAGGTCCACACCTCGTGGCACGACCCGGACGAGGCGCACGAGACCGCGCTCCTGGCCTTCGTGGAAGCGGCGCTCCGGCGGGACGCCGACAACGGGTTCCCGGCCGACTTCCGCGCCTTCGCGCGGCGCGTGTCCTTCGCCGGCGCCATGCACGCCCTGGGGCAGGTGGTGCTGAAGTGCGCCGCGCCCGGCGTTCCCGACTTCTACCAGGGCACCGAGCTGTGGGACCTGAGCCTGGTGGACCCCGACAACCGCCGCCCCGTCGACTTCGCCGCGCGCCGCCGCATGCTGGCCGCGCTGGGCAAGGCGGAGGGACGCGGACGGCGCGCCCTGGTGGAGCGCCTGCTCGCGCGGTGGCCCGACGGCCGCCTGAAGCTGTACGTCACCTGGAAGGCGCTGGAGGCCCGGCGCGCCGACCCCGAGCTCTTCGCCCGCGGCGAATACGTTCCGCTCGAGGTCGCGGGGGGCGTGGCCGGCCACGCCTGCGCCTTCGCGCGGCGCCTGCACGGCCGCTGGGCGGTGGCGGTGGTTCCGCGCCGGCTGCTCGCCCTCGGCCTCGGCCCCGGCCCCGGGCTGGCTCCGTCGCGGTGGCGGCACGCCACCGTCCGGCTGCCCGCCGCCGCCCCGCGGAGATGGCGGGACGCGCTCACCGGCGAGTCCCTGCGTGTCTCCGCCAAGCGCGGGCCCGCCGTGGCCCTGCGCCGGGCCTGGAGGCGCCTGCCCGTGTCGTTGCTGGTGGCCTCCTGACCGGCGCCGCGCCCCGTACAATCGCAGGGAGGAGGCGCGTCATGCAGGAGGTCCGGATCCTGGGAATCGCGGGCAGCCTGCGCCGCGGGTCCTACAACCGCTCCGCCCTGCGCGCCGCGGCGTCCCTCCTGCCCGAGGGCGCCTCCCTGGAGGCCTTCGACCTGGAAGGCATCCCCGTCTTCAACCAGGACCTGGAGGACCCGTTGCCGGCGCGGGTGGCGGAGCTCAAGGCCGGGATCCGGGCGGCGGACGCCGTCCTCATCTGCACCCCCGAGTACAACTACTCGATACCGGGCGTGCTGAAGAACGCGATCGACTGGGGATCGCGGCCGTACGGCGACAACGCATGGAAGGGGAAGCCGGTGGCGGTGATGGGCGCCTCGCCGGGGATGGCGGGGACGGTGCGCGCGCAGAACCACCTGCGCCACTGCTTCGTCTTCCTGGACATGCACCCGGTGAACCAGCCCGAGGTCCTCATCGCCCGCGCCCACGAGCGCTTCGACGAGCAGGGCAACCTCACCGACGCCGGGACGCGGGAGATCGTCGGCCGCCTGCTGGCGGCGCTGGTGGAGTGGACGCGCCGCCTACGCGGCGACGCGCGATAGCACTAGAATCCGCCCGGGTTGAGCGACCTCATCGGCCGTATGCCCAAGGCGGAGCTGCACGTCCACCTCGAGGGCACCGTCTCTCCCGACACGCTGTGGCGGCTGGCGCGCGACAACGGCGTCGCCCTGCCCGTGGCCAGCCTGGAGGAGCTGCGGGCCCTCTACCGCTTCGAGAGCTTCGACACCTTCCTGCAGCTGTGGCTGCTGATGTGCCG
Organism: Vicinamibacteria bacterium; assembly: GCA_036556965.1. GTDB lineage: Bacteria > Acidobacteriota > Vicinamibacteria > Fen-336 > Fen-336 > DATBIO01. The sequence goes on from DATBIO010000126.1 coordinate 13,638, forward strand.
CTGCTTCCAGCGCCCCGAGGACTACGAGCGGATGGTGGACGCCTTCGTGGAGGAGTGCCGGCGCCAGAACATCCGCTACGTGGAGGCCCACTTCACCCCCTACAACCACGAGCGCTTCGGCATCGGGGGGCGGCGCGCGCTGGAGGTGGTCACGCGGCGCATCGAGGCCCTGCCCGCGGACGCGCCGGTGGTGCGCCTCATCCTGGACATCCCCAGCGAGTCCGTGCCCGAGAGCGGGCCCTTCACCGCCGCCCTCCTCGAGGAGCTGGCCAACCCCGTGGTGGTGGCCATCGGCCTGGGCGGGCCGGAGGAGGGGTTCCCGCGGCGGCTGGTGGCGGAGCACTACCGGCGGGCCCGCCGCGCGGGCTACCCCGCGGTGGCCCATGCCGGCGAGACGGCGGGCGCGGACCACGTGCGCCAGGCCGTGCTCGAGCTGGGGGTGCGGCGGGTCCAGCACGGCGTGCGCGCGGTGGAGGACCCCGAGGTCCTGCGCCTGCTCGCCGAGCGCGAGGTCTGCTGCGACGTCTGCCTCACCAGCAACGAGTACCTGACCGTCTATCGCGAGCTGCGCACCCATCCCCTGCGACGCATGATGGCGGCGGGAGTGCCCGTGACCCTGGGCAGCGACGACCCGCCCTTCTTCGGCACCGACCTCGTGCGCGAGTACGAGCGCGCGCGCGACGAGCTGGGCCTGACCCTGGAGGAGCTTTGGCAGATCGACCTGAACGGGCTGCGCTACGCGCTGTGCGACACCGTGCTGCGGCGGCGGCTGATGCTGGAGTTCGCGGCGGAGGGCGCGCGGCTGGGGCTCGCCTCCTAGCCGCCCGCGGAAGGGAGCGCCGCTTCCCGCGGGTCCTCCTGGGCGCGGCCCTGGTCCTGGCCGCGGCGGGGCCGGCGCGGGCCCAGCACTCCCCCTTCCTGTCCGAGGCGCTCTTCCGGGACCTCGCCAACGAGCTCTCGGGCGACCGCGCCTTCGACGCCTCCCGCGCCCTCACCCTCTACCACCGCACCGGCGGGAGCCGCGACTTCTTCGCCGCCGCGGAGTGGATCCGGCAGGCCGCGGTGCAGGCGGGCCTGGAGGACGTCCGCCTCGTCCGCCAGGCCTGGAGCGAGCACGGCTGGTCCCTGCGCTCGGCGGAGGCGTGGGTCCTCGAGCCGGAACGGGTGAAGATCGCGGACTACGGCGACGTGCGCGTCTCCTTCGCCGACCACAGCCACAGCGCGCACGTGACGGCGGAGCTCGTGGACGTGGGCGCGGGCACGGGCGAGGGCGACTACAAGGGCAAGGAGGTCAAGGGCCGGCTGGTGCTGGCCTCGGGCTCCGCCTCCGCCGTGCACGAGGAGGCGGTCTGGAAGCGCGGCGCCCTCGGCGTGGTCTCGTACCAGACCAACCGCCCCGAGCACTTCGACGCCCCCGACCAGGTGGCCTGGGGGCGGCTGCGCCACGCCGCCAAGAAGGTGGACGGGGTGAAGGACGGCACCCCCACCACCTTCGCGGTCATGGTCTCGCCGCGCCGTGGGCGCGCCCTGCAGAAGATGCTGGCCGCGGGCAAGGCGGTGAAGGTCAAGGTGGACATCGAGGCCGACGACCCCGAGCCCAAGGAGCAGGCCTACGTGGAGGGCTGGATCCGCGGGGCCGCCGTGCCCGACCAGCAGATCGTGCTCACCGCCCACATCCAGGAGGAGATGACCTCCGCCAACGACGACGGCAGCGGCTGCGGCAGCCTCCTGGAGATCGGGCGCACCCTCTCCCGGCTGATCAGGGACGGCAAGCTGGCGCGCCCGCGCCGCGACATCCGCTTCTGGTGGGTCAACGAGTTCGGGAGCCAGGAGCAGTACTTCCGCGAGAACCCCCAGGAGCCGCGGAGGATGCTGCTGAACGTCAACCAGGACATGGTGGGGGCGCGCCAGAGCCTGGGGGGACGCGTGCAGTACGCGGCGCGCCTGCCCTGGAGCCGTCCCCACGCCCTCGAGGACGTGATGGAGAGCGTCCTCACCCTGGTGCGCGACGCCAACACCTCGCTGCTCACCGCGCGCGGCACCCCGGTGGCCATCCCCTTCCCGCGCGAGGTGGTGGCGGTCAAGGGCTCGCGCGAGCCCTTCCACGCGCGGATGGTCCCCTACTTCGGCCACAGCGACCACCACGCCTTCACCCCCGCCCCCATCGGGGTGCCCGCCACCGCCCTCATCAACTGGCCCGACGAGTTCATCCACTCCACGGGCGACGACCTCGACCAGATCGACGCCACCCAGATCGAGCGCAACGCCCTGGTGGTGGCGGCGGTGGCCTGGTACTTCGCCAGCCTGCGCGAGGAGGACGCGCCCGCCCTGGCCGCCTACGTGGCGGCGCGGGGGGGCGCCCGCCTGCAGGGCGACCTGGCCACGGGCCTGGCCCATGCCGCACGCGCCCCCGCGGAGCCCGCGGGCTGGGCCGCCGCGCGCTCGCTCCTCGCGCACTCGCACGCGCGCGAGCTGGGCGCCCTGGACTCGGTGCGCCGGCTGGCCGGCGCCGGCGCGGCGGCGCGCGCGGTGGACGAGACGCGGGCGGGCTTCGTGCCCCTGCGGGCGGACGCGCAGGCGCGCCTGGACCAGGCGGCGCGGGCGCTGGGCGCGCCCGCCGCCGCCGCCGGCCCCTCCCCCGAGGAGGCCAAGCTCGCGGGCAGGGTGTTCGTGCCCACGCGCGACGTCGGGGCCTGGCAGGACGCCATGGACGCCGTCAAGCGCGTGGAAGGCCTCCACCCGATCATGCAGTTCGAGGTCTTCAACTTCGCGGACGGCGCGCGCACCGCCCTGGAGGTGTACGAGGCGGTGCGGGCGGAGGCGCTCTCGGCCGGACAGTGGTATTACGGCACGGTGGAGCCCGCGGACGTGCTCCTCGCCCTGGAGCGCGGAGCCGCCGCGGGCGCCTTCACCGCCAAGGAAGGACGATAGGCACATGCTTCCCTCCATCCTCGTGGCCGCACCCCTCGTGCTCCTGGGCCTTGCCGCGCGCCCCCGCGCCGAGCACCCCGCCCCCGACCCGCGCGCCGTCGAGCTGGCGGCCAGCGTCATGGAGGCGCTGGGCGGGCAGGCCGCCTGGGACAACACGCGCTACCTGCGCTTCGACTTCGCCGTGGAGCGCGAGGGACGGAAGCTCGTGCGGTCGCACACCTGGGACAAGTGGCAGGGGCGCTACCGGCTGGAGTCCGTCACCCCCGAGGGGAAGCCCGCGGTGGTGCTGATGAACCTCCACGACCGCGAGGGGGACGCCTGGGTGGACGGCCAGCAGCTCGCGGGCGAGGAGGAGAAGAAGGCCCTCGAGCGCGCCTTCGGGGCCTGGACCAACGACACCTACTGGCTGCTGATGCCCTACAAGCTGCGCGACCCGGGCGTGCTCCTCGCCGCCGCGGGCGAGGAGACGAGCGAGGTGGGAACCTGGGACAAGCTCCATCTCCGCTTCGAGAACGTCGGCCTGACCCCCAAGGACCAGTACTGGGTCTACGTGAACCGCTCCACCCGCCTCGTGGACCGCTGGGACTTCGTGCTGAAGGGGGAGGACGTGCCCCCCACGACGTTCCTGTGGAAGGGCTGGAAGCGGGTGGGCAACGTCATGCTCGCCTCCGAGCGGGAGAACGCGAAGGACGGGCGCATGATCACGTTCCCCGTGCTCGAGGCTCCCGCCTCCCTCCCCGACAGCGTCTTCGAGTCCCCCACGCCCGTGCCCCCGGCACCGGAGCCCTGAGCGCGGCGCCGGTCGGTCCGTGGCCACGCTCCGCGACCTCGTCGAGGCGGCCGGATGACGGCGCTGTTCTCGTGCGCAGGGGGACGTCTGGCGCGGCCGGCCCCGGGGCAGGCGCTGATCGGACGGGAGGACGGCGGCGCCCTGATCGTCACGCCGGCCCGGGAGGTCTGGGAGCGCAGCGAGCTGACCCCCGCCGAGCTGGTCCTGTGGTCGTTCCTGGTGGCGGCGGCGGGCCGGGCCATGCTGGACGCCTTGCCCCAGCTCGAGAGCGGCTGCCTCAACTACTGGGAGGCCGGCAACTGGGCGCTGAACGACGAGGCGCCTCCCCGCGGGCCCAAGGCCGTGCGCGCGCACCGCCGCGTCCACCTGCATCTCCTCGGCCGCAGCCGATCGGCCGCCGACCCCTCCTGGCGGTGGGGAGAGGCGCCGCGGTTCCCCGACTTCGGCGCGCGCCAGGCGTGGACGTCGGGCCATGCGCGCCTGGAGCCCCGGGAGTGCCGCGCGGTGGTGGAGCGGACGGAGGCCGCGCTGCTGACGCGCTACGGTCTCCGGCGCGACCAGGTCGAGCCGTGGTCGGACTGCGTGGGCTGCGCCTACCCCACGCCCGCTCCGGACTCGCGGTGCGCGGAATGCCGGGCCGCGGAGGCCGCCGCCCCGCCCGGGCCGGACCCGCGGCCACGGTGATCGCGCTCCGGCCGGCGGGAAGGATCGCCCCTTGCGGGGCTGCCGAGTCACGCCCCGGGCCGATGCGCGCGAGGCCCGATTGCCTTACGCTGGTGAGGTGCCGCTCTCGACCTCGCGCCCGACCCTCCTGGGCCCCGATGCCGACGAGGCGCCGGAGCGCATCCGGAGCCGCCCGGGCTTCGCGGCCCTGCTCGGTCTGCTGATGGCCCTGGTCGGGGGCCTGGGCTACCTCGCCTACACCACGCACCAGCGGACGGTGGCCATGGAGCAGCGGCTCGCCGAGCTCACCCGTCAGATGGAACAGTCCGCCGCGATGGCCCGGCAGGGCGCGGAGCGGGCGGTGGCGGCGGAGGTGGCGGCAAGACAGGCGGCCGAGGGGCGCCAGCAGGCCGAAGCGCAGACCACCACCGCCCAGGCGGACGCCGCCGTGGCCCGCCAGGAGGCCACCACCGCCCAGGAGACGGCCGCGCGCGCCCAGGCCGAGGCCGCGGCCATCCGCAAGCGGGCGGAGGCGGAGGTGGGACGCCTGGAGGAGGCGCTGGGGAAGATCGCCGAGACCCGGCGCACGGCCCTGGGTCTCGTGATGAACCTGGGCAGCGACTACCTGAAGTTCGAGTTCGACAAGGCCGAGCTGCGGCGCGAGGACCGCGAGCTGCTCAGCCGCATCGCGGGCATCCTCATGACCTCGCAGGACTACACGGTCTCCGTCAACGGGCACACGGACGACGTGGGGTCGGCGGCCTACAACCAGGGGCTCTCCGAGCGCCGGGCCCAGGCCGTGCGCGACTACCTCGTCGAGGCGGGCCTGTCCCCGGACATCCTCTCCGTGACCGGCCACGGCAAGTCGCTGCCCCTGGAGCGCGGGACGTCCGAGCGCGCGCGGGCCAGGAACCGCCGCGTGGAGCTGGGCATCGTCAACACGCAGATCCGCTACGGGCGCTGAGCCCGGCGGGTCGGCCGACGGGGGCTAGGAGGCTTCCGCGGGTAGCGCGGCCAGCAGGGCCGCCACCGCCGGGATGTCCGCGTTGCCTCCGCTGAGGATCACGCCCACGCGGCGCCCCGCCACGTCCACCTTGCCCGCCCAGGCCGCGGCCAGGCCCAGCGCGCCCGTGGGCTCCACCACCAGCTTGGCCCTCTCCCACAGGAAGCGCACGGCGCGCAGCAGCTCGCCGTCGTCCACCGCCACCATGTCCGCCACGCGCTCCTTGATGATGGCGAAGGTGATCTGTCCCAGCGACCGCGTGCGCGCCCCGTCCGCGATCGTGTCCGGGTTCGTCACCGTCTGCAGGGTGCCGCTGCGGAACGAGCGCCCGCCGTCGTCGCCGGCCCGGGGCTCCACCCCGATCACGCGGCAGCCGGGGCTCAGCGCGCCCGCGGACAGCGCGGAGCCGGACAGCAGGCCGCCGCCGCCGCACGGCACGAGCAGCACGTCGAGCGGCCCCGTCTCCTCCAGCAGCTCCTTGGCCGCGGTTCCCTGCCCGGCCACGACGTCGGGATGGTCGAAGGGCGGGATGAGCACGGGGTCTCGTCCCTCGGCGATGCGCCGGGCCACTTCCTCGCGCACCTCGGTGGCGGGATCGTAGGGCACCACGGTGGCACCGTAGCCTTCCACCGCGCGCCGCTTCACGGCGGGCGCGTCGTCGGGCATGACGATGGTGGCCTGCGCGCCGAACAGGCGGCTGGCCAGGGCGATGGCCTGGGCGTGGTTTCCGGACGAGTAGGCGAGGATGCCCCGCGCCCGCTCCTCGTTGGTGAGCCGGGAGATGGCGTTGTAGGCGCCGCGGAACTTGAAGGCGCCCATGCGCTGCAGGTTCTCGCACTTCAGGAAGACGCGGGCGCCCAGCCGCTCGTCGAGGGTGCGCGAGGTGACCACCGGCGTGCGGTGGGCGATGCCCGCGATCCGCTGGGCGGCGTCGAGGACGTCGGTGAAGGTGGGCGCCCGGCTCGAGACTTCCGCGGTCATGCGGGCGTTTTCAGACGCGGCAGCCATTTCAGGCGCTTAGGCCCTCGCGCCTCCGCAGAGCCAGATATCCCGCGACCATCAGGAGGACCGCCAGCCCCGCGAGGGCCAGCGCGGGCAGCGCCGGCACTCCCTGCACGAGGGTGATGTCGTCGACGATCTCGATCAGGTCGATGGGCGCTCCACCGGGGCTGGCGTAGGCAAAGCGGGCCTCGTTGAAGGTGACCCCGCTCACGGTGATCGTCTGGTCCATGAGGTCGTTCCGGTTCATGACCACCTGCGCCTGACCGACCTGTACGCCGCCGTTGAAGACGGTCAACTGCGCGACGTCCCCGGCGCTGCTGCAGCAGGCGTCGTCGTTGCCGAAGCTCAGGGTGATGCTGCTCATCGGGACGTCGAAGTTGATGATGAGCACGCTCGGGTCGTCACTGAAGACTCCCAGGGCATTGCCGTTGCTCTGACTCCCGAAGTCGGTCACCTGCAGGTTGGCCCCGATGCTGTCGGTGAAGTGCGCGACCGCCGAGTCCACGCTGGTGAAGCCGTTCGCCTGGGCTCCCGTCGTGTCGCCGGTGAAGGTGATCACCTGGGCTTGCGCCTCACCGACGCCCGTCACCCACAGGGCGGCCGCGAAGACCGTCGCCACCAGCGTGGCCCTGGAGCGGATACTCGAGGGGGCGCCGCTCACCGGCACGCGGAGGGCTCCTCGCCCGCGATGCGGAGGGCGTCGTTCCCGTCGGCTGTTACCACGTATTCGACGGTTACGCACCCGTCGATCCCAACCGACCCACCGGAGTCGTCGAGCGTCGTCACGCTCGTGACCTCGAACGACTCGCCTCCCACCACCCAGGTCCCGATGCCGCGAACCGCGGAGGGCCGGCTCGCGACCACTCCCGTCCGGGACGGGGTTTCCGCCGACAACGGCGACATCAGGCCCAATGCGACCGCAGCGGCGAGCACGACACGGCGGCAGGGACACCTCCAGCTCATCTTGGTCCTCTCTCCCGCGCGAAGCGGGCGGGGTGCACTATCGGGCGAAGCGGGGCGAGGATAACCGAGCGCCGCGGCTACGGCAAAGCGGGGGCCGCGCGCTCGCTCACAGCCAGGGCGCGTTCACGGGGTTGGCGCGCGCCGGGTCCAGCACGCCGTCCACGGCCAGGGCCATGTTGAGGTAGGCCGAGAAGTCGAGGAGGTGCCCCTCCGGGGCGCCCTCCGCCGCCCGCGCCGCCACCGCCTTGCGCGCGCTGTGGCGCACCTCGACGCGCACCACGCCGTCCGTGAACAGCGCGCGGTCGAGCGCGCGGTCGACCTCGAGCAGGTACTCGCGGCCGCGCAGGCGGGCCCACACGCTGTCGAGCCCGTCCTGGCGCCGGCAGTACAGGCCGTCGAGGGGGCGCAGCCGCTCCCAGGCCTCCAGGGAGCCGAAGAAGCGCGGCTTCTCGATGAACGGGCCCCCGTCCTCCGGGCAGAAGGTGTCGCAGTTGCCGCACTCGTTGCAGAAGTCCTGGAAGTTGGCGATCTGGTGCGCCTTCTTGACCTCGAAGAGGCCGCCCGCCACCGCCCTCACCGCGCCCGCCCCCACCTCGTAGTTCTGGTACTCGGCGCGCAGCACGCCCGTCTCGTAGGTGAAGTTCGCGTCGTTGGGGCACACGGGCACGCACTTGTCGCAGTTGATGCAGTCGAAGAGCCAGAGCTGCGAGCCGATCTTGCGCGGGGTGGCGCGGTTGCTCTCCGCGCGGTAGCGCGGGTCGGCGTTGACCTTCTCCACCACCAGCGGCGTGTTGAGGAGGGCGGCCTCCTCCGGCGTGCGGCCGCGGCCGTAGGCCTTCATCACGAACTCGGGGACGGTGCGCGCGCCCACCGCGCGCATGCGCTCCTCCAGCCGGTCGAGGTAGGCGGGCAGGCGCGCGTAGCCCCCCGGGCGGAGGAGGTCGGTGCAGGTGGTGATGGGGGTGAAGCCCAGGGCCACGCAGTCCGGGAAGTTCTGGTTGTCCACGCCCGCGGAGAAGGAGATGGGCACCTCGGGCCGCGCCTTCCGGTAGCGCGCCACCAGGTTCAGGGTGATGACGTGCAGGGGGGCCCCCGAGAGGTACATGACCTGCTCGGAGGCGGGGAAGAAGGCCTTGTGGTTGCGCACCACCAGCGTGTTCGAGAACTTCACCTGGAAGGTGCGCCCCGCCGCGCGCGCCACCTCGGAGAGGCGGTCGGTGATCTCCAGGGCCTGCTCCCACTGGAGGTCCTTCTCGAAGTCCTCCGCCCGCGTCTGCACCTCGGTGTAGCCGAGGAGGTCGTGCAGCAGGCCGTCCACCGCCGGCTTGCCCAGCAGGGTGGGGTTGAGCTTCACGGTGACGTGGACCCCCATCTCCGCGAGCAGGAAGCGGACGATGCCCTCGATCTCCCCCGCCGGGCAGCCGTGGAAGGTCGAGATGGTGATCTGGTCGGAGAGCGCCGTGCGGAAGTCGACGTCGCGCCAGCGCCGCAGATCGGCGGGGATCTCGGCCCGCAGCGCGTCCACCTGGGCGCGCGCGTCCTTCATGCCCTCGATCCACGCCCGCACCTGCGGGGAGCGGATGCCGGCCAGGTCGTAGCCCACGCTCATGTCGAGGATGGTGTCGTCCCGGGCGCTCTCCTCGGGGCGGCCCAGGACGTCCGCCGCGCGCAGGACGTCCACCAGCATGGAGCCCTTGACGTACTCGGCCAGGCTGTCCGCCAGGAGCAGCTCCTGGCTCCACTCCACGTTGTAGCCCACGTTGGTGGCGTCGATGCACGGCCGGGGGATGGTCAGCCGGTCGTTGATCTGCACCGTCTTCAGCTCGAGGATCCGGCTGCCCGCCAGCCAGGCCAGCACCACGTTCTGCGCCATCTGGTCCTGCGGCCCCGCCGCGGGGCCCAGGGGGTTGCCGGCGCGCCGGCCGTGGAAGGCGACGGCGGTGTCGAGGTCGGGGGCCCCGCGCCAGAACCGGCGGGCGGGAAGGTCGTAGACCTTGCCCTCGCGCTCGGACTCGCGGAGGAGCCGGCGCAGGAGGCTCGGGAAGGGAGCCGGGATCAGCTCGGCCATGTCAGTGGACGCTGGTGGCGTGGAACAGGCGCACGGACCGCACCATGCCGTCCACCTCCCCCAGCTCCTCCCCGCTCAGGCGCGCGTCGGCGTCGGCGGGGCAGGTGTACGAGAACAGCAGCGCCGTCTCCTCGTCGGTGATGGAGAAGAAGCGCCAGCGCGCCCGCGCGGTGTCACGGGCGTGGGAGAAGATCCGGCAGCCGGGACCGGCGGCGGAGGCGATGTCCGCGTCGTCCACCTCCAGCCCCAGGGAGCGCAGGAAGCGCGCCAGGAAGGCGGCGCCGCCGAAGTCCGGCTGCGGGCCCCGGGCGTGGCGGGCCACCGTCACGAAGGCGGTGCCGATGCCGCGCGGGCTGTAGAGCGTGGTCACGCAGTCCTCCGTCTCGCGCGCCCACTCCCCGGGCACGTCGAGGGTGAAGGAGCCCGTCGGGTCCGTGAGCACGCCCACGCGCCCTACTTTACGACCGCGCCCGGGCGCGCGCCCGTGGGACGGCCGTCGCGCACGGCGTCCTCCCCCGCCACGAGGACGTCGCGCACGCCCACCGGGAACTGGCGCGGGCTCTCGAAGGTGGCCCGGTCGGCCACCGTGGCGGGGTCGAAGACGACGAGGTTGGCGCGCTGCCCCTCGCGCACGAGGCCCATGTTCTGGAAGCCGAAGGCCTGGGCCGCCTGCGACGTCATCTTGCGCACGGCCTCCTCCAGGGACAGCACCCCCTTCTCGCGGACGTATCGGCCCAGCACGCGCGGGTAGGTGCCGTAGGCGCGGGGGTGGGGCCGTCCCCCGAGGAGGCCGTCCGTGCACACGTTCACGAAGGGCAGGGTGAGGAAGCGCGTGACCACCTCCTCCGATTGCGAGAACGACACCATGGCCACGCCCATGGCCTCCCCGAGGAGGAGGTCGAAGGCGGCCTCCACCGCGTCCTGGCCGGGGAAGGCGGCGGCCAGGCTCTTGCCCGCCAGCTCCGGCCTTCGCCCGCTGGGCACGTCGGCCACGATGATCCCCTCGGGCCCGCTCCACTTCCAGAAGTTGTCCCAGCGCGCGGGGGCGGGATCCAGCATCTCCGCCTTCAGGCGCGCGCGCTGCTCCGGATCGCGAAGGCGCTCGAGGGTGGCGGCCGTCCCTCCGTCGTGGGCCCAGGGGGGCAGGACGGCCCCCAGCAGCGTGCTGCCGGCCACGTAGGGGTACTGGTCGGCGGTGAGGCGCAGGCCGCGCGAACGCGCCTCCTCGAAGGCCGCCACCACCTCCTCCGCGCGCCCCCAGTTCTCGCGCCCGGCCAGCTTGAGGTGTGACACCTGCACCGCGCAGCCCGCCGACTCCGCCACCAGCACCATCTCGGCCAGGGCGTCGAGCATGAAGTCGCTCTCGCTGCGCATGTGCACGACCAGCGGGCGGTCCGCCTGGGCCAGGACCTCGCCCAGCGCGATCAGCTCCGCGGTGTCCGCGTAGCAGCACGGCGGGTAGATGAGGCCCGTGCTCATCCCGCAGGCCCCGTCGCCCAGGGCCTGGCGCAGGGCCTTCTGCATCTCCCCCAGCTCCAGCGCCCCCGGGCGCCGGTCGTCGGGGCCCAGGACGAGCTGGCGCAGCGCCCCGTGGGGGGCCAGGTAGGCCACGTCCTGCGCGGGACGGGCGTCCGACACGCGGCGGAGGTACTCCCCCACGCTCGACCAGTCCCACGCCACGCCGAAGTCGCCGAGCAGGCCGGCGAGCTTCTGCTTCATGGCCGGCCGCTCGTCCTCCTTCACGGGGGCCACCGAGATGCCGTCCTGGCCGAACACCTCCAGGGTGATGCCCTGGAGCAGCTTCATGGGCAGGAGGGGATCGGCCAGCACCGCCACGTCGGAGTGGCTATGGGTGTCGATGAAGCCCGGCGCCACCACGTGGCCGCCGCAGTCGATCTCCACGTCGCCGCGCAGGCCCTCCCCCACCGCCACGATGGCGCCCGCGGACACCGCCACGTCCCCGCGGAACCGCTCGCGGCCGCTCCCGTCGACGACGATCCCCCCGCGAAGGACCTTCTCGTGCATCCCCGTGCCCCTTCGTCCCCGTGGCTTCCGTGGTGTCTAGAGCACGTCGCGGGCGATGTCGCCGTAGCTCTCCGGCCGGCGATCGCGGTAGAACTGCCAGTGCGCGCGCACCCTCTCGATCATCTCGAGGTCGAGGTCGGCCACCACCAGCTCGTCCTTGTCGCGCGAGCCCTGGGCGAGGACCTGGCCGTAGGGGTCGCAGAAGTAGGAGGACCCGTAGAACTCGCCGAAGTTCCAGGGCGCTTCCCGGCCCACGCGGTTGTTGGTGCCCACGAAGTAGCCGTTGGCGATGGCCATGGCCGTCTGCTCGATCTTCCAGAGGTTGTCGGAGTGGCCGCTGGTGGTGGCGGAGGGCACGAAGACGATCTCCGCGCCGTGCAGCCCCAGCATCCGGCCCCCCTCCGGGAAGTGCCGGTCGTAGCAGATGTAGACGCCGATGGTCGCGTAGCGCGTCCGGAAGACGGGATAGCCGAGGTTCCCGGGCTTGAAGTAGAACTTCTCCCAGAAGGCGGGCAGGCAGTGCGGGATGTGGTTCTTCCGGTACTTGCCGAGGTAGCTGCCGTCGGCGTCGATGACGGCGGCGGTGTTGTAGTAGACGCCGGTGGCCTCCTCCTCGTAGACCGGCACCACCATCACCATCTCGTGCTTGCGGGCCACGTCCTGCATGAGGCGCACCACGGGGCCGTCGGGGACGCGCTCCGTGAACGCGTACCAGCGCGTGTCCTGCTCGGCCGCGAAGTAGGGCCCGTAGAACAGCTCCTGCAGGCAGAGGACGCGCACCTGCTGCGCCGCCGCCTGCTCGATCAGCTTCATGTGCTTGGCCACCATGGCCTCGCGCACCTCGGGCAGGCTGGCCTTGTCGGGGGCGAGGACGTTGCTGGCCTGGATGAGACCGCAGCGGACGATTCGGGGCATGGGCGCGAGTCTACTCAATCCCGCCGGACGGCGGTGAGGGTGGCGCTCGTCTGGAGGGGGACGGAGAAGCCCGTGCAGGAGAGCACCGCGCTGAGCGCGATGTCCAGCTCGTCGTCGCGCAAGGTGCCGCGCCACGAGCGGTCCCCGCTCACGTAGGTGCAGCCGGAGAAGCCCTGGAAGCCCTGGGTGTCCTCGAAGTCCAGGACCACGCCGCCGCCCTGGTCCAGGGTGCCGCGCACGGGGCCCGCGCTGGCCGCGCAGGGCGCGCCCCGCTCGAAGCCCCCGCTCACGGTGGCCCCCGACTGGCTGGTGATGACCAGCGTCTCGGGGCACTGGCCGGTGGTGGTGCCGGTGGCGGGCTCGGTGAACTCCACGCGCAGGATGCCGACGTAGGTGCCGGTGACCTCGGGGAACCCGTCGGCGGTGGTGGGACTGCAGCGCGGGAGGGCGAGCAGGGCGAGGAGCGGGACGGCGCGTCTCATAGGGCCTCCATGCGGCGCCAGAGGGCGCCCGCCACGCCGCGCGCGCGGGCGTACACGGCGCCCGCGTCCACGGTGCGCAGCCGCCGGTCGCGCACCACCCAGCGGCCCGCCACCAGGACGGACCGCACGTGGCTGCGGTCCATGCCGAAGAGCAGGTGTCCCGCCAGGTTGTCCCCGTGCAGGGGCGTGGGGGGCGCGTAGTCGAGGAGCACGAGGTCGGCGGGGCCGCCGGCGTCGAGCTTGCCGAAGGGGAGCCCGAAGAGGGCGGCGGCCAGGCGGTGGCCTCCGGAGAGCAGGTTCAGGCTGGCCTCGCAGGCGTCGTGGCGGCCGGCATCGCGCATCTTCAGGAAGGCGGCGCGCGCCTCCGCCAGCATGTCCTCGTCCATGCCGTCGGTGCCGAGGGCGCTGCGCTTCATGGCCTCCACCGGCGCGTAGCCGACGTGGTTGTTCATGTTGGACCGCGGGTTGTGCGCCGTCCAGGCGCCGCGCGCGTGCGCCTCGTCGAGATCCGCGGGGGCGAGGTGCACGCAGTGCGCGAGCAGGACGGGGGGCCGGAAGGCGCCGTGACGGGCGAGGCGCTCCACGAGGCCGAGCCCGTAGCGCCGGCGGCAGTCCTCCACGTCCGCCCGGTCCTCGGCCACGTGGATGTGCAGGCCGGCGCGGGAGGCGTCCGCCGCCGCCACCACCCGGGCCAGGCTGTCCTCCGAGAGGGTGAAGCTGGCATGGGCTCCCACCATGGCGCGCGTGGTCTCGCCCCGCGCCTCCCCGGCAAAGGCGGTGTTCTCGGCCAGCCCCAGGTCGCGCCCTTCCGCGCCGTTGCGGTCCGTCACCTCGTAGCAGAGCACGGAGCGCAGCCCCACCTCTTCCAGGGCGCGCCGGAGGGTGTCCAGCGACCCGCGGATGAACGAGGGCGACGAGTGGTGGTCCACGAGCAGGGTGGTGCCGGAGAGCGCGGCCTCGATCGCCCCCACCAGCCCGGACAGGTACACGGACTCCTCGTCGAGGGCGCGGTCGAGCCGCCACCAGACGCGCTCCAGCACCTCCACGAAGCTCCGCGGGGGCACGGCGGGTCCCGGCATGCCGCGGGCCAGCGCGCTGTAGAGGTGCGTGTGCGCGTTCACGAGGCCGGGGACGGCCACCGTCCCCGCCGCGTCCACCACCTCCTCGCCGGCCGCGGCGGCCAGCGAGGGGCCGCGCTCCACGATGCGGCCGGCGGCCAGGCGCAGGTCGGCCGCCTCGACGCGCGGGGGATCGAACGACGCCAGCGTGGCGCCCTTCAGGAGCATGGAGCCGCCTGCGATTGTAAGCTGCACGGGCCGGCGGGGGCCGGAGACGGGGAGCGATGACGGCATTCGAGCGCATGCACGAGCTGGGACACGAGGAGGTGGTCCTGTTCCAGGACCGCGCCTCGGGGCTGCGCGCGGTGGCCGCCGTCCACGACACCACGCTGGGACCCGCCGTGGGCGGCACGCGCATGCGCCTCTACCCCCGCTTCGACGACGCGGTGGTGGACGCGCTCCGCCTCTCCCGCGCCATGACCGCGAAGTCGGCGCTGGCGGAGATGCCCTACGGAGGCGGCAAGGCCGTCATCTTCGGCGACCCGCGGAGGGACAAGACCGAGGCCCTGCTGGAGGCCTACGCGCGCGCCCTCGACCGCATGGGCGGCCGCTTCCGCACGGGCGCCGACATGGGCATCGACGGCCGCGACGTGGCCTTCATGGCCCGCTTCTCTCCGCACGTGAGCCACACCGCGGAGACGGCGGCGGTGGACACGGCGGACCTGGCCGCGCTCGGCGTGGCCGAGGCCATCCGGGGGACGGCGGAGGTGCTCGGCCTCCCCCTGCGCGGCCTGCGCGTGGCCGTGCAGGGCCTGGGCAACGTGGGCGGCCGCCTGGCCCGCCGCCTGGCCGCGGAGGGCGCGGCCCTCACCGTGGCCGACGTGGACGCGGAGCGCGCGGCGCGCGCGGGCCGCGAGCTCGGCGCCCGCGTGGTGGAGCCGGCCCTCGTCTACGACGCGGAGGCCGACGTCTTCTCCCCCAACGCGGGCACCGGCATCCTCGACGACGACACGGTGGCCCGGCTGCGCTGCCGCGCCGTGGTGGGCGGGGCCAACGAGCAGCTGGCCGAGCCCCGCCACGGCGACGCGCTGTTCGCGCGGGGCATCCTCTACGCCCCCGACTACGTGGCCAACGCCGGGGGCCTGCTCAGCCTCCTCTTCGAGACGGGCCAGACGGACGAGGCCGGGGTCACGGAGGCCGTGCGCCGCATCGGGCCCCGGGTCCGGGGGCTGCTGGAGCGGGCCCGGGGGGAGGGCCTGGCCCCCCACCGCCTGGCCGACCGGCTGGTGGAGGAGCGCCTGGACGCGGCCCGGGCCTCCCGCCGGGGGGCGTGAGGCGGCTCACCACCCTCCCCTGCCCCCTGCCGTATTGACTCCGAGCCCGCCCGAAGGGGCTGGCGCCGGCGGCCGCGGACCCGTAAAATCGCGGGTCGCCACCACAGCTTCACCGATAGCGAGAGGGTGTAACCATCCGCCCGGCCCGGGAGGGCCGAGCGGACGAGGGACTCTATGGCCGACCCGCTGCTCAACCAACTGATCGAGGAAGCCGCCGAGAAGTGCACCCAGCTCTTCAAGCTGATGGTGGAGGCGGAGGGCCACATCGACACCATCGAGGAGAACGTGCGCACCGTCGGGGAGAAGGTCGAGACCGAGGTCGACCAGGTCAAGGCCGCCTTCAAGAGGGCGGTGGCCGCCCTCGGGAAGGCGGAGACCACGATCGAGCAGGCGGGCGACAAGGCGAAGGGCGAGCTGGACGACGTGGTGGCCAAGGCGGGGACGGTGGCCAAGGAAATCACGGATCTGGCCGCGCAGGTGGACAAGGCCGAAGGCGCGCTGGAACAGGCGAAGACGACCCTGACCACGCGGATCGAGACGGGCGTGCAGGGCCTGGAGACGGACATCGGCGAGTACGGCACCGCGGCCAAGAAGGCGGGCGACGACCTGGCCGAGGACGCCAAGAACCTCTCCGAGGCGCTGAAGACGTTCAGCTCCACCGTGGACGCGCCCCGGACGGAGCTGGCGGAACAGCACGAGGCCTGGAGCGACGCCCTGGACGGGCTGATCGACGCCGCCACCGCGCAGTTCGACGCCGTGGGCAAGGCCCTGGGCGAAGGGGCGGACGCGCAAGCCGCGGGCATGCTGTCCATGACCAACGCCATCATCGTCGCCCACACCGAGGTCATGGAGAAGATCGACGAGAAGTTCGCCACGGAGGCGGAGACGTCGCTGAACACCTCCATGGGCGCGCTGCTCCAGACGCTCGTCTCCCTGGTCGAGATCACGGGGACGCGGCAGGAGCAGGTGCGCGACCACGGCGGCACCATCCTGGACGGCCTGGCCAAGCTGCCCGAACAGATCGGCGAGCTCGAAGAGACGCTGCGCCATACCGACCGGCTCAAGGAGTAAGCGGAGAACGCCATGGCAGAAGGTCAGTTGGACCCCAACGTCCTCAAGATGCAGGAATTCAACGAGGTCGTGCTGAAGGCCGCGATCGACAAGGTCACGCAGGCCATGCCCGAGCTCGAGAAGCTGGGCGACAAGGCCGACGAGCTCGACGACACCCTGGGCGCCAAGTCGGACGCGCTGGAGTCCGGGCTGGGCGACCTCGTCACCGAGCTGCAGAAGGGGGTCACGGAGGCCACGGGGGAGATGACGGGGCTGGAGACGGCGGCCCGCGAGGGCTCCGACGACCTGCTGCCCGACATGGCGGAGAAGACGGACGGCGCCGGTACCTCGTTCGAGGAGGCGGCATCACGCGCCGCCTCAGAGGTGGAGGAGGCCGTCACCGCCCTGGAGAGCAACGGTCTCAAGGTGGCGGGGAAGGCCGTGGACGCGGCCGCGGAGGGCATGAAGGAAGCCGCGGAAGCGGCGGGCGGCGCCATGGAGAAGGCGACCACCGGCCTCAAGCCGCTCGGCGACGAGCTGGCGGCGAGCCTGGGCAGCGCCAAGGCGGCCGCGGCGGAGGCCACCACCGAGCTGGGAGGGCACAAGTCCACCCTGGAGTCTTCCTGCGGGACCCTGACCCAGAACATCACCTCGGCCTGCGCGACCTCGGCCGAGGGCTACTCGGAGATCGCGGACGAGCTGGGGACGGCCTACCAGAACGCGCTGCAGACGGCGGAGAGCGAGGGCCAGACCTTCATCGACTCCGTGAAGAGCCTGCTGGACACCGCGGAGACGGAGCTGAGCACCAAAGGCGTGGACTGGCTGACGCAGTACGTGGGTGAGGTCGTGTCCGAGACCCTCAAGCCGCACGCGGAAGAGCTGACGGCATGGAAGCCGGCCGTCGAGGGAGCGGAGACGGCGGCCGCGGACATGGACGATCTGGTCAACGACGTGGTGGAGGCGAAGAAGATCGCCGAGCGGATCATGCAGGACATCCGCAACGCCTAGGGGGACGACATGAGCATCCACGAAGACCTCGACTTCCTCACCATCTGCGTCCCCGCCGTGCCCAAGCAGGTGGCGACGGTGATGGAGAAGACCGCCGCCTACCTGGACCACGTGGGCGGGCTGGTGGATTGGATGGAGCGCAAGCAGGCCATGGCGGAGACGCTGCTCGAGGGCGTGCAGGAGGTGCTCGACGCCCTCGAGGCCTCCGGCAAGGACCAGAAGACCACCCTGGAGACGGCGCTGACCGCCACCCAGACCGCGGTGACGGGCATGCTCCTCGCGCTGGGCCGGGGCCAGCAGGCGCTCCAGGACGAGGCCGAGCAGGCGGTGAACGCGCTCACCGCCCTCACCGGCAGCGTGGCCACCCTCGGCGCCCAGGTGGAGTTCGCCCAGGGCCCCGCGGACCAGCAGATCGCCGCCCTGGGCAAGACGGTGGCGACCGACTACGGCGAGCTGGAGCAGGCCGTGTCCCCCGCGGGCGACGCCGCCGAGCGGCTCGTCTCCGAGACCAAGGAGGCCAACGCCGAGGCCGGGAAGGCCATGGCCGAGTTCACGGCCAAGGTGGACCTCATCGAGGACCACGTGCCCCAGCACCTGCGCGACATCCGGACCGCCCTGGACGGCTTCGCGGACAAGCTGGAAGGCAAGGTCCAGGACGCGATGCAGGAGCTGACCAAGCGCAACGCCGACGTGTACACGGCGGCGCACGAAGGCACGGAGCCCACGCGGGAGGCGGCCGCGAAGATCCTCGACGACATGGTCAAGCCCGTGAACGACCTGGAGCACGCCATCCTCCCCGCGGTGGGGACCATGCCCTCCGACCGCGAGTCGGCCGTCGTCCCCGGGGCTCAGCAGGTCACACGCGCGCGTACGCCCCTCCCCGACATGGTGGAGTCGGCCCGCCTGGCCGAGCAGCAGGCGTAGGTCGGGAACCGAAGGTAACGGAGAGACACGATGGACCTGGATGCCGCCGCCGCCGAGCTGGTGAAGAAGTGCACTGCGTTCGACGCGCCCGTGGACGCGGCCACCGCCCTGCTGGACTCCCTGGAGGCCAAGCTCAAGGACCTGACCGAGGAGCTCGACGAGGAGTGGGACGGCCTCGTGGAGGCCATCACGTCGCTGTACGGGACGGTCGAGGAGGAGGACAAGGAGCTCGTCAAGGAGGCCAAGGAGGCCCTCGACGCCCTGACCGCGGTCAAGACCGCCATCGACGCGCAGGCGGACGCGCTCCAGGAGTCCGTGGAGAACGCGGCCGGCGCCATGGACGCCCTCGAGAAGGGGGCCACCGCCCTGGGTCCCAAGCTGGAAGAGGCGGTGGAGGAGGGGATCGAGAAGAAGGCCGCCGCCATCCAGAAGTGGGCGGAGGAGGCCGATTCCGCCCTGGGCGACGCGCTCGACGCCGCCACCAAGTCCATGCAGGACGACGTGGTGGAGGAGCTCGAGCAGGCGCAGAGCTTCGCCGACATGTTCGGCAAGGCGGCCGCCAACATCGCCACGGGGGCCGGGGGCAAGCTGGTCGGCCTCTTCGAGGAGTGGGCGGTGCGCGTGACGCAGGTGCGCGACAGCGTCAAGAACGACGGCTTCGACAAGGCGGGGCCGCACGCGGCCAAGGCGGTGGACGCGGCCATGGACGAGTGCCAGTCCGAGCACGAGACGGCCTTCGGCGAGATGTGGCCGCTGCTGGAGCAGGCCCGGAACGAGCTCCAGGAGCTGCTCACCGACATCGAGGCCAAGCGGGACGGCGCCGTGGAGGACGAGCCGAAGCTGGCCACGGAGATCACGGAACTCAAGAGTGCGCTCACCGACGCGGTGACCGCGCTCGACGGAGCGGCCGAGTACCTGCGTGAGCGCGGCTGCGGGAACTGAGGAGCCATGACACGACGGAGACTTGACGAGGTGAACCGATGAGCGCGCCGCCTCCTCTCGAGCTGGTACCGGATCCCGACTGGCTGGGGCAGCCCCTGGAGGGCATGGGCCCCGGCGGCACGGGGGGGTCGGACGCGGCGGCCACCGGCGCGGACGGCGGGGGCCTCGCGGGCGCCATGGGCGGCGCGGGCGACGCCTTCGGCGCGGGCATGGACGCGGCGGGAGGCCTGGCCACCGCCGTCAGCCAGGCCAAGCAGAGCACGGCCGTGCACCCCATCGCCAAGGGCGTGGACGCGGTGCTGGCGGGGGCCGCGGACGTCATGATGGGCAAGGGCACGCTCGTCGGCCTCTCCGACCCCGTCTCCGCGGCCATCCCCGTGGGCGACTTCTTCATCAAGCAGGGGTTCAAGCTCGTCGGCGTCGACTTCTCGGTGGGCGACACCGTGGGCCTCGGCATACGCGCGGCGGTCACGGGCGTGGAGAGCGTGGTCACCGACCGCAAGGAAGGCCTGGCCCGCATGCGCGCCCGCGCGGAGATGAAGCAGAGCGGCAGCATCGCCACCGGCATCGCCCGCATCCTGAACTGGCTGCGGAGCTGAGGGAGAAGGACTAGACGGGCCGGTCGCGCAGGTAGGCGTCCAGCTCCGCGTCGCGCGGGGGCAAGGTGACGGGCTCCCCCGCGGCACGGATGGCCGCGCGCACGTCCTTCAGCCCGCTGCCCGTGACCACGGCCAGGGCGGAGGCGCGCCTGGCCACGATCCCCTCCGCCACCGCGTGGCGCAGGCCGGCCAGCCCGGCCACCCCCGCCGGCTCGCCGAACACGCCCGCGCGACGGCCCGCCTCGAGCATGGCCTCCAGGATGGCCTCGTCGGGCACGGCCACGAAGGCGCCGCCCGAGGCCCGCACCGCGGCCAGGGCCTTGCGCCAGTTGCGCGGGTGGCCCACGCAGATGCTGTCCGCGACGGTCTGCGCGGGTCCGGGCACGAGGTCGGCGCCCGTCTCGAAGGCGTCCACCAGCGGGCGCGCGCCCGCCGCCTGCACTCCGAGCATCCGCGGGAGCCGCGGGATGAACCCCAGGGCGCGCATCTGCACGAGCCCCTTCCAGATGCCGGCGATGGTGCACCCGTCCCCCACGGAGACGGCCACCCAGTCCGGCACGCGCGGCCCCGTCTGCTCCGCGATCTCCAGGCCGCACGTCTTCTTGCCCTCCACCAGCGAGGGGTTCACCGCGGCGTTGCGGTTGTACCAGCCGTGGCGGGCGCAGGCGCGCTGGCACAGCTCCCAGGTCTCGTCGTAGCTCCCCTTCACGCGCAGGACGCGCGCGCCGAAGACCAGGAGCTGCGCCACCTTGGGCTCGGGCGCCGTCTCCGGCACGAAGATCACCGCGCGCAGGCCGACGGAGGCCGCCGCGCCCGCCAGGGAGGAGGCGGCGTTGCCGGTGGAGGCGCAGGCCACCACCCGCGCCCGCCGCGCCAGCGCGCGCGCCACCCCCACCACGCTGGCGCGGTCCTTGAACGAGGCGGTGGGGTTGCGGCCCTCGTCCTTGAGGGCGAGGGCGCGCAGGCCCGCCCAGGCGGCGAGACGGGGCGCGTCGCCCACCGGCGTCCAGCCCACGTGCAGGGGCGGACGGCGGGCGCGCGCGGGGACGGGGAGCAGCTCCGCGTAGCGCCAGTGGTCGCGGGGGCGCGCGGCCAGGGCGCGCGGGGTGAGGGTGCGCGCGGCGCGCCGGAGGTCGAACTCGAGGTCCAGGGGACCCTCCGTCCCGCAGCGCGGGCACGGAGCGTCCAGGCGGCGCGCGTAGCGGCGCCCGCAGCGCACGCAGACGCCGCCACGGACGGTCACCTCCGGCGGGCGAGGAGGGCGCGGTCCAACTCGGCCGCGCGCTCCTGCTGCGCGGCCCAGAAGGCGGGGTCCTCCTGCGCGCGCAGCTCCTCCACCGTGCGGCCCTGCTGCTCCACCCAGGTGAAGTACTTCTGGTTGTGCCAGCGGCGGCGCGTGCCCGGCGTCCCCTCCAGCAGCCAGTCCGTGCCCTGCCCGCGGAAGAGGGCCACCCGGCGGCGCGCCTCCTCGGGGGTCATGGGCCCGCGCCGGCGCGCCAGGCGCTCCAGGACCGAGGGATAGCGGTCGAAGCCGTCCGTGGCCACCGTGACCACGGCCTCGCGCGGGCCGAGGCCGAAGTGCCGCGCCGCCTTGATGGAGGCGAGCACGTTGCAGACGCCGCTGATGCCGAAGAGGCCGGGCCAGCTCTCGGCCAGGGCGCGCGGCACGCCCTCCTCCTCCAGCGCGCGCGTCCCCGCCTGCAGCAGCTCCAGGCCGAGCAGGCACTGCTCGTCGTCCACGCAGGCCAGGAGGTCGATGGCCCACACGTTGTGGATCCAGGTCACGTGCTTGTCGCCGATGCCCTCGATGGCGTGGGCGCCGAAGCCGACCTCGAACAGCGTGGGGCACTGCACCGGCTCCACGGCCACGACGGCCAGGCCGGGGTGGCCGCGCTTCAGCGCCTCGCCCGCGGCGATGGTGCCCGCGGAGCCCATGGCGGAGACGAAGGCGGCGGGGCGCAGGCCGAGGCCGGCCACCACCTCCTCCGCGGCGGCCGCCGTGCAGTGGAAGTGGAAGCGGTAGTTGGCGAACTCCTCGAACTGGTTGAGGGCGCGGTGCGCGGGCCGCTGGCGCAGGGCCTTCACCGCGTCGTAGATCTCCTTGACGTTGCTCTCCGAGCCGGGCGTGGCCACCACCTCCGCCCCGTAGGCGCGGATCTTCTCGAAGCGCTCCGCGCTCATCTCCTCCGGAAGCACCACCAGCGAGCGGTAGCCCATGCGCGGGCCCACCCACGCCCCCCCGATGCCGAAGTTGCCCGTGGACGGGAAGATCAGCGTGTGCGCGCCCGGCACGCACTCCCCCGCCAGCTGCTTCTCCACCAGGATCGAGTAGGCGGGGCCGACCTTGTGCGATCCCGTCGGGAAGCGGCGGCCGGAGAGCACCACGATGGGCGCGGGCACCCCGGTGAGGGCCTCGGGCAGGACGGTGTGGGGCACGGACCCCTCCGCCTTCCAGGAGAGGTTCCAGAGGTTGAGGGGATCCAGGGGCCGCGCGCGCGCCTCCGCCGCGCGCGCGCGCAGGTCCGCGGGCACGAGGGAGGGATCGCGCATCTCCGCGAAGGTCGGACCGAAGAGCGCCTCGCTCACGCGTCCGCCGCCCGGCGCACGGCCCGCTCCAGCAGCACCGCCGCCATCTCGCGCCGGTAGTCCCGGGTGGAGCGCAGGTCGTCGATGGGGGAGATCTCGTCGCGCACGGCCTGCCGCGCCTTCTGCAGGCCGTCCCAGCCCCCGGCCAGCAGCGCGGCCTCCGCCCCCGGCGCGCGCACGACCGTGGGCGCCACCGACCCCAGGGCCACCCGGACCCAGCGCGGCCGGCCCCCCTCGAAGGTCAGGGCCACCGCCACCGAGACCTTGGAGATGGCCTGGGCCTGGCGCTGGCCCAGGCGCACGAAGGCGCCGCGCACCCCCTCGCGCCGGGGCACGCGCACGCCGACGATCAGCTCGTCCACCGCCAGCACCGTCTTGCGATAACCGGTGAAGAAATCGGCCACGGGCACGGCGCGCCGCGCCGAGATGGAGACGAGCTCCACCACCGCGTCCGCGGCGAAGAGCGCGGGCACCGTGTCCGCGGCGGGGGAGGCGTTGGCCAGGTTCCCCCCCAGCGTGCCCCGGTTGCGGATCTGCGGGCCGCCGATGACGGCGCAGCTCTGGGGCAGGGCGGGCGCGACCCGCGCCAGGAGGGCCGACTCCATGATCTCCGTGTGGGTGGTGGAGGCGCCGACCCACACGTGGTCGCCGCGATCCTCGATGCCGCGGAGCTCGGGCACGGCGCTCACGTCGAACAGCCGGGCGCGGTCCTGCTTGCCGTCCACGGCCTCCACCAGCAGGTCGGTACCCCCCGCCACCGGCCGCACCTCGCCCGTGCCGGGGGCCATCAGCTCCAGGGCCTCCTCCAGCGAGCGCGGGCGGTAGGAGGGAGACGCCGCGGGCGGGGTGCGCGGGCCGGACACGCGCCCCGGTCCGCCTCCCGCCGCGGCCGCCACGGCCTCGAAGATCTTGGTATACCCCGTACAACGGCAGAGGTTGCCGGCCAGGGCCTGGCGGATCTCGGCCGGCGACGGCGAGGGGCGCCGGTCCAGGAAGGCCTTTCCGGCCAGGACCATGCCGGGAATGCAGATGCCGCACTGCACCCCGCCCGTCTCGATGAACGCCTCCTGCAGGGGGTGCAGCCGCTCTCCCTCCGCCAGGCCCTCGATCGTCTCCACCACCGAGCCGTCGGCCTGGTAGGCCATCATCAGGCAGGAGTCCACGGCGCGGCCGTCCACGATCACGGTGCAGGCGCCGCACTCGCCCTTGCCGCAACCCTCCTTGGCCCCCGTGAGGCGCAGGTCCTCGCGCAGCGCGTCGAGCAGGCGGCGGTCGGAGGGCACGCGCAGGCGCACGGAGCGGCGGTTGACGGTGAAGGCGACGTCGATGGCGTCGGGCATCGGACCCTAGCCCTTGCCGCCGAAGGCGGCGGCGGCGAAGCTCCCCCGCTTCCACTCCGGGCGCGCCGTGTCTCCGGCCACCCGCGCGACGAGGGCGGCGGCCACCTCGCCCAGGCGGGCGGCGGCGCCGTAGTCGATGGCCTGGCGCACGTCGTCGGACGGACGGTGGTAGTGGTCGGCCATCCACGCGAGCTGCCGGGCCGCCCCCTCCGGGCCTCCGTCGCCCGCCTGCGACCCCGCGATGACCATGAGGGCGGGGATGCCCTGGCGCGCGAACGCGTAGTGGTCGCTGCGCTCGAAGAGGCCGCCCGAGGGGCCCTGCTCCCGGCCCACGCGGACGCCGACCTCGCGCGCCGCGGCCTCGAGGTCCTCTCCCAGGCTGGAGACGCGGCTGCCCACGCCCACCACCTCGCGCAGCGGGAAGAGCAGCCCGATGCCCTCCAGGTTGACGTTGGCCACCAGGCTCTCCGCGGGCACGGGCGGATGCCGGGCGAAGTAGTCGGCCCCCAGGAGGCCCGACTCCTCGGCGGTGGAGGCGAGGAAGACCACGGAGCGGGACCGCGGCCCGCCCCCGGCCAGCGCGCGCGCCGCCTCCATGAGGACGGCCACGCCCAGCGCGTTGTCCATGGCGCCGTTGTAGACGGCGTCGCCCTCCTCCGCGGGTCCCTGCCCGAGGTGGTCGAGGTGGGCGGAGAGCACGACGTGCTCGCGGGCCCGCGCGGGATGCGTGCCGCGCAGGACGGCGGCCACGTTCGCGCTCCTGACCTCCGCGTGCGTGCTGGCGGTGGTGGCCTCCAGGGTGGCGGGGAGGACGAAGCCGCGCGGGGCCCGCGGCTGCGCCAGCACCTCGGCCAGCCGCCGCGGCCCCCGCGCGAAGAGGGCCTCGCTGGCCGCGCGGCCGAGCACGGCCACCGCCTGGAGGTCGGCCGCCTGCTCCCCGACCCAGCGTAGCCGCTGCATGCGCGACAGCGCGACCATGCGCGCCCAGGGCAGCGCCTGCTCGAAGGCCGGGGTGGTGACGGACACCAGGGCCACCGCTCCGTGCGCGGCCGCCGCGCGCACCTTCTCCACCGGGCCCTGGTAGTGCCGGCGTGCCTCCTCGTCCAGGCCGGGGGGACCGCCCGCCAGCACGGCCACTGCCTTGCCCCGCACGTCCAGGCCCGCGTAGTCGTCGTGCCCCAGGGCGGGCGCGCTCACGCCGTAGCCCGCGAAGACGAGCGGC
>DATBIO010000127.1:0-18910 GCA_036556965.1 Vicinamibacteria bacterium
CGCGCGGAAGCCGGGGCCCACGCGCAGGGCCTTCAGCGCCGGCCGCGGCAGGCTCGCGCACGTCTCCGGCGGCTCGTCCCCGTGCAGCTGGAGCAGGTCGAGGCCGGCCTGCTCCACTGCCCGCTCCACGAACGCGCGCTCGGCGTCCACGAACACGCCCACGCGCGTGACGAAGGGCGGCAGGGCGTGGCTGATGCGGCGGGCCTGCTCCAGCGTCACGTGGCGCGGGCTCCGGGGCCAGAACACGAGGCCCACGGCGTCCGCCCCGGCACGGGCCGCCACCAGCCCGTCCTCGACGCTGGTGATGCCGCAGATCTTCACCACCGTGCGCCCCCCCGCCCGCGCCTGTCGGCCCGGCCAGCGGCGGGACGCCGACTCGCGGATGAGCGTCTCCAGCGCCGCGCCGGGGTCGCGCGCGGACATCAGGTGCTCGCCCACCAGGAAGGCGTCGTAGCCGACGTCGCGCAGCCGCCGCAGGTCGCCCGCCCCGGCCACGCCGCTCTCCGCCACCCCCACCACGTGCGCGGGCAGATGCGGGGCCAGCTCCAGCGCCGTCTCCAGCCGGACCTCCATGGTGCGCAGGTCGCGGTTGTTGACCCCGATCGCGCGGGCGCCCGCGGCGAGGGCGCGCTCCAGCTCGGCGCGCTCGTGCACCTCCACCAGGGCGTCCAGGCCCAGCTCGTGGGTGACGGCCACGAGGTCGGCCAGGGTGGCGTCGTCCACCGCGGCCACGATGAGGAGGACGGCGTCCGCGCCCGCGTACCAGGCCTCCCAGACCTGGTAGGGATCGACCACGAAGTCCTTGCGGAGCACGGGGAGGAGGGTGGCCGAGCGCGCTTCCTTGAGGTCCTCGAGGCTGCCCCCGAAGAACTGCTCCTCCGTCACCACGGAGAGGGCGGCCGCCCCCGCCACCTCGTAGGCCTGGGCGGCGTTCACCGGGTGCAGGTCGTCGCGGATCAGGCCGCGCGAGGGCGACCGGCGCTTGAACTCCGCGATGACGTTCACCTCTCCCGGCCGCGACACCGCGGGAAGGAAGGGCCGCCGCCCGGTGGGCGTGGGCGCGGACTGCTGGATGCGCTCGAGGGGGACGCTGCGGCGGCGCTCCTGCACGCGCTCGCGCGTGCGTTCCACGATGCGGCCGAGGATTCCGGGGGGCAGCATCATGAGCGCGAGGCCTCCACCGCGCGCGCCAGCAGCCGCCGCGCGCGCCCGTCGTCGATCGCTTCCGCGGCCTGGCGGGCGGCCTCCCGCAGGTCGCGGGCGCGCCCCGCCACCAGGAGCGCGGCAGCGGCGTTGTAGACCACCACGTCGCGGCGTGGGCCGGGGGTCCCGTCCAGGACCTCGCGCGCCGTGGCCGCGTTGGCGTCGGCGTCGCCGCCCCGCACCGTCTCCAGGGGGGCACGGGCAAGGCCCGCCTCCTCGGGCGAGACCTCGGCCACCGTCACCGTCCCCGCCGCGCACACCGCGACCCGCGAGGGTCCGGCCAGCGACAGCTCGTCCAGCCCCGCGCCGTGCACCACCCAGGCCCGCTCCACGCCGAGACGGCACAGGCAGCGGGCCATCAGCTCGGCCAGGGCGGGGCGGGGGACGCCCACGACCTGGGCGTGCGGGCGCGCGGGGTTCGTGAGGGGGCCGAGCAGGTTGAAGGCGGTACGCACGCCCAGCTCCTTGCGCGGGCCCACGGCGTGGCGCGTGGAGGCGTGGAAGGCGGGGGCGAAGAGGAAGGCCCATCCCAGCTCGTCCAGGCTGCGCTGCACGCTCTCCACGGGAGCGTCGATGCGCAGGCCGAGGGCCTCCAGCACGTCCGCGCTCCCGCAGCTCCCGCTGGCCGAGCGGTTCCCGTGCTTGGCCACGGGGGCCCCCGCGGCCGCCGCCACCAGCGAGGCCACCGTCGAGATGTTGAAGGTGCCCGCCCCGTCGCCGCCCGTGCCGCAGGTGTCCAGCACGGCCTCCGCGCGCACGGGAAGCGCGCGGGCCCGCATGACGCGGGCGAAGCCGACCACCTCGTCCTCCGTCTCCCCGCGCGCGGCCATGGCCGCGAGCAGGGCCCCGATCTGCGCGGGAGTCGCCTCGCCGTCCATCACCACCGCCATGGCCGCGGCGGCCTCGTCCTCGGAGAGGGCCTGCCCCGCCATCACCTTGGCCAGGTAGGGCTTCATGCCGAGGTCCGCGCCCCGGCGCCGGCCAGGCGCAGGAAGTTGCGGAGCAGGTCCTTGCCCGCGGCGGTCATGATGCTCTCGGGATGGAACTGGACGCCTTCCACGAGGTGCTCGCGGTGGCGCAGCCCCATGATCACGCCGTCCGCCGTCCAGGCCGACACCTCCAGGCACGCGGGCACCGAGTCGCGCTCCACCACCAGGGAGTGGTAGCGGGTGGCGGTGAAGGGAAGGGGCAGGTCGGCGTAGACGGTGCGGCCGTCGTGGTGCACCTCGGAGGTCTTGCCGTGCATGAGGGTGGGAGCGCGCGCGATGCGCCCGCCGAAGGCCTGGCCGATGGCCTGGTGACCCAGGCACACGCCCAGCAGGGGGATCCGTCCCGCCGCCTCCGCCACCAGGGCCAGGCTGATGCCGGCCTCGTCGGGGCTGCCGGGCCCGGGCGAGATGACGATGGCATGGGGGCGCGCGGCCACCGCCTCCGCCGCCGTCATCTCGTCGTGGCGCGCCACGCGCACGTCCGCCCCCAGCTCCCCCAGGTACTGGAAGAGGTTGTAGGTGAACGAGTCGTAGTTGTCGACCAGGAGCACGTTCACGCGGGCGCTCCCCGTCCCCCGAACAGCTCCTCCGCCATGGCCAGCGCCTCGCGCAGCGCGCCCGCCTTGGCCTCCGTCTCCCGGTCCTCCGCCGCGGGGTCGGAGTCGGCCACGATCCCCGCCCCCGCCTGCACCACGGCGTCCCCTCCGCGGAAGCTGAGGGTGCGGATGGCGATGCAGAAATCGAGGTTGCCCCGGAGGTCGAGGTACCCGATGGCGCCGCCGTAGAGGCCGCGCGGCGCCGGCTCCAGGGCGTCGATGATCTCCATGGCCCGGATCTTGGGGGCGCCGGTGAGGGTGCCCGCGGGGAAGGCGGCCACCAGCGCGTCGAGGGCGTCGCGGCCCTCCCGCAGCTGCCCCCGCACCGCGCTGACCAGGTGCATGACGTGGCTGTACCGCTCCACCGTCATGAGCTCCGGCACCGCCACGGAGTCGAAGCGGCAGACGCGGCCGAGGTCGTTGCGTCCGAGGTCCACGAGCATGAGGTGCTCGGCGCGCTCCTTCTCGTCCGCGCACAGCTCGGCCCCCAGGCGGCGGTCGTCCTCGTCGCCCTCTCCCCGGGGCCGGGTCCCCGCGATGGGCCTCATCTCCGCGCGGTCGCCCTCCACGCGCACCAGCATCTCCGGCGAGCTCCCCGCCACCGCCTCCTCCCCGTCGCGCAGGAAGTACATGTAGGGGGAGGGGTTCACCATGCGCAGGGCGCGGTACACGGCGAAGGGGTCGGCGGCGCAGGGCACGTGCTGCTGGCGCGAGAGCACCACCTGGAACACGTCGCCGCGGGCGATGTGCTCCTGCGCCACCGCCACCGCGGCGCGGAAGGCGGGGCCGTCGTGGAAGCGATCGGGCGCCGCCCCGCGCGGCCGCGGGGCCGGCCCACCCTCGCGCGGAGCGCGGCGCAGGTCCTGCTCCAGGCCGTCCAGCACCTCCTGCGTCCGCTCGAAGGCCGCCCGCCGGCCGGGCTCCGCGTCCGCGATGAGGATCAGGCGCTGGCGCGCGTGGTCGAAGGCCACCAGCGACCGGTAGAAGGCGAAGGAGGCGAGGACTCCCCGCGCGGCGCGGTGGCGGTCGGGCAGGCGCTCGAAGAGGCGCGCCGCGTCGTAGGCCAGGTAGCCGACCGCCCCCCCGGTGAGGCGCGGGAGCCCGGGCACCTCCGCCGCCCGCGGCAGGCGGGCGCGCAGGGCGGCGGGCAGCGCCTCCGGCAGCGTGCGCTCCGCGCCGCCTTCCCGCGCCACCACGCGGCCGTCGCGCACGAACAGCGTGGAGCCGGGGTCCCGGCCCAGGAACGAGTAGCGGGCCACGTGCTCCCCCCCCAGCACGCTCTCGAAGAGGAAGCCCTGCCTTCTCTCCGCACCCACGGCCAGGAATGCGGAGACGGGGGTGAGGAGGTCGGCGGGGAGCTCGCGGTAGACGGGCACCAGGAGGCCGGCCTCCGAGTGGCGGTCGTAGTCCTCGTAGCCCAGCGCCCTCATCGGCCCCGCCGGCGACGCAGCGCCTCCAGGGCGTCCGCCACGCGGACGCCGCGCTGGGCCAGGGCCAGCAGCACGTGGAAGAGGAGGTCGGCGGCCTCCTCCGCCACGCGCTCCGCGGTGTCGCCCTTCATCGCGATCACCAGCTCCGTCGCCTCCTCGCCCACCTTCTTGAGGCTGTGGTCGAGCCCCTTTTCCAGGACGCGCGCGGTGTAGGAGCCCTCCGGGCGCGTGCGGGCCCGGTCGTCGATGACCCGCTCCAGCTCGGAGAGCATGCCGGCCAGGCTCCGCGCGTCCTCGCCGAAGCAGGTGCGGGCGCCGGTGTGGCAGGCCGGGCCCGCCGGCTCCACCACCATGAGCAGCGCGTCGCCGTCGCAGTCCGCGGCCAGCGCGCGCACGCGCAGGGTGTTGCCGGAGGTCTCCCCCTTGCGCCACAGCGACGCCCGCGAGCGGCTCCAGAAGTGCGCCTGCTCCGTCTCCACCGTGAGCCGCAACGCCTGCGCGTCCGTCCAGGCCAGCATGAGCACGTCCCCGCTCGCGCGGTCCTGCACCACCACCGGGGCCAGCCCGGCGCTGTCGAAGCGCAGCCCCTCCGGCGCCGTCAGTGCCACGCCGCCTCGTCGCGCACGTGCACGTCCAGCGCGCGCAGCCGCTTCTTGGCCTCCGGGATGCGGATGTCGCCGAAGTGGAACACGGAGGCGGCCAGGGCCGCGGCGGCGCCGCCCTCGGTGAGGGCCTCCGCCATGTGCTCGACGCTGCCGCACCCGCCGGAAGCCACCACGGGCACGGGGACGGCCTCCGCCACCGCGCGGGTCAGGGCGAGGTCGAAGCCGTCGCGCGTGCCGTCGCGGTCCATGCTGGTGAGCAGGATCTCGCCCGCGCCGCGGTCGGCGCCCTCGCGCGCCCAGGCCACCGCGTCCCGCCCGGCGGGCACGCGTCCGCCGTGGGTGTGGACGGCGAAGCCCTCCCCTTCCCGGGGGCCGCCCGTGCCCGACCGCCGCGCGTCGATGGCGAGCACCACGGCCTGGGCCCCGAAGCGCCGGGCCAGGGCGTCGAGGAGCGTGGGCTCGCGCACGGCGGCGGTGTTGAGGGCGACCTTGTCCGCGCCCGCGCGCAGCAGCGCGTCGGCGTCGGCCACCGAGCGCACGCCGCCGCCCACCGTGAAGGGCAGGAACACGGCCTCCGCCACCGCGCGCACCATCTCCAGCACCGTGTTTCGCCGGTCGGAGGAGGCGGTGATGTCGAGGAACACGAGCTCGTCGGCGCCCTCCGCGTCGTAGCGCGCCGCGCACTCCACGGGGTCGCCGGCGTCCCGCAGGGAGACGAAGCGCACCCCCTTCACCACCCGGCCCGCGTCCACGTCCAGGCAGGGGATCAGGCGCTTGCAGAGCATCAGAGGGCCCCGTCCGCCACGCCGTTGGCCTCCTCCAGCGTGAACCGCCGCTCGTAGAGGGCCTTCCCCACGATCACCTCGTCCACCCCGAGCTCCTCGAGCTCGCGCAGGCGGCGCAGGTCGTCGAGGGTGGACACCCCGCCGGCCGCCGTGACCTTGAGGCCGGTGCGGTAGGCCACGTCGGCGAGGGCGGCGAGGTTGGGGCCCACCAGGGTCCCGTCGCGCACCACGTCCGTGTACTGGACGCGACGCAGGCCCCAGGCCTTGGCCTTGCGCGCGAGGTCCAGCGGCTTCATGGTCGTGATCTCCTGCCAGCCCTCCACGGTCACGGTGCCGTTGCGCACGTCCAGGGCCACCGCCACCGCCTCCGGCCAGAGCTGGGCCGCCAGCTGCACGACCCCCGGGTCCGCCACCGCCGCCGTGCCGAACACCACGCGGTCCACGCCCAGCCGCCGATAGGTCGCGGCGTCGTCCAGGTTGCGCAGGCCGCCTCCCACCTCGACGGGGATGCTCACCGCGCTCAGCAGGTCGGCCACCGCGTCGATCTGGCGCGGGCCGCGCATGGCCGCGTCGAGGTCCACCACGTGCAGCCGCCGCGCGCCCGCCTCCGCGAAGCGCTGCGCGACCTCCGCGGGGTCGCTGCCGTAGACCGTCTCCGCCCGCAGCTCGCCCTGCGTCAGGCGCACCACCCTGCCCTGCCGGATGTCCACCGCGGGGACCACGATCATGAGGCCTCCTCGCGCACGGCGCTGGCGCACAGCCCGGCGAAGCGCGCCACCAGGGCCAGCCCGACCGCCTGGCTCTTCTCGGGGTGGAACTGGACGCCCAGCACGTTGCCGCGCGCCGCCACCGCCACCACCTCCACCCCGTGCTCCGCCGTGGCCACCACGTCCTCCTCGCGCGCCTCGCAGTGGTAGGAGTGCACGAAGTAGACGTGGGCGCCGTCGGGGGTGCCCGCCACCAGGGGGTGCGGCCGGCGCAGGCGCAGCGCGTTCCAGCCCATGTGCGGCACGGGCAGGGGGGCCACGCGCAGGCGGCGCACCACCCCCCCGAGCAAGCCGAGGCCGCGGTGCGCGCCGCCCTCCTCCCCCTCCTCGAACAGCACCTGCATGCCCACGCAGATGCCGAGGAGGGGCAGGCCGCGCGCCACCGCCTCCGCGAGCACCGGCGGCAGCCGGCGGTCGCGGATCTCGGCCATGGTCGCGGCGAAGGCGCCGTCCCCGGGCAGGACGAGGCCGCGCGCGGCGAGGAGGACGGCGGGGTCGTCGGAGAGCACGGCGGGCACGCCCAGCCGCCGGAAGGCGCGCATCACGCTGCCCAGGTTGCCGAGCCCGTAGTCCACCACCGCGATCACGGCGCTCCCGCTCCCCGCGCCAGGGCCGCGGCGCTCATCCGTCCAGCCTGCCCTTGGTGCTGGGCACGCCCGCCATGCGCGGGTCGCGGGCCACCGCCATGCCCAGGGCGCGGGCCGTGCACTTGAACAGGGTCTCCGCGATGTGGTGGGCGTTCCGCCCGCGCAGGTTCTCCAGGTGCAGGTTGAGGCGGGCGTGGTCGCAGAGCGCCCAGAAGAAGTCCTCGAACAGCTCGGTGGGCATGGTGCCGATCTGGCGCGCCTTGAAGGCCACCGCGTAGTGGAGGTACGGCCGGCCCGAGAGGTCCACCACGCAGCGGGAGAGCGCCTCGTCGAGGGGGACGTAGGCGTGTCCGAAGCGCACGATGCCCGCCTTGTCGCCCAGCGCCTGCTTGAGGGCCTGGCCCAGCACGATGCCCACGTCCTCCACGCTGTGGTGGGCGTCCACGTGCAGGTCGCCCCGGCAGCGGACCTCGAGGTCGAAGCGGGCGTGCGTGCCCAGCGCGGCCAGCATGTGGTCGAAGAAGCCGATGCCGGTGGAGGCCTTGACCCGCCCGCGCCCGTCGAGGTCGAGGGAGAGGCGGACGTCGGTCTCCCGCGTCTTGCGCTCCACGCGCGCGCGTCGCGGCTTCACGCCGCCTCCGCCATTGCCGCGCGCAGCGCGTCCAGGAAGGCGGCGTTCTCCGCCTCGGTGCCCACGCTCACGCGCAGGCAGCGCTCCAGGCGCGGGTAGCCGCTCACGTCGCGCACGAGCACGCCCCGCGCGTACAGGCGGTCGAAGACGGGCCGGGGCTCGCGGTCCAGCTCGAACAGGATGAAGTTGGCCTGGGAGGGGTGCGGGCGCACGCCCGCCATCCCGCGAAGCGCGGCGAACAGCGCCTCGCGCGCGGCCACGATGCGGCGCACGTTCTCGCCGAGGCGGCCCGCCTCGGCCAGCGCGGCCAGGGCCGCGTCGTGCGAGAAGAAGTTCACGTTGTAGGGCAGGCGCGCCTTGTTCACCTCCCGTACGAGCTCGGGGGCGGCCAGGAGGTAGCCCACGCGCAGCCCGGCCAGGGAGAGCGCCTTGGAGAACGTGCGCAGGACCACGAGGTTCGGGTGGTGGCCCAGGAGAGGAACCGCCGAGAACCCTGCGAACTCGTGGTACGCCTCGTCCACCACCACCAGGCCCGGCGACTCCGCACAGAGCCCGCGCAGCGCGTCCAGGGGCAGGGCGCCGCCCGTGGGGTTGTTGGGCGAGCACACCACGGTGACGTCCGCGCGCGGCGCCGCCAGCGCGGCCGCGTCGTACGACAGGTCGGGGGCCAGGGGGACGGTGATCCTCTCCCCGCCCAGGATGGACGTGAGCAGGCCGTAGAGCGTGAAGGTAGGCTCGGGGATGGCCACGCGCGTGCCCGCGCCCACCGTGGCCAGGAGCAGGGCCTGGATCAGCTCGTTGGAGCCGTTGCCGGCCAGGATCCCGTCCGCGCGCCAGCCCGCGTGCCGCCCCAGCGCCTCCAGCAGGTCGGCGGGGTCGAAGGGCGGATAGCGCGACCACGGCCGCCGGCGGGCGCGCTCCAGCACGCGGTCCTTGAGCGCCTCCGGCACGTCGTACGGGTTCTCGTTCTGGTTGATCTTGACGGGCGCCTCCCGGGCCACCAGGGTGTAGGCCTTGGCCGCGCGCACCGCCGGCTTCACGCAGCGGAGCGGATCCTGCGGCGGTCGATCGCCCACCGTCACCTCCCTCCGCCCGCGGAGAGCGCGGTCCCGCCCCGCGGCCGCCGACCCCGCGCGCGCAGGCTCGCGGCGTGGGCGCGGAACCCCTCCGCGTCGGCCACCCGCGCCATCCCTTCCGCCACCGCGCGCAGGCCGCGGGCGCTGAGGCGGACCAGGCTCTGCCGGCGCTGGAAGTCCTGCACGGAGAGGGGGGAGCGCGCCCGCGCCGTGCCGCCCGTGGGGAGGACGTGGTTGGGCCCGATGCCGTAGTCCCCCGCCGCCACCGGCGACCATGCGCCCACGAACACCGCCCCCGCGACCACGCGCCGCGCCAGGGCGAGGCCGGCGCGCGTCCAGACCAGCGCGTGCTCGGGGGCCAGCGCGTTCACCGCGGCCAGGCCGGCGGCGAGGTCCCGCACCGCGACCACCGCGCCGCGCGCGGCCAGCGCGCGGCGGGCCGACCGCGGGTTGGCCACCGCGCCCACGCGCGCCTGCACCAGGCGGGCGACGCTCGTGGCCAGCCGCCGCGAGCTGGTGACGAGGACCACCGCCTCCTCGCCGCTGCCGTGCTCGGCCTGGGCCAGGAGCTCCCCCGCCACCAGGGCGGCGTCCGCGCTCCCGTCGGCCAGCACCACCACCTCGCTCGGTCCGGCGTCCTGGTCCACCTCGACCACCGCGCGCACCAGGCGCTTGGCGGCGGTCACGTAGGCGTTGCCCGGGCCCACGATCTTGGCCACCGCGGGCACGCTCTGCGTGCCGTAGGCCAGGGCGGCGACGCCCTGGGCGCCCCCCACGCGGTACACCTCTCCCTCCAGGCCCGCCAGCACCAGGGCCGCCGCCACCGCGGGATTGCCCTCCAGGGCGCGCGGCGGCGTGGCCACGGCCAGGCGCGGCACGCCCGCCACGCGCGCCGGGATCGCGTTCATGAGCACGGAGGAAGGGTACGCGCCCGCGCCGCCCGGCACGTAGAGCCCGGCCGAGGGAAGCGGCCGCACCAGCTCCTCGAGGTGCGAGCCGTCGGGGGAGCGGACCACGAAGCCGGTCTCGCGCTGGCGCCCATGGTACGACTCGATGCGCGCCGCCATGTCGCGCAGGGCCGCCACCACCTCGGGGGGGGCGCGGCGGGCCAGGGCGCGGACCTCCGCGGGCGGCATGCGCACGCCCCCCGGGGCGAGGACGACCCCGTCGTAGCGCGCGGTGAACCGCAGCAGCGCGCGGTCGCCCTCCCGCCGCACCGCGTCCACGATGCGCGCCACCCGCCTGGACACGGCGGCCTGCCGCGGGGGCGCCGCGCGCGCGGCGAGGTAGGCGCGCCAAGCGGCCGAGCCGAAGGCCAACCGCCTCACTCCAGCGCCCCCCGCAGCCGGTCGAGGAGGCTCTCCACCTCCGCCCGCCGCGCGTGGAACTGGGCGCGGTTCACGATGAGGCGGGCGGAGGAGGCCGCCACCTCGTCCACCGCCTCCAGGCCGTTCTCGGCCAGGGTCCGCCCCGTCTCCACCACGTCCACGATGCAGTCGGCCAGGCCCAGCGCCGGCGCCAGCTCGACCGATCCCGCCAGCGCCACCACCTCCGCGGACAGGCCCCGCCCCAGGAAGAAGGCGGCGGCCACGCGGGGATACTTGGTGGCCACGCGCAGGGTGGAGGCGGGGACGGGGGCCCCCACGCGGCGCGCCACCATGAGGCGGCAGCGGCCGAAGCCGAGGTCGAGGGGCTCGAGGACGTCGCTGCCCGCCTCCAGCAGCACGTCGCGCCCCACCACGCCGCAGGCGGCCACGCCGTATTCCACGTAGGTCGGCACGTCCTGGTCCTTCACGAAGAGGTAGCGCAGGTCGCCCGCCTCGCTCACCAGGCGCCGCCCCTCGGCGCGCGGGAAGGGCAGGCCGGCGCGCCCGAACAGGTCCTCCGTACCCGCGAGCAGCTTGCCCTTGGCCAGGGCCACGGTCAGGCTCACCGCGCCCTCCCCACCCGCACGCGCGTACCCGAAGCGCGCAGCCGGCGCGCGTCCGCCAGTCCGCCCGCCTCCACGGCGGGCGCCTCCGCGGGAGCCGCCGCGCCGTTCCGCTCGAGGGCGAGGGCGAGGCGGTCCAGGCCGAAGGAGAACCCCACCGCGGGCGACGGGGTCCCGAAGCGGCCCAGCAGCGTGTCGTAGCGGCCGCCGCCCCCCAGCTCGAAGCCCAGGCCCGGGGCGTACACGCGGAACAGGAGCCCGGTGTAGTAGTCGAGCCCGCGCACCTCGGTGAGGTCCACGCGCACACGGGCGCCGAGGCCCGCCCCGGCCAGGCCTCCGGTGATGGCGGCCAGCTCCTCCACCGCCGCCTGCGCGGGAGCCGAGAACGCGCAGAGGCTCCGCGCCTCGTCGAGGGCGTCGGGCTCGCCCCCCAAACCGGCCAGCCGCGCCACCGCCTCCGCGAGGCGCGCGGGGGCGCCCGCCCCCCGCAGCACCGCCGCCGCTCCCGGCGCGTCCTTCACGTCCACCCGCTCGCGCAGCCGCTCCAGCGCCAGCGGCTCCAGCGGCGTGCCCTCGAGGAGGCCGGCGAAGACCCCGACGTGCCCCAGGGCGAGCACGTACTCGGACACGCCCGCCGCCTGCAGGCCCTCCGCGGCCACCGCCAGCACCTCCGCGTCGGCCTCGGGGGCGACGCCGCCGATGTGCTCCAGCCCGACCTGGTAGAGCTCGCTCTGGCGGCCCGCCTTGGGCGTCTCGTAGCGCAGCACCTCGCCGGCGTAGAACAGCCGCAGCGGCCGCGGCCGCCCCGCCAGCCGGCCCCCCACCATCTTGGCGATGAGGCTCGTGAAGTCGGGGCGCAGGGCGAGGAGGCTGCCGTCGCGGCCCACGAAGGAGTAGGTGCGCGCCTCCAGGGCCGGCCCCGCGAAGACGTCCGCGAAGTCGAAGAGGGGAGGGATGATCTCCTCGTAGCCCCACCCGTCGAAGACGCCCAGCACCGCGCGCTCCAGGGCGCGCCGGCGCCGCGCCTCCTCGCCGACGAAGCACTGCACGCCGGGCGGCACCTCCACGCGGGTGCGGGCGGCGGCGCTCATGATCCGACGTACCGCGCGTAGAGCGTGCGCGCCTGGGCCGTGTCCGCCACGCCCTTCACGATGGCGCGCGCGTCCGCGAAGACCACCAGCTCCGCGCGCCCGTCGTTGAAGCGCAACAGGTGCTCGTTGCGCGCGACGCGCCCCAGCGGCTCCAGGCGCGCGGCCAGCGCGGCCAGGTCGACGCGAGCGCCGGCGGGCGGGCGCACCTGCACCGCGTCGCGCCCGCAGAGGACGGCGCTGGTGCCCGCGGGCGCGTCCAGGAACTCGTAGCGCCCCTCCCTGCAGGCGGGGCACCAGGGAGCCTGGCCGCGCAGGTCCATGACCTCGAACGTGCCCTGCCAGAGGTCCACGCTGACCACGCCGGGCAGGAGGGCCTCCGTCCGCCCGGCCAGGAGCTTGAGCGCCTCCGCGCCCTGGAGGCCGGCCACCACCTGCACGATGGGAGCGACCACGCCCGCGGTGTCGCAGGTCTCCCCGCTTCCCGGGGCCGGCTTCTCCTCCAGCACGCAGCGCAGGCAGGGCGTGAGGCGGGGACGCACGGCCAGGGCCAGGCCGTAGGCCCCCACGCAGGCGCCGTAGACCCAGGGCACCCCCTCCTTCAGGCAGGCGTCGTTGAGGAGGAAGCGCACCTCGAAGTTGTCGGTGCCGTCGAGGACGAGGGTGGCCCCCCGCACCAGGCCCAGCACGTTGTCACCGGCCACGTCCGCCACCAGGCCCGCCACCTCGACCTCGGAGTTGACGCGGCGCAGGCGCGCCTCCGCCGCCACCGCCTTGGGCAGGCCGCGCGCCACGTCCGCCTCCTCGAAGAGGGACTGGCGCTGGAGGTTGCTCATCTCCAGGAAGTCGCGGTCCACCACCGTGAGCCGTCCCACGCCCGCCCGCGCCATGGTGTCCGCCAGCACCGAGCCGAGAGCCCCGCAGCCCACCAGCACCACGTGCGCCGCGCGCAGCCTCTCCTGGCCCTCGCGGCCGATGCCCGCGAACAGCTCCTGGCGGGAGTAGCGGCTCACGCGAGGCGCTCCTGCGCCCAGCGCACGGCGGCCGCGCGCATGGCCTCGGCGGGGGCCTCCATGCCCGTCCAGGCCTCGAACTGGGGCATGGCCTGGGCCAGCAGCATCTCGAGGCCGTCCACGATCGTGCAGCCCGCGGCGTGGGCCTCGCGCAGGAGGCGCGTCTCCAGCGGGTCGTAGACCATGTCGAAGACCACGCTGTCCGGCCGGTGCGCCTCCGGCGGCACCAGGCTCCGGTCCGGGGCCGCGGCCGAGCCCACGGGCGTGGCGTTGATGAGCAGGTCCCAGGCGTAGCGGCCGAGAGCGGAGAGGCTCCCGTGCGCGCAGCCCACGGTGGCCGCCACCTCCGCCGCCTCCTCCTCGCGCCGCGCCAGCACGTTGACGCGGGCGCCCTGGCGGCGCAGCGTGAGCGCGGCCGCCCGCGCCGCCCCCCCCGCGCCCAGGATGACGGCCTGCTTCCCGCGCACGTCCAGGCGCCGGCTCAAGGGGCCCATCACGCCCGCGGCGTCCGTGTTCAGGCCGTGCAGCCTGCCCTCCCGCACCACCACGGTGTTGACGCTGCCGCAGCGCGCCGCCTCGTCGTCCACGCTGGCCAGGTGGGGCACGATGGCCACCTTGTAGGGCCGCGTCACCGCGAAGCCGCTGACGCCGAAGGCGGGCAGGTGGGCGAGGAAGCCCTCGAGGCTGTCCGCCTGCAGCGGGACGTAGACGGCATCCAGGCCCCGCGCCTGGAAGGCGCGGTTGTGGAGGAGCGGCGAGAGGCTGCCCGCGACGTCGCGGCCGAGGATCCCGTACACGCGCGTGGCCGCCGTCAGCTCCCGCGCCCGGAAGAGGCCGGCCATGTCGCGCGCGGCGAGCTGGCCGGGGGCGGCCTCCGCCCCCGCCGCCGGCGCCGCGTAGGTGAAGGGCGCGCGGTGGCGGCCGGCCAGCACGCGCGTGACCAGGCCCATGGGGCCCAGGGCCAGGCTGATCACCGGCGGACCCGCGCCCAGGGCCGCGCGCGCGGCGAACTCGAGCAGGCGCCCCACGTCGCGGATGGAGCGCGGCGTCACCGCGATCTTCACCACGTCGGCGCCCAGGTCGGCCATGCGCTGATAGAGCCCGTCGAGGTCCTCGGGGGTGCCGGCCAGGTCGTGATGGGAGACCACCAGGCCGTTGCCGGACTTCTCCAGCATCACGTCCAGGAGCCGGCTGTTGGACTCCACGTCCACCCACTCGTAGCCCCGCTTGACCCCTTCCAGCAGGGTGAGCCGGCGCTGGGGGTCGTCGTCCTCCCACCTCCCGCCCTGGGACCGCGAGCGGCAGGCGAGGAGCAGGGGGCGGCTGGCCGTGCGCCGCAGGGTGAGCAGGTCGAGGTCCTGTACGAAGTCGGCGCGGATCTCGAACAGGTCCGCGCAGTCCGCCAGCTCCACCATGCGGTCGATGGTGGCGGCAGTCGTGCCCTCGGTCAGGCTCACGCAGATGCCGGCCACGTGCTCCCCAAAATCAAAAAGCCTCTTCAGGTCGTCCTGAAGAGGCCCTTTGCGCACCGCCCGATCCCTCCAGGAAACCCGCTCCGCCTCCGCGGCCGGGCCTCCCGGCCCGTCCGCCTAGGCGTGGTGGTGATGGATCGGGCGCCAGCACACGACGGCCGCGCTTCGCCGGGCCGACGTGCGCACGTCGCTCATGATCGCGATTCTAGGAGCCCTCCCGAAAAGGTGTCAAGCCGGGCCCTCCGCCCGCGCCTTGACGCGGCGGCGGCGGCGGCGGCCAGCCCGCGTCGACCAGGGCCACGCCCATGCTTGCTCCTGCCGTCCGGTCATCGTACCTTCGAAGAACGGAGGAGAGACGCCGTGAACACGCTGAAGACGACGCTGCTGCTGGGGGCGCTCACCGGCCTGCTCCTGTTCGCGGGCCAGGCCGTGGGCGGCCGTGGAGGCATGACC
Organism: Vicinamibacteria bacterium; assembly: GCA_036556965.1. Classification (GTDB taxonomy): domain Bacteria; phylum Acidobacteriota; class Vicinamibacteria; order Fen-336; family Fen-336; genus DATBIO01. The sequence continues at coordinate 14,626 of DATBIO010000127.1, forward strand.
TTCGCCCTGGTCATGGCCGCCATCATGAACTTCGCGGCCTTCTTCTGGAGCGACAAGATCGTGCTGCGCATGTACGGCGCCCAGCCGGTCTCGCCGGATCAGGCACCCGACCTCTACGCCATCATGCAGGAGCTGGCCGGGCGCGCGGGCATCCCCATGCCGCGGCTCTACCTGATCCCCGACGAGGGGCTCAACGCCTTCGCCACCGGCCGCAGCCCCGCGCACGCGGCGGTGGCGGCCACCGCGGGAATCCTGCGCGCGCTCGACCGCGAGGAGCTCAAGGGGGTGCTGGCGCACGAGCTGTCGCACGTCCTCAACCGCGACACGCTGACCTCCACGGTGGCGGCCACCCTGGCCGGCGCCATCTCCCACCTCGCGCACATGGCCTACTTCACCGGCCTGAGGCACGACGACGACGACGGGGGCGGGATCTTCGGCGGCATCCTCACCCTCGTCCTCGCCCCGATCGCCGCCATGCTCATCCAGATGGCGGTGAGCCGGTCGCGGGAATACGAGGCCGACGCCACCGGCGCCCGACTGGTGGGATATCCGGACGGGCTGGCCAGCGCCCTGCGCAAGCTCCACGAGGCCAAGGACGCCGTGCCCATGGCGGCGGACCCCGCCACCGCCCACCTCTTCATCGTGAACCCGCTCTCCGGCCGGGGCTTCGCCAGCCTCTTCAGCACGCACCCGCCGCTCGAGGACCGCATCGCCCGCCTGCTGCAGCGCCGCGCCTAGATGGCGGGGCGCCCCCCGACCGTCATCGACCTCGTGTGGGAGGGGGGCGGCCGTCTCCGTGCGCGGGCGGAGGACCGGTCGATGCTCCAGGACTGGGAGGGGGCGGCCGGTCCCACGCCGGTGGAGACCCTGGCCTTCGCCCTGGCCGGGTGCATGGCCTCGGACGTGGTGCTGATCCTGGAGAAGGGCCGCCTGCCGCTGCGCGGGCTGCGCGTGCGCCTCACCGCGGAGCGCGCGGAGACCGACCCGCGCCGCTTCCTCCGCGTCGCCCTGGACTTCGCGGTGGAGGGCGACCTGCCGCCCGACCGCGTGGCGCGCGCGATCGCCCTCTCGCGCGAGACCTACTGCTCGGTGTGGCACTCGATGCGGCCGGACATCGAGCTGCGGACCACGTTCTCCATCACGGCCTGATCGCCGGCTCCTCGCCGGGCGCCCGCCCGCGGCGGCTCCGCCACCAGAAGGCCAGGGCGGCGGCGGCCACCAGACCCAGCCACACCTCCAGGCGCGTGCCCGCGCGCAGCCCGTTGTAGAGCATCCAGGCGGCGGAGAGCACGTAGAGCGCGGCCGCCCCGCGCGCGGTGGCGGAGGGCCGCAACCCGCGCGTGCGCGGGACGACGAAGAGGGCCAGGGCCACCAGCGCGGCGAAGAGGGTGAGGATGGCGCCGAGGTTGGAGAGCGTCTGCTGCAGGCGCTGGGTGAGGAGCAGGACCAGGGCGAGCGCCCCCTGCAGGATCACGGAGGCCACGGGCACGTCCCGGCGGCGGCGGGCCAGACCCCGCGGCAGGAACCCGTCCTCGGCCATGGCCGCGTACACGCGCGGGCCCACGAAGAGCATGGCGCTCATCGACGAGACGAAGGCGACGATGGCCAGCACCGACATCGCGCGGCCGCCGGCCTCTCCCAGCACGTCCGTCATGACCAGGTGCCCGAGGGTCACGCGCGTGCTCTCGTAGGCGAAGACGGCGGCGGCGCGCTCGGGCGTCAGGCTGGCCACGAACACCCAGTTGACGGCGAGGTAGAGCGCGGCCACCACCACGCAGCCCAGGACCATGGCCCGCGGCACGTCGCGCCGCGGCTCCGCGAACTCTTCCGCGGCGTACACGGCGGCGTTCCAGCCGCTGAAGGCGAAGGCCACGAAGAACAGGCTCCCCAGGAAGACGGACACCGGCTCCTCCGCGGGGCGGGGCGGCGACCACGACGGCCAGCTCCCGCGCACGTGGGCCAGGCCAACCAGGGCGAACCCCGCCACCAGGGCCGTCTTGACCGCCACCAGGCCGTCCTGCACGCGGCGCGACGGGGTGAACCCGGCGGCGTGCGCCGCGGTCAGGACCACGATGAGGACGGCACCGGTGAGGGAGGGGGGCAGGGCCAGGCCCAGGGTGTTGGCGAAGTGCCCGGCGGCGGCCGCGCACACGGCGATGGGAGCCGAGAAGCCCACGAGGAGGGAGGCCCAGCCCGCCAGGTAGCCGAGCCCGGGATGGAGGAGCTCGCTCAGGTACCGGTATTCGCCGCCGGAACGCGGGACGAGGCGCGCCACCTCGCCGTAGGCCACCACGCCGCACAGGGCGATGGCGGTGCCCGCCAGCCAGGCGAGCATGATGGCCAGGGCGCCCATCTGCTGGGCCATGAACCCGCTGGAGAGGAACACGCCGGCGCCGATCATGTTCGCCACCACCAGGCCCGTCCCCGACCAGACCCCCAGGCCACGGCCGCTCATGGGCGCACCCCTCACATCCAGGCCGGGTGACGCAGCGCGTACACGCCGCAGGCGAGGTGGAGGGCCAGGGAGAGGCCGCAGGCAGCCATGCGCGCCGCGTTCCGGGGCCGGGGCGCGCCCGCCTGGCGGAGCACGAAGCGGGCGCTGGCCGCGAAGAGCAGGAAGAGCATCACCTGGGCCGACCACAAGAGGTTGCCGTGCGTCGCGCGGTTGCCCGACTCCGCGAGCAGGCTGGCCAGGGCGAGGCCGGCGGCAAAGCCGGCCCAGGCCAGGACGAGCACGGCGTCCCGGCGCGCCGCGCGCGCGAACACCGCGGCCACGGTGAGGGGGAAGACGGCGGAAAGGACGACGCGCGCGGGCGACGCGCCGAAGTCCGCGAGGACGCGGAGGGGCGCCCACACCAGGGCCGCCTCGCCGCGCGCGTAGGCGAACAGGCCCTGCGCGGCCAGGGCGAGGCCCAGGGGCAGGAAGGCCCCCCCCACCAGGGCGCGCGCGTCCACCGCCTGCCCGCGCGCCGCGCGCCAGGCCCACGCCGCGGCCAGCGCGGGGAGCAGCGGCAGCGCGTACGACGGCTTGGCCAGCGCGCCGGCCACGGCCAGCGCGGCCATGCCCGCCACCCCCCAGCCCGAGGCGGAGGTGCCCATCACCGCGCGCGCGGCGAGGACGGCGTGGGCGAAGGCCAGCGGCCGCAGCACCAGCAGCGTCGGGTTGTGCAGGGCGTTGACGGCAAGGTAGCCGCGATAGAGGTTGTGCGCGGACCAGGAGGCGAAGCTGACGGGCGCCGCCACGAGGAGGAGCGCGGCCGTGAGCGCCCCCCAGGCGGGGGCGGCCCGCCCGGGCGGCAGCGCGCGCTCGAGGACCCAGGCCAGCAGGAGCAGGAGCGCGAGCTGGAAGACGAGGGCCACGCGGGTGCCCAGGCGGACCCAGTCCGTCCGCCCGGTGAGGCGGGACAGGGCCAGCAGCATGGCCTGATAGAGGGGATGCGGAGTCTCGAAGCGTCCGCTCTCCAGCGTGCGGCCGGTGCTCTCGCCGTGCCACTCGAAGTCCTTGTACGGTCCCCTGGCCGCGCCCCGCAGCGCCGGCGAGAGGACGGACGCCATCACCGCCGCCGCCGCGCCCCAGGCGAGGAGCCGCCAGGGCCAGGCGGCGCGCCCCGGCGCCCAGGTCCAGCCGCTCGCACGGGCCTCCGCGACCACGCCGCGCGTCTGACCTAGAGCCTGACGGCCACGGCGACGCCGTCGCGCGTGGGGTCGACGACGGCGCGGAAGCCGCGGTGCGCGAAGAGCCGGCGCGTGAACTCGCGCACGCCCCGCGTGGCGGGGCTGCCGTCGTCCGCCCCCTCCAGCACGCGGCCGGACCAGAGCACGTTGTCGGTGATGAACAGCCCCCCGGGCCGCAGGTGCGCGTGGGCCAGGTCCACGGTGTCCGGGTACCCGTCCTTGTCGATGTCGTTGTAGACGATGTCCCAGGTGCCGCCCACGCGGCGGAGCGCGGCGGTGGCCTCCTCGCGGTGGTAGGTGACCCGGTCCCAGACCCCGGCCCGGACCAGGAAGCCCTGGGCCAGGCGGATGTTGTCCTCGTCCAGCTCCGTGCAGTGGACGACACCGCCCTCGCCCACCGCCCGCGCGAAATGCAAGGCCGAGTACCCGTAGCCCGAGCCCAGCTCGAAGACGCGCTTGGCGCCGATGGCGCGCGTGAGCAGTTCGAGGTGGCGGCCCACGAGCGGCCCCACGATCGGGAAGCGCCGCTCCTGGGCCAGCGCCTCCATCTCGCTCCGGACCGGATCGCCGTCGTCGTAGAGGCGGCGCAGGTACTCCATGATGCGGGGAT